>CAVFCB010000181.1:0-2034 GCA_963620895.1 Bacteroidaceae bacterium | reverse complement strand
TCCGACGACATCATCGCCCGCTGCAAATAATCTCTATTTGCAACGTTCAAAAAAACGCGTTCCCGCACGGGAACGCGTTTTTTTTGAGGCACAGCGATCCGAAGAGAAAAAGATCTTTCAATATTGACTCATAACGGCGAGCGAACAGAATGGGAAACATGACACCCCTAACTGCGAAGCGAAAGCTCGTTTCTTTGACGCTTATTTCCGCTCTTTTCCTCGTTCCCGCGCACGCGGAGATTAAGGTCACGCCGTTCGGCATTCTTGATACGGAATCCGCCGTAAAAATCCGGTATAACGTCGAAACGGAGAACGGCGTGGAAACCCAAACCGAAACGGTGGAGCCTCAGCAAGTCGTCAACGAAGAAGCCATCAAAAAACTCGCAAAAAAACTGAACGCGCAAAAGTTTATTTTAACGCCCGAAAACACGAAATCTTTCAAGATTAAAGAAACGTTTTTCAGACAAGCTCGCGCGGAAGCGAAAGCGACCCCGCAGTCGCTTCGTGTGCGCCGCTACCAGTGGGTAAAATCTCAAATCCAATACGAAACACGAAATTTTTATAAAAAAAGGATTCCGGAAGCCGTCGCGCCCATTGGAAGCTTCATCAATGAATACGGCGGATCGATGACGTTGACGAACAAAGAGAAAAAGCCCATCGGCACACTGATCATTTCCTATTCAACGGACGTTCTCCCTCTTTCCTCCGACGAAGCCGAACGAAAAAAGTTCTTCCCGAACAGCAAAATTCCGCTGCTCAAGGATGCGGATTTTTTCATCGTTAAGGAGATCCCCTCGACGTGGGCAAGCGGGCGCTGGAATAGTCGCTGGCCCAAAAGCACCATGCTCCTCGGTCATTACGTTCTCCCGAGCGGAGAAAACGTGCTCGTAAAAAGGGAAGGAAGTTTCTTTCGTTGCTACGGATTCGTCGAAAAAATCGATGTCATCTTCCGCTATGACAAACTCAAGTAGTCTTCACCGATAATCTCTTTTTTTCTGACATGCGTTACATCTGGTCAATCGGCGCAATATGCGCGGGAATCGTCGCGCTTTTCTTCTTCGGAATCTTCGCAATCGGAGAACGTTTTTTCTCCTCTTACACGGAGCACGAAACATCGGAAACACTTCGAAATGAGGAAAAGGAAGAGCAACGAAGAATATCGAAAATCGGCTCGGCGCGCGGAGTAAACACCGACGAATTCGCAATCAAAGCACTCCAAGAGGAACTGCTGAGATACAAATACAACAAAAACGCCGCCGCCGCAGATTTGATTTCTTTGCTGAAAAATGCGCCGCCGGAACGCGTAGAACTGAAAATTTGGCACCGCGGAGAAACGGACGAGGATATCGACCAAATCGAACGCTACATGAACGCCTACGCGAACGAAATCGAGAACGCGAAACGCCGATTTCAAGAGATGAGCGCCAAACTCGACAACATTGAAAAACAGCTGAAATTTCTTGATGCTCAGGAAGAAGAAATCTACAAGGAAGAATCGGCGCTCACCGAAAAATTCAAATCAATCGAGAGACGCGCGGAAGTTGCCGTTAATGCATACAACCGCGTAAAAAAACTTCACGATGAAAGCCCGACTTTTCAACGCCCGAAATTCAAAAATGAAATAGAGACCAACGCATTGAAAATTCGAAAGTTGCGACAGGAGCTCTCGGGAATCCATAAAACGTTGAAAGAAGTTGAAGAGAAACGCGATGCGGTGGCATACAAAAATCGGGTAGCAAAAGAATTGAAGAGCGAATACGAAGATCGAAAAATTGAGGCGCTTGAAGACGAAATTCATTGCCGAAAGGCTTTCAATCTCGCTCGCTCCTGTCTGCTCGCGACACAGGAAATTCGCCGCTTAAAAGGCGAAATTCTCAACCTCGAAAAAACGCGGGAAGACAAGCGGATAGATCTCGTCTACTGACGTTCCCGCGATTCCTCAAAGTCTCCTTCGGTGTCGTTTTTGGTGAGGCTTTGCGTGCGGGAACGGGAGTTTTTACTTGCGCGGGGGTATGTTTTTCAGGAAAATTTGCC
>CAVFCB010000180.1:0-2054 GCA_963620895.1 Bacteroidaceae bacterium | reverse complement strand
GACGCAGAAAAATTTAGAAATTTCCGAAAAATTCCGCAACCGCGAAAATTCCGCGTTCCCGCGTCATTTGACGCGGAAAACTTTCATTACTTCATCGCCGAGATGATTGATGACCTTCACCGCGATGCGCCCGCTTTTCGGCGGCGGGAACGGTCGCGAAATATCGCTGTTCAGCGAATCCCACGCATCCTTGTCGATTTCCGCTTTGAGCGTTTTACGCAACGCCTCGTAAGGATTTTTCTGCCCGAGAAAATACGTCTGCCGCACGTAAAAGCTTTCCGAATTGTAGTCCGTATCAACGAACCAACACGCGATGCCGTCCGTTCCCGAGCTCTCCACGCGCCCTTCGCTCGGTTTGAAAACGTCCACGCCTTTTACGCGGACGCGCAGGCTCCCGTTCTTTTCGTCGTGCAACAACTCGATGTCGGGCTCGCCGAAAATCACGAAGAGATTGCCCTTCCCCGTATTCTTCAAGTCTTCCTCCATGTGCAATTCCGCATTCATGCGCGCTTTCAGCACGGGAACGCGTCCGAGATTTTCGAATTCCGTCGAATGCGCATCGTAGTTGAATGCGCACGCAATGAGCACGTCGAACTTGCATTCCGCCGCCTCGCGTGCCGCCTCCACCAAGTCCGCACGCGAAACCGTTCCGAACTCCGGTCCGACGAAAATCGCCGCGCGGCGCTCCTTTTCGCCTTCCGAATAGTGCCCTTCTCCGCAGACGAACATTCCCGGAAACGGCACGAGGCTCGAAAACTCGATGCGGTTCGCCTTGTGCGCCTGTTGCACGCCCGCCGTCTTCAGGTTTTCCAAAATCATCGTCGCAAAATCGGTCTTCGGCACGGATTCCGCGATGCGGAACGGCTCCACGAGCTCGTCGTTCTCGTCCATCGCCAACATGCGATGCGGGGAAACGGATTCCACGGTGAACGGCCCCGCAACGCGCACCCTTTTCCCGTCCGAATACGGTTTGTCGTAGAGGTATTCGACGTCTGCGGAAACGGCGATGCTCGCGTCCATCCGCTTTTGCCGTTCGAGGCGTTCCCGCCGCCATTCGGCATGGACTTTTTTCGCCTCCGCCGACCATGCGGCGTCTGCCTCGCGCGGGACTTCCCATTCCTTCCAGTTCTTTTTCAAAAGCGCGTTCAGGCGTTCCCGCAACGGTTCCATGCGCTCCTGAAATTCGTCCCAGATTACGTCGATATTCGCGTTGTTCGCGATGGATTTCAGCGTAATGTGCGGAACACGTTCATAGACGAATCCGAGCCGAATGTCGTTTTTCGTCGGTTGCGACGATGGAAACGTTCCCGCGATTTCCGCTTCCTTTTTTTGCCCTTCCGGAGAGTCTTTCAAAATGTAATACGGGAAACGCCCCGCCATGATTCGCCCCCGCGCAAGCGCCAACGCCACGCGCGATGTATCAATCGTAATCCAGCGCCGCCCCCATTGCTCCGCGACATACGCCGTCGTTCCCGAACCGCAGGTCGGATCCAGAACCAAATCCCCCGGATCCGTCGTCATCAGGATGCAACGTTGGATGATAGTCAGCCCAGTCTGAACAACGTAAATTTTGTCTCCGCCGAATTGATTTTGCCCAAGAGTATCCGGCCAAATGTTGTTCAGCGGGAACGCGGCGAAATCCTCAAAATAGCGAATGTAGCCCAGTTTCCCATTTTCGCTTATGCCCAGCCGACTCGCGTGCGCTAAGCGATTCATTCCCGCAGGGTGAGTTGTAAACGCCCGATTTCCTTTCCCCGGGCTAAACAATTTCCCACAATATTCAAATTCAGAAAAACCGGTTCCTCCCACACCTTGTCCATGGTTTGCAGAAGTCACATTGTCGAGTGCATACACTCGACAATGTTCGTCGAATTCACATCGGCGATCGTAATCGAATGAAGTCTTAAATCGTTTTTCGAAATCGGAAATCGACATTTTCTCGCCGTCTCCAAGTTCGATTTTACCGTATGCGGAAGCACCTTGCCCTCCGAATTTTTTCATTTTCAAGAGCGGACGATATTTTCTCGCTTCGCGATTTTTACAGAACCAAAGAA
>CAVFCB010000179.1:1461-2111 GCA_963620895.1 Bacteroidaceae bacterium | reverse complement strand
CAAACGCCACGGGAACGCATCCGTAAGCGGAGGCTTCGGCGAGAACGAGTCCGAAGCCTTCAAACGCGGACGTGAGGCAGAAAATCGACGCGCGGGCGTAGTATTTCTCCGGTTTTTGAAACCCTTCAAAGGAGATGCGACGGAGCTTCAGTTTTTCGCTCATTTCCCGAATTTTTTCTTCATCGCGTCCTCCGCCGACAAGCGTCAGCCGCCATTCCGGAAATTCGTTCTGAACCGCAGCCCAAACTTTGAGAAGAAGATCTACTCGTTTTTCCGAGAGCGTCATTCTTCCGACGTAAAGAAGTTCGTTTTGTTTTTCCGCAACCGTCTCGGCAGGTTTTTCCGCGGGATTGGGAATCGCGCACAGTTTCGCACGGTCTTCCTTGCGGATATACTTCGAATAAACGGGAATGAATTTTTCCGAAAGCAGGACGACCTTTTCTGCGGCGACGGCGTTTGTTTTGTAAAGCCGAGCCTGTTTTATTTTTCGAAGCAAAATTTTCAACGCAAGAACGGGAGCGAGCAACACTGCCGCCGCCCGACCGTATTTCAGCTCAAATTTTCCGCGAACAAGCCGCTTGAAAAATTCGGGATCGGTGTGAACGGCGACGATGAGCCGAACTCCCGCTTCCCGAAAGACGTGCGGGAAC
>CAVFCB010000179.1:0-1451 GCA_963620895.1 Bacteroidaceae bacterium | reverse complement strand
AGACTGTCGTGCGGTATCGCACGTCTCCCGGAAAACGTCCATCATGGACAAGAAACTGACAACGTGCCCGCGCGCAGTCAGCTCGTCTGCGAGAAGTCGAGAGACCTTTTCGATCCCGCCTTTCTGCGGATCGATCGCCACGGTGTGTAGGAAGAGAAGATTCATCGTGTCAGCGAACGAAAATTTTCAAAAACCGGCTGATGATGTGGCGGCAAAAAGATGTCCACGCCGTTTTTTTGTTCCCGAGCAACGCCAACGTCAGATCGTAGCGCAGAAATTCTCTGTCGTATCCGGCTTTCAGCTTTTTCATTCCTCGCGAAACGAGTTCCGAGCGGAGTTCGACCAAGTAGAAAAGTTTTCGCGAATCCATGAATCTGGTGCTGTAAAACGTGTTCGTTGCGGCGGCGGATACGGAGTCGCCCACCCGATAGAGAACGGTTTCTTTGTCCAAGAAGAATAATTTCGTTCCCGCGCCCGTGAGTTGCAGCCATTTCGGCCAATCTTCCATAGCAGGATAGAGCGGGTTGTACGGCGACCGTTTTCTTGCCTCCGTTCTGAAAAATCCGCTCGGCGCGTTGAGGCAACATTCGGACAAAAGCTCGTCGTGCTGTTCTTGCGGAGAAAGTTCAAAGAATTTCGGCACCGTTTGCGGGATCGTGTCTTTCGCGAATTTTTTTTCACCGTTCGCCGTGGTTGAAAATTCTCTGATTTTCGAAAAAACAACGGTCGCTTCCGGGTGCGCGTTCATGAACTCGACATTGTCCGCGATGCAGTTCGGGAGAAGAATGTCGTCCGCGGCGATGCTTTTCATAAAAACGCCCTGCGCCGCGCCGATGCCTCGGTTCAGATTCGCGGGAATGCCGCCGTTTTTTTCGGCGATGAGAATTTCCGTGCGCACGAAGCGGGAACGGTGCGCGTCAATCCATTCGCGCGCAATTGCCGCCGTGTCGTCCGTCGAAGCATCATCCGCGACAATCAATTCCAGCGGCGAATACGTCTGCGCAAAAACGCTGTCCAGCGTCTCCAAAATCGTCTTCGACGAGTTGTAGGCGACAACGACAACCGAAACCAAAGTTTTTTCCTGTGTTGTGTCCATGATTCCTTTCGTTGTTCGTATTCAGAGAAAAGCCGTTCCCGGCATCCTGCAATTTTTCATGATTTTTTTCGGAGGAGTTCAAAAAGTTTAAGCCAACGAGTCGCAATTGCGGAAACAGTGTAGCGCTGTGTGTTTTTCCGACATTCATCAGGATTTACGAGATCGTTTTTTCTCATAAGGCGTTCCATCGTGCGGACGTATGCGGGAACGTCAAGGGGCGGAACAAGCACGCCGGTCTTTCCGTTTTCGATGATGCTTCGTGCCGTCGGAAACGCGTCGAATGCAATCGGGATGCAACCGAAAGTTGATGCTTCCAAGAGCACCATTCCGAATCCCTCGTTGGAGGAGGTCATAC
>CAVFCB010000178.1:0-2123 GCA_963620895.1 Bacteroidaceae bacterium | reverse complement strand
CCCTTGTCGAGGGCCTCGGGGCGCTCCGTGCTCGTACGGATGCAGACCGCCGGGAACGGTTTCCCGACGGAGGTGAAAAAGCTGCTTTCTTCCGGAAGCGTGCCGCTGTCGCTGACGACGGCGAAAGCGTTCATTTGCAGGCAATTGTAATCGTGGAAGCCGAGCGGCTCGTGGCGAATTACGCGCGGATTCAGCCGGAATCCGCTTTGTTCCAAGCGATTGCGGGAACGCGGATGGCAGCTGTAGAGAATCGGCATCGCGTATTTTTCCGCGAGCGCGTTGATGGCGTTGAAAAGGCTCGTGAAATTTTTCTCCGTATCGATATTTTCTTCGCGGTGCGCGCTGAGCAGAATGTAGCGCCCTTTTTCAAGACCGAGCCGCGCGTGAACGTCGCTCGCTTCGATTTCGGCGAGATTCGCGCGAAGGACTTCCGCCATCGGCGATCCCGTGACGTAAGTGCGTTCCCGCGGCAACCCGTTTTCGGCGAGGTAGCGGCGAGCGTGTTCACTGTAGCACAAATTCACGTCGCTGATAATGTCCACGATGCGGCGGTTGGTTTCCTCCGGCAGACATTCGTCTTTGCAGCGATTCCCGGCTTCCATGTGGAAAATCGGGATGTGCAGCCGCTTTGCGGAAATCGCGCTGAGACAACTGTTCGTGTCGCCGAGAATGAGCAAGGCGTCGGGGCGAATCGCCGTCATGAGTTTGTAGGACGCGGCGATGATGTTGCCGACGGTGGAGCCGAGGTCGTCGCCCACGGCATCCATGTAAACTTCGGGTTCGGCGAGTTTGAGGTCTTTGAAAAACACGCCGTTGAGATTGTAGTCGTAGTTTTGTCCGGTGTGCGCGAGCACGACGTCGAAAAAGCGGCGACATTTCGTGATGACGGCGGAAAGGCGGATGATTTCCGGGCGTGTTCCCGCGATGATGAGAAGCTTAAGTTTTTCATTCCCGCGAAAGCGGATATCGGAATAGTCGGATTTCATGAGAAAATTTCTCCCACGGATAAAAAAGTTTTTTGTTCGGGAGCGTCGTAGCCGTTGACTTTCGTCCAAATGGAACCGCGAATGTCGGTAGTGTTGAAGTTCACGAGAATTCCTCGGCGAAGTTTCGCGCCGCGTATCGCATATATCGTCTCGTTTTCGGTCATCTCAAAAAATTGTGAAATCCGTGGAAGTTCAAAAGCCGGACGCCGACCGCTATCCTCCGATTTCCTCGAAAAATGTGTCTGGGCGAGCGGGATCGAAGTTTTCGTTCGCCCACATCAGCGTGACCAGATTTTCCGAATCGGACAGGTTCGTAATGTCGTGCGTGAATCCCGGAAGCATCGCGACCGCCTGAATTTTTTCGCCGGAAACTTCAAATTCGCGCACCGTTCCCGTGCCGATTTCGCGTTCCCGAATAAGCGCGCGCCCGGCGACGACGATGAAGAATTCCCATTTCGTGTGGTGCCAATGCTTGCCTTTCGTGATGCCGGGCTTGCTCACGTTCACGCTGAATTGCCCGCATTTTTCGGTTTTGAGAAGTTCCGTAAAGCTGCCGCGTTCGTCGAGATTCATTTTCAGCGGGAACGCGGTTTCCCCCTGCGGCAAGTAGCTCAGAAACGTCGAATAAAGTTTTTTTGCAAAAGAGCCGGCGGGAATTTCGGGCATCACCAGCGTTTGCGGGAACGCGCGAAAACGTTCCAAGAGTGCAACGATTTCGCCGAGCGTGACGCGGTGCGTGATCGGCGCCGCGCAGTAGCGTCCCGCCGGGGCGAGAACGGTTTTCAGTCCGTCAAACTCGCAACGGTGTTCCCGCCCGGAAAGCGCGGCGAGCATTTCTTCGACGAGGTCGTCGATGTAAAGCAACTCGAGCTCCGTCACGGGATCGTTCACGCGAACGGGCAAATCGTTTGCAATGTTGTGGCAGAAGGTCGCGACCGCGCTGTTGTAGTTCGGACGGCACCATTTGCCGAAAAGATTCGGGAAGCGATAGACGAGCACCTTGGCGCCCGTTTCTTTCGCGTAAGCGAAAAAAAGCTCCTCGCCGGCGAGCTTGCTTTTGCCGTAATCGGATTCGCCGTAGCGCCCGATAAGCGTTGCCTGAATCGAACTGCTCAGCATGACGGGACAGCCGTTCCC
>CAVFCB010000177.1:0-2123 GCA_963620895.1 Bacteroidaceae bacterium | reverse complement strand
GAAGAGCGTTGACCCCGAATCCACTTTCAGCGTTCCGATGCCGCTTGTCGCGTTCGCGAAAGTGCGGTTGCCGTTAAGCGCGAGCGTTCCCGCAATCTCAACACTCGCGTTCGCTTGCGTCAGCCCGATGCCCGAGGCGAGCGTTGCCGTGGCATTTTGCGAAACGGTGAGCGTTTTTACGCCGACATCTTCCTTGAACGTTGTCGTGCCCGAAGCGATTTTCATCATGCCCTCGCCGCTCGTCGCATTCTTGAAATCGCGGTTACCGTTGAGCACAAGCGTTCCCTCAACTTCAAAATCGCCCGTGTCGCCGAGTTTCGACGTTCCCGTGACCGTCAACGTGCCGCTTTCGACCTTCGTCGTTCCCGTGTGCGCCGAGGCATCGCCGCTTAGCGTAATCGCGCCCGCCGTGGTCAACGTTCCCGCGCCGGAAAGCTTATTTTCAAAATCGCGCGTGCCTTCGAGCTGCAACGTTCCCCCGGACGCAACTTCAAACTCGCCCGTACCGAGATCCGCGTCTTCGACAACCGTGAACTTCCCCGACTCAATGTCGGTCGTTCCCGTGTGCGCGCTCGCATCACCGGAGAACGTAAGGTCGTGGTCGGAACAAATCGATCCGGTGCCCGAAATCGTTCCTTCAAATTCCGACACCGTCGGATCAAAGCGTCCGGTGCATCCCTTCCACGGAAGTATTACGGATCCGTCTTTCGTGCTTATGGGAATTTCCGTGTCGGGCACCGAATAAACCGTAATGGAAAGAGCGTTCCCGCTCGTGGAAAAATCCCACATGTCATTTTCGTAACGACTCTCGCCGTCGTCATAATAAAGGGCGATTCCGCCGCCCTTGGTCAGCGAACTCCAATCGGGCATCGTCGAGCCGTCCGCCCACTCAATCAGAGTAAAACGTCCGAGGCGCGCATCCGCTCCCGCGCCGCCGATGATGATTTTCGTATCGGAGGAAAAATTCAAGCTCCCGCCGTCGAGTATCGACAACTGCGAATACGCGTTCGTGTCCGAAATCCAATTGAAGCGCAGCTCCGTTCCCGCGCCCAAAATGAGCGCGCTTCCCGCCTCGACGCTCAGCGACTTCTCAATCGAAAGCGAGCTTCCCTCGCCGATCGTCAGCTCCGCCCCGCCGGAAATCACTTCCGCGCCGACCGCAGCCCCGATACTTTTCGCGCCCTCAACCGGCACGTGCGCACTGACCGTGAAGCTGTCCTCCGCGCTTGCCATCGTAAAGCCGTGAATATAGCCGTTTACTCCAAGCACGTTTTTTACCGTTCCCGCGTTCTGCAAAGCGGAGTCTAAGTCCAAGCCCGTGCTCCCTCGAAAATCCGTCCGCACCATGGTCGATTCGGAAAATATATCCGAAAAGGAAACCATCGCTGCATTTGCGAACACGGTGTCTGTCAAATTTGTATTTAAAAATAAAGTAGGTGTGCGGGAACCGGAGAAATTCGCACGCGTCAGATTTGCCCCGTTAAAGGAAACCTCGTCTTGAATACGTTTCCCATCCCATGTCCCCATGGAGACATTTGAAAACGAGGCTCCGGTCAAATCGGCACCATCAAAATAACCATTGCGAGTAAACGTGCACTCCGAAAAATCCACACCTCGGAGATTTGTCGTTCCCGAAGTCTCGGTCGAGGAAAAGTCAAAAAAAGAAAATGTCGTATTTTTGAAGCTCGCTCCGGTCGTATCAACGCCGCGGAAGGTTCCACCCACTCTGGCATCATCAAAAATTGCTTGGGTTAGGTCTGCGCCGGTAGAGGAATAAACATACAAATCCGCGCCCGTGAAGTTCGCACCCGTCAGTGTTGCTGAATCCAAATTTACACGCGATAGGCTCGCGTTTGTGAAATTCGTATTGGACAAGTTCGCGCCTTGAAAATAAACCAACCCAGATGAGTCGCCGATTTTCGCGTTTTCAAAATTCGCACCCGTCAGTGTCGCGCCGTTGAAATCCGAACCCGTAATCGTCACGCCCGCGAACACAGCTTCCGTCAGCGTCGCGCCGCTATCGGATCCTAATACTTTTTTTCTAAACAGTGATTTCGTAATCTCCGCACTTGTGAAATTCGCCCTGGTCAAATCCGCGCCGTAAAAATAAACATATCCGGATG
>CAVFCB010000176.1:0-2140 GCA_963620895.1 Bacteroidaceae bacterium | reverse complement strand
AGAAGCGGCTGGGCTGGGACTTGGTGACGGAAGTTGCGGCGGCAGGGGATGTTGAATTGCAGGACAAGGCGAACGGACGGAGTGCGGACTTTTCCGGGGAGAGTGCGGGAGGCGCTGCGGAGAAAGTGGTGGAAGCGGCGAACAAGGGCGATGCGGCGGCGCGAAAGATTGTAGGCGAAGCGGCGGTGCGACCGGAGGTTTCGAAGAAAGGGGATTCGCGAGCGTTTTCGCCTACGCCGCGAGCTGTTGCGACGCAAGGCGGGCGAGGGAAGGCGTTTACTGCGTTGACGTTTTCCGGGCGTGCGCCGTATTTGATAGCGGGAAACAAGAGTGCGGTGGTTGCGAACAACAGTGCGTTGTTTCGACGGATCGGCGAGTATGCCGAAAAGACGGGCGGGCGCATTTTTGACTTATTCGGCGGGAGCAACATTTATTTTTATTCGTTGGATGCGTTGGGCGCGTTGCCGAAGGGAGCGCATCGGTGGAATGAGTGGTCGACGGTTCGTTATGTTGCGAATTACCAGATTAAGGAGAATCCTGAAGGTGTGATTGCGGCGTTGGACTCGTTGGTGAAGCGGTTTTTAGCGAGTTCGGAATGGGCGGAATACAAAGTTCGGCTTGAAGCGTTCAATCGGAAGGAGAAGCCGTGGTACAAGGAGGTAAGCGACGGGGATGTTCATGTCGGCGGGAATGTCCAGAAGATTCTTGTGGACTGGCTTCGAGACGAGATGAACGGGAAGCATGTGGGGAGTGCGTCGTATTTGAGCAAGCCGGGCGAGGATGCGCACGGAGTGTTTTTGAAGAATGATGCGCGGAGTGCGGCGTTGTATTTGTTTGTTCAGCATCATTCGACGCAGAGTCGTCCTGTGGGCACGATTTGGCAGAACGGGCAAGCTGTGTTTTCCCATCCGCCTGTGGGGAACAGCAAGGTCACGGAAATCGGCTCTGGTGACATTACGGGCTTTCATCGGACGAATGGGGAGCGCGGTGCGAAGAAGCAGGCGTATCCTGTGTTGAAGTCTGACTATGATGTGAAAAACGGAGAGCGGAAGATTGCGCAGAAAATCCGAGAGGCGAGTCGCGTGCTGCGTGAGCGCGGGATTGAGGTTACGCAGGGCGACGGATGGGCGGCGGCGCGAGAGGCTCGTCGCGGGGATGTGGTATTTATTGATCCTGCGTATATCGGCACGCAAGGCTATTCGAAGGACAATACGGACGACTCGAATGCGGAGGTATTTTTCCGAAAAGCGAAAGCGTTGATTGAATACGGGAATGCGAACGGTGTGACGTATGTGATTACGAATGAATATGATTCGACGGGCAAGCGCGGGGAGATTGACTTTGACGATGTTTACGGGCGTTTGGCGAAGTTGACGAACAAAGACGGGACGCCGATGGTGAGTGTGAATCGGACGGTTCGCGGGAACGGGAAGTCGGAGATTATGATTGTGAATGACGGCGGAGCGTTTCTGTTGACGCCGGGGAGAGCGGATGCGGAAGCGGTTCGCGGGAAGTCGCCTGAGTTGAGTGAAGCGGATGCCGTGAATCGAGCGCAGGAAGCGAAGCTGGAGAACAGCGGTCTGACGAAGCCGGAAGATTTGGCGTGGGCGCGGGAATGGCAGAAGAAGCAGCTTAGGAGTGTGCTTATGCAGCGTGCGCTTAGTGTGTTTACGGATGCGGGAACGCGTCGTATTGAGGCGCAGGTGCGGAAGTTCGGCGGTTGGCTCGGGCGAGCTGGCGTGAAGGTTCGCATTGCGTCGGAAGCGGAGATGAAAGCGGCGTTGGAAGCGGATGCTGCGCTTCGTGAGCAAGCGGCGTTTTTCGGGAGTTCGTATGACGAGAATGCGTCGGTTGAAGTGGTGGATGCGGAGTTTCCGCTGAGTGTTGAGGAGCAGCGAGACACGGCGCGAATCAAGAAAGAGATTTTGTCGCCGCTTGTCGGGACGGAGGTTGAAATCCGCAGTGACGGCAGGATTGTGTCGTTTGACAGAAGCGGAGTAGAAAGTACGTTGAAGAAACGCAATCTTCACCGCACTGTGCTTCGGTCGTTGGAAAAGATTATTTCGGGGAGTCGTTATTTTGACTACCGAGTGAGCGACGGGAAAGAGAAGCACAAGAGCATTATCGGTCAGTTTATCTA
>CAVFCB010000175.1:1025-2149 GCA_963620895.1 Bacteroidaceae bacterium | reverse complement strand
CTCGCGCGTTTCTGATGTAGTGCAACACTTCAATCCCGCTTCCGCCGCCCGGTAGCAGAATGTCGAGCAGAGCAAGCGAAAACGGCTCTTCATCGGCACAACGACACGCCTCCGGAAACGTTCCCGCCTCGCACGTGTCGTAGCCGCGAAGCCGCAGCACACCGACGAGAAAACGGCGCAGGTCTTCATCGTCTTCGACGACGAGAATTCTCGGTTTCGGTAGTTTCATTTCGTGAAAAGAGTAAGCAGAAACATCGTCCCCTCGGCATCCGATTTTTCAAGTGTAAGATTTCCGCCGAGTATTTCTGCGAGTTTTTTCGAGAGGACAAGACCGATTCCGAGTCCGTACGCCCCCGCGTTTGTGGCGTCTTGCGCTGTGCGAGAAAATTCTCGAAACAGATTTTTTTTCGCCTTAGCGGAAAGCCCGGGACCGTTGTCTGCAATGCGAATCTCAAGGCGCGATTTTTTGCGGGAGCGGACGATTCCCGCCGTCAGCGTGAGCACGGGAACGGGGGCTGTTGCAGCGTATTTCGCGGCGTTATCCGCGAGGTTGAAGAGAATGCGTTCGAGCGCGGCCGCGGAAACGTACAGTTTTGCACTCGCCGCCTCCTCGGAAACGTTTGTGTCAAAATCCATTCCGGCGCGGTCGAGCCGTTCCGTAATCCGCTCGAAAATCGGCGGCAAAATTTCACCAGCCGTTGCATCGCTGAATTTCAGCGCATCGGCAGCGTTCCCGTGCGTTCCGACGAGACGCGAAAAGAGCAACGTGTTGTCGAGCAGTGCGGAAAGATCGCGAATGCGTCCGACGAGCTTCCGCAGTGTTTGCGTTTCGGGCGCATCGGCGTCTCCTCCGCTTTCCGCAAGCAATTCCTCGGAAAGCGCTGTCATTCCCGCGATGGGTGAGCGCAAGTCATGCACTACGGCGGCAGTAAAAATTCGCCGGCGTTCTGCGGCACACAGCGAGACTCGCAGAGATACGAGCACGCCTGCACACAAAGCCGCGCAAACGCACCATGCGCACACGAGCATTGTTCGGAACGCCTGCAGTTCCGCTCGTGCGATGGCTTCTTCCGGTAGCGTTCCCGCCGAAAATTTCAGCGGAAGTCCACCGAACAAAAGATTCC
>CAVFCB010000175.1:0-1015 GCA_963620895.1 Bacteroidaceae bacterium | reverse complement strand
GCGCGACTTCGGCATCCGGGAGCGCCGAGCGCACTTTTGTATTCAACACGGCGAGCAGGTTGTTTTTATTCAGTAAAAATCCTTGAATGAAATTTTTCGTTCCCGGCGCGCGAATTTCTCTCACGAGAAAAACATTCCCCTCAAACACCTCGAAGCGGAATCCGCCGGCGAATTTTTTTTCTCCGGGCGTCTTAGATACACTCTCGGCTTCAATCCAAAGTCCGTGAGCCGGCTGAAGGCGCACATCGTGAACCTCGTCCGTTTTTTTCGAAAATCGAACTTCAGGAGGAATATTTTTCGGCAGTTCTCCGCGGGCGCGTCGAGCTTCATAGTCGCATCGCGCTTTTGCATCGGCAAAAAATGTTGCGCACAACTCCCGCCATTTGCGTTCGGCGGGAACGCGGACATCAGCGAACCTCGTTGCGCGTTCGGCGATTTCGCAACGTTTTTCCTCATCCAGAAAATTTCCGTCGCTCGTCGCGTTCCCGCCAAAAATCCCGCAACTCATTCCTGCCTCATCAACGCGGAAATAAAAACCGGCATTGGCGAGGTTCAGAATTTCGTGGTCGCGATTTATTTTCGGTTCGCGGGCTATTGCCTCAAAGCTTTCCGCAGGAAGCGCATCCGCTTCGTAGGAAATGCGGTCGAGCGCATTCGAAATTATGGAGAACGCTTCACGGGAACGCTCCGACAGCGCAAGGCGGATCGCTGTTTCCGTTTCGCGGGCGCGGGAACGTTCCGCGACGAGGCAGAACGTTGCCGCCGCGCCCAAAAGCGCGACGACAACGGCAAAAGACCACCGGAATATTTTATTACTCTTCATGGTAGGATTTTTATTGTGGTATTGTTTTTCTGTCGAACGGGAACCGTTCCCGTAGGACGCCTTCCATTTTAGCGGGAATCACCAGGGTAAATTTTGACAAAGTGATGACAAAATGCATTTCCTTTATTCGCGTTCATTTGCGTGAATTTGCGGATAAAAACCCGGTCCCGCGAGGGGAAACCTTTGCGTTCC
>CAVFCB010000174.1:0-2255 GCA_963620895.1 Bacteroidaceae bacterium | reverse complement strand
CCGGAAGCTTCACCTTCCCACAAATATCCCCAGTCCTTGTTCTCTGCCGCCATCTCTTTTTCCTCCGTTTATTTTCTCCCTACTCAGTCTCTCCGTCCGTTATACCCATAGCCGTCCGCTACCGCATCCGCTTTCGCATAATTCAACGCCGCCGTAGAAGAACTCGCTTCCGCTTGCGCTTCCGCCGCAGCTCGCGCAGCTTCCGCTTGCGCTTCCCGACGCGCCGCTTTCTCCTCTTCCGAACGAAAATATGTCGCAGGAAGCATGTTGCAGTCCGCCAACGTCTTCAAAACCGCATCCGTATCAATAATGTTCCCGAAGTCCGAATCATTCGCCATCACTTGCGCCAAACTCGCCGCTTGCATCACAAACGTCATCGTCTGACTCGCTACCCCCTGCTGAATCATCGAGTCCAAACTCGAAACATAAGAAATCCTAAATTCCCCAAAGTCCGCTCCCTCAGGTATCGGCTCTAATTCCCCATTCTCAATCAACAATTCCAAACACCGCGTAATCACAGGTTGCGAAAATTCCCTCTGCAACCGACTCACAATCGGCGCAACCGCTTCCACCTTCTGCCGAACCCGCTCCGTTACCTCCGTCGCCGTCATGTTCGTCTGCTGGTCAATCACCTGAAATACATCAATGTAAAACGCCTTTATCAACGCTTCCTGCAACTGAACCATCTGGTCTTTCCCAACAGGAAAATCCGTAGGCGCAGGATACGTCCATATCGAACTCGGATCAAAATTCGCTATGCGATTCAACGCTCCGCTCGCAATCGATACAGGCGAACTAATCATCGCATTCATAAACACCGCAGGCTTAATCGCTCGCAAACTCGCATCCAATAAATTCTTCCGCAACAGATTTATGCTCTTGATGTCGCTCATCGCATTCATCGCTGGACTCCGACCGTAAAGATCATCACTCGCCAACATAAACCGCGGAACTGCAAACGGAAAACTGCTGTGCCCGCTCACACGCACAACCTTCCCCGACAACCGCTCAACCGTAATGTCCCCATACGGCTTCCCGCCTTTCAAAATGTCATACTTCTCTCCAAACGGCGTCTTGGGATAAATCAACTGAATATACTCCAACTTGTCCACACCGTCATCCCCTCGAAGCAACGACGCTCGCGCAGACTCATTTACCGCATCCGCTCCAAACTCCTCAACCGCTTCCTTCACCGTGTATTCGTGAAGAATCGCCGCCATGTCTATCTCCCCATCAGAATTCCGCGCAATGTAGAAATTCTTGTGGATCGGAATATACCGAAAATGCAACCGCCCGTTCTTGTAATACGTGTAAAAGCCCGCCGTCCCCAATACCGCAAGCCCCATCATCATCGCATGGCTCTCCTGATAGAAATTCGTCCCGCTACGCAGTTTGAAATGAACCACATCTCGCGCTTTCCGACACCACGCCTTCAAGTCCGCTCGCTTCCCGCTCACATCCCCCGAAAATCCGAAGTCAAACCAGTAGGCATTCGCAGGAAACGCCGAATTGTGAAGCGAACTCCCGAGCCGATTCGCATAAATCACAGGATAAGAACACACCGGATTCGCGCGACGCTTCCCCGGCGTAGTGTCATTCCCCCCGAACTCCTCCCAACTCGGTCGCTCAAACGGAAGACAGTAACGAACCGCCTCCGCCCACATAACCTTCATGTTCGTTCGCTCCGCCGACATCTTGTCGAACAGACTCAACACACTCTTCCCGTCCATCTCGCTCCTCCCGTCGCCCTCTTAATCAATCAGCCCTGCAACCCTCTTACACCGACATCGAACCAAGACGCCCGCTACCGCCAAGATTGCTCGTAATGTTCGTGCCGCCGCGCCCCGCAGAATACCCCGCAGCCAACATCGACAACTTCTTCTTGTGCGCATCATTCCCCGCTTTGTCTTCCGTCGCCCCGACTTCCGAGCCGCCCGCCGCATGCCCGCTACCCGCCGCAGCTTCCGCCTGCTCTTTCATGCGCGAAAGCTCTTTCTTCTGATCCTGATGATCCTGATACTGATTCGCACCCTGATACGCTCCGATTAGAGCAGCCGCCCCAGCCAACGACAATCCCCCGGTAAAAGGAGATAGAACCGCCCCCGCAACCGCCGCCGCAGTTTGCGTCGCATAGCCCGCAAGCTCATCCCCCGCAATCATCGAACTAAGCGATTCCCCCGAGCCCGCAACCGCACTCGCCCAATCTCGCGCATTCCCGCCGTTAATCGCTACATCGGCAATGCGAGATACACCGC
>CAVFCB010000173.1:0-2276 GCA_963620895.1 Bacteroidaceae bacterium | reverse complement strand
GTTCCGCCGAGATTTTTGACGCTCCCGAAATCCGCCGTAAATTTCGCGCGCGCTGCCGATTCCGTTTTGAACGCGGCATTCAAATTCTTCGTCGTCTGTTCTGCGGAAAGCTTGTTGTAGTTCTCGACGATTTTTTCAAAGCCGGCGTCCCCGGAAAGCGTTCCGGCGAGATCGTTATTGCGGAGATAGGCGAAATATTCGTTGTCGCTGCCGAAGAAACCGCGCAACACACGGGGGCTGTAGATTGTCGCGCCGGAAGAATCTTTCCCCGATGTCTTGATGTTCGCCACGAACCATTTCTCGCGGGAAAGCCCGGCGTAGGCTTCCGCGAGCTTTGCAAGCACGTCCGATGCGGAAACCGAGACCGTGGTCGTTCCCGCCGTTCCCGCGTCTTTCCAAGAAATCGAAACCGTGCCGGTGGCGGAGGGCGTTTTCGCGAAAGCGAGGATATTTTCGTAATCGGCCTGCGAAAGCAACGTCGAGCCGTCGTAATTGGTCACGCCGACGAAAGATTTGAGCGTTTCCGCGTCGAATCCGGAGTAAGCGGAGCGCACCGCCGCAGTCAGATAAGCCTTTGTCGCATCCGCTTGCGAAGCATTCGTAATTCCGGGAACAATGCGGTTGCCCTCGACGTCATACGTTCCCGAAAAACGGGTGAAAGACACGTCCGTGTTGTAGGTGCCGGAGGACGCCGTGCCGAGATTGTTCGCGAGATACGGGCGGTCGTCGCCGTTGGCGACGGCGGCATCGGAGCCGACGGTGAGCGCGCCGCTGACGGTCAGCGTCGAGCTCGCGGCACCGAAAAGATTGCGGAGGCTTTGCGCGCCGGTCATCGAGGCGGACGTTCCCGCGCCGAGAATCAGCGCGGACGACTGCGCGAGCCCGTTTTTCGCAGAAACTTTCAGCGTTCCCGCGGCGACTTCCGTCGTTCCCGTGTAAATGACTTTGTCGCCGCCGCCCAGCGTAAAGGTCGCCGAGCCGCTTTTGACCAAATTGCCCGTGCCGCGAATCGCGCCGGCGAAGTTCCCGAGCGTCAGCCCGGAATACGAATCCGTTTCGTTGCTCGTTGCGTTGACGACCAACGCGCCCTGCCCCGACATGTCGATGCGCGAATTGGCATCGCCCGTCAGGTTGTTGATTTTATGCACGTAAATTCCCTGCGCGGAGCTGTTGCCGGCGCCTTTGAGCGAAATCGAGGTGGCGGCGATGTCGCCGTCGTCCGAAGTCAACGCCTCGCCGCTCCAAAGCGTGAGCGAATTCGCGTTCGGGAAAATGCTGTCCGTTCCCGCGAAATCGAGGTCGATCCCGCGTTCGACATAAACGTCGCCGTAAACGAGATCCTGCACCAAGTTAAACGCGATGTTGGATTTGCGAAGTCTGCCGACCAGAATCGTGTTCCCGCCGGGAGTGTCCGTGAAACTTGTGTATCTGAGATCCCCGTTCTGCCCGGCGCTGCGGACAACGGTCGAAATTGTTTCGCCGGAGGAGAAAATCAGCCGCGCATTTTTGGCGAAGCTGAGCTTCGTTTTCAGCGTGTCCGCCTGCGAAGAAATGATGGAAACGTTCCCGCCCTTTACGACGACGGAACCTTCGAGCGTGTTCAGCGCGTCGATGTTGAGCACCGTTTTTCCCGTGCGCGTCGCGGCAATCTGAATACCGCTGAAATTGGACTGCTCCAACAGAAACGCAATGTCGCCCGCGCCGTCGAGCGCAACGATACCGCCCGTCACGCCCGCATCCGCCTGATAATCGATGTAGAAAACATGCGAATCGGAATCGCCGTCAACCTTCTGCTTGTCTTTGTAGTAATTGACGACCTCCCACGCGACCGCGTTGTCCAACGCGAAAGAGCAGGTGCGAGCTTCTTCGTCGGACTGAATGTTCAGCGTGGCGAGCTCGGCGGAAACATCGGTCTTGCCGTAAATTTCTTTCAACGCCGCCTCGATCGCGGTCGCGTCCTGCAAAACGTCGGCAAGGCGATCGGCTGCCGTTCCCGCGTCCTCTTCTTCTTTGTTTTCCTCGGTCTTGGCGTTGAAAGCGGTTTTGTCGTAAATCGAAACGCGGCAACCGACGATGGCACCGGCGTAGATGCCGCCCATGCCCGATTCCTGATCGATGAGCAAAATCCCGCCGATCATTTCCCCCGTCTTCGGGTTCGTGTTCAGCGTGTAGGTGTCATCGGCATTTTTCGTGTAGTTCCCGCCCGGAATGACGACCTTGGAGCCCGTTCCCGTGCCGACGATAATCGGGGACGCATAGACAACGTTGTCGATGGT
>CAVFCB010000172.1:0-2301 GCA_963620895.1 Bacteroidaceae bacterium | reverse complement strand
GCAAACTTTTTATCCGTATATAGTCACGCGCGCGCGAGAAAACGTAAAAAAACGCGGGAACGCGCGTTCCCGCGGAATGCGAACTTTCAAAAAAGCGAACGTCCCGCGGGAACGGAAAAATTCCGCCTCGCGGGACGCACATCGCCGTCGGTCGCTCAAAGAGCCTGCGAATCGTTGTTTTCGGGCGGTTTCGCTTCGCCGCCGTTTCCTTCGGGCGTTTCCGGAGTCGCCTCGTGCGTTTCCGCGGCGGGAGCGTCCGACAACGTGAACTGGTCGAAGCTCGGACCGGAAACGTCCTGATCCGCCTCGAAAAAGCCGTGAAGCTGACGCAGACGCGTCGGGTGGCGCATTTTGCGGAGCGCCTTCGCTTCAATCTGGCGAATGCGTTCCCGCGTGACGTTGAAGATTTTTCCGACTTCTTCGAGCGTGCGGGAATAGCCGTCGCGCAGACCGAAACGATACGTGAGCACGTCCCGCTCGCGATCCGTGAGCGATTGGAGCACGTCGATGATTTTTTCGCGCAGAAGCGCGGTCGCGGCGATGTCGTAGGGATTTTCCGCCGCTTTGTCCTCGATGAAATCTCCGAAGCTCGTGTCGTTCCCGTCGCCGACGGGACTCTGGAGCGAAATCGGCTGCTGGGACATTTTCATGATCTGTTGCACGCGTTCGGCGGGCATTTGCATTTCGTTGGCGACTTCCTCCGGCGTCGGTTCGTGACCGAGTTCCTGAAAAAGTTGCTTCTGCACCTGCATGACCTTGTTGAGCGTCTCGATCATGTGCACGGGAATGCGAATCGTGCGCGCCTGATCGGCGATGGAACGCGTAATCGCTTGGCGTATCCACCACGTTGCATAAGTCGAAAATTTGTAGCCGCGACGGTATTCGAATTTTTCCACCGCTTTCATCAGCCCCATGTTGCCCTCCTGAATGAGGTCGAGGAAAGAAAGCCCGCGATTCGTGTATTTTTTCGCAATGGAAATGACGAGACGCAAGTTCGCCTCGACCATATTCGTTTTCGCCTTGTTCGCTTCGGAAAGGCACTTGCGGACTTCGCGATAAACGTCGAGCAAATCGGATGCCTTGATGCGATACTCTTTTTCGAGCGCCGAAAGCTCGGCGTTGATTTTCTTCGGATCGAATTTCCGCGCGCGGCGATCCTTGTGCTCAATCATTTCGAGCTGCCAAACGTATTCGCGGAACTTGTCCAGCACCGGCTTAAAGGTTTTGAGCCATTCTTCGAGCACCTTCATCTTGAAGCAGAACTTGCGCAAAAGCGGACGAATATCTTTCTGCAACTTGATGAAACGGGCATGCCCTTTGCGGCGAATTTCTTCGGTCGAGCCGCTGATGTATTCCATCCACGCTTTGTCGAGCTTCGTCGAAATCGCCTCCACGGCGGCAATCGCTTTCGGGAGCATGCGGAAATACCAATCGCGGGATTCGACTTTTTTGTCGAGCACGACGCGGTCGAAACGCTCCGTTCTTTCGTTGAGCCGGCGCGCGGTATCGAGCTGCACGGGAAGCGTCAGCCAAATGGAACACAACGCATCCTGCGCACGCGATTCGGCGCTTTCGATACTGCGGGAAATCTGAATTTCCTGATCGCGGGAAAGCAGCGGCACCTGCCCCATTTGGCGCAGATACATGCGCACGGGATCGTCGAGAATATCGACCTGCGCCATGCGAAGCGCGTTTTCTTCCTCGGCGGAAAGACGCAACTTGTAGGCGTCCACTTCGTCATTGTCGAGAATCTTGATGTCGAGATTGTCGAGAATGTTGATGATGCTGTCGAACGCTTCGTGAGACGATCCCGTCGCGGGAATGACGCGATTGATGTCCTCAATCGTGACAAAACCTTGTTGCTTGGAAAGTTGGTCGAGCTCGCGAATTTTTTCGTTCATCTCGACTTGATCGACGGGCGCGGCGGACGCGGAAGCGCCGTCGGCGAACTGCATCTTTTGGGAAAGCTCGCGAATTTTTTGCGCATCGGCATCGGAAGATTTGCGGCGGCGTTCGCGCTCCGCATGCGTCAGAACATCGGAACGGTCGGGCGCGTATTTGACTTCCTGCGTGTGCGCTTCGTCATCGGTTGCAATGACGGGAGAAACTTTTTGCGGAGCCGCGGCGGGAACGCCGTTTTTCTTCGCGGGAACGGACTTTTTTTCTGCCGCCGGCTTTTTCGCGGGAACGGGCGCCGGCTTTTTCACAACCGATTTGCCGGAAGTCGCCGGTTTTTTCGCGGCAGGCGCGGAAGATTTTTTCGCCGGAAGCGATTTTTTCTTCGCGGGAACGACTTTCTTC
>CAVFCB010000171.1:0-2303 GCA_963620895.1 Bacteroidaceae bacterium | reverse complement strand
CGTTCCCGCGGGATGGTAGTGTCGCCTCTACGAGGCTTGATGTTTGGGTGTTCCCGTGTCCCCACGCTTACGCGTGGGGTTACGATAGTTTCGCGTCTCCGACGCTCTTAGTTACTTTCATTTTTGCCTGCGGCAAAAACCGAACTTTACTAGTCAACCAGTGAACCAGTAAAGCAGTCCACCGATTCGCCGGTTTCGTGTTCATTTGCGTGAATTTGCGGACAAAAACCGTTCCCGCGAGGAAAACCTTTGTGTTCCTTTGCGCACTTTGCGGTTTTTTTGAAAGGAACCACGGATGGACACGGAGAAACACGGATTTTTTTAGAACGGGAAGCGGAAAATATTTTTTTGCCTGCGGCAAAATCTGCACTTCACCAGTCAACTAGTCCACCAGTAAACCAGTTCTCCGAATTTGCGGATTAAGAATTTTTCGGTTTTTTCGGTTCGATGTGGATGGTGGCGTCGATGCCGAGTTCGCGCGCGATGGCGCGTTCGATTTCGGAGCCTTTGCTGTGAGCGTCGAGCAATGTCGTTTCCGGCGCGAGCCGAATGTGGAACGTGATTTCCCGATGCGAACCGTAAGCGTGCAGGTGAAAATGATGCAGGTCGAGCTCGGTGTTCCCGCCGATGCGTTTTGCGATTTCGCGAATTTTCGCTTCGGTTTCTGCGGGAACGGCTTCTCCGATGAGCTTGTTCCCGGCGTCGCGCAGCACGACCCACGCGACGCGCATGAGCACGATGCCGACGAGTGCGCCGAGCGCGCCGTCCATCCACCACAAGGCGCCGTCGGAAAGATTTGCGGCGATCATTCCCGCGAGCAGGATGGTTGAGCTGAGCGCGTCGCTGCGGTGGTGATATCCGTCGGCGCGCAGGGAGGTGAGACCGGTTTTTCGCGCAAGCCAAAATGCGTATTGCGCCATGGCTTCTTTGACGACGACGGTGATGATCATCGCCGCGTAGCCGAGCGCGCCGAACTCCGCGGATTCGTGCTCGACGATTTTTTCGATGCCGCCGCGAGCGAATTCAAAACCGACCGCCGCAAGCATCATCCCGATGACGACGGAGGCGATGAGCTCCGCGCGACCGTGTCCGAACGGGTGTTCGGCGTCGGCGGGTTTTTCGGCGATTTTCAAACCGACGAGCAGAACGATGGAAGAAAGGCTGTCGGAAAGCGTGTGCCACGCGTCGGCGATAATCGCCAGCGATCCCGTGGTGAATCCGACGAAAAATTTGAAAGCGGCGAGGACGATGTTTCCCCAAATGGCGATGTGTCCCTCACCTTTGGCGAGGCGCATATCGCCGCTGATTGCGCGTTCCCGTGACGTATCGTTCTGCATGATTTTTTTCGAAAAACGAAGTCTTGGGAAAATGCGCCGCCGCGCGTCCGCAGGCAATGCGAAATTTTGCGGGAACGCGATCGCGATGCGCGAAAATTACAACACGACGGGCGCGCCTTTTTTGAAGGACGCGCCCGCGCGGATGTCGAAAAAACGAAATTTTTCAGAACGAGAGTCGGTAGCCGACGGAGAACCGCACCCAGTCCTGTTTTTCAATTTCACCGAACCGACACTCCGGTTGCGCCGACGAATAGCGATAGCCGACGCCGACTGTCAGGGCGTTGCGCTCGTTGAAAGAAGCTACGACTCCGGCATCAACGCCGAGGAGTGCGCCGATGCGTGTGTCGTCTTCCTTGCCCCACGACCGCCGATCCCAATCAAATTCGGCATAAAGGACATTCATCCCGACGCGAGGACCGACGAAGAGCGATACTACCTTCCCGAGCGGCGCGCGTAAATTTATGCCCGCTTCCAGTTCATATGTGTAGAGCGTGAGTTCTCCGAGGTATTCGTAATCGCAGCTTCCGCCGCCGATGCTTCCCGCAAAGACGAAGTCGAAGTACGGATTTACGTTTCTCGTGTATTCGACGGTGATCCCGCCGATATTGATTTCGGGATCGTCGTAAACGCGATCCATGTCCTTTGCCGGAGCCGTCAGCCCGACGCCGTAGAACGCCTTGAAGGACAAGGAGTTGAAGAGGGACGCCGTGCCGGTTTCCGGGCTCGAGTTTCGGTTGTAATCATAGCCGTAATTGTCGGCGCGATTCTGCGTTTGTGCGGCATTCGTTTCTGCGAACATTCCTGCGGGAACGAGAAGGCACGCGGCGAGCGCGGCGACAGTGGAGTTTTTTGAGATCTTCATAACGTGGAGTGTGTTTTAGGGTTAAAAAAGAAAGAGACGTGTTTCGTCCTACTTTCGAACCCCGATTTTGCCAAAAAAAAACGAAGCGCAAGCGCTATTTGGTT
>CAVFCB010000170.1:0-2313 GCA_963620895.1 Bacteroidaceae bacterium | reverse complement strand
TTGCAAAATGGCACCCAGAAAGTGAGACGGATATCGCGGAAAAATCCCGCGGACGTTTCATTTCTTAATCAAACTTCTAAAATCGTTTTAAAAACCATGAATACGAAACTCTCACTCATTACTCTTGTTGCCTGTGCAGTCGCGGGATCGGCATTCGCGGATGTTTCTCCGTATCGTCAATCCTCGGGAACGAGAACGAATTCTGTAGCAACCACGTATGTCGGCAACACCGACTGGGGCGCAGATTCCAAAACGCTCGGCGAAAAATACCTTGCGGACATTTACACGTCGCGCGGGATGACGTTCACGTGGGATTCGAGCAAAAACGCATTCAAGCAAGACTACAACTACTATTCGTTCGATACGCTCTTTGCGCTTTCCGGCGATGCGCAGTTCACAAACACTGAGTGGTTGACGTTCGGCTATTCCGGGGAAAAAAGCCGGTGGGACAAAGCTTCCAACTCCAACATTAGAAACGCGTGCATGGTTTTGTTTGCCGACGATTCAAAATTTACGAATGCGGGAACGATTCAGACGGATTTTGAAAACACCTCCGGCGGAAGCACTGTTCCGAGCCTCGACATTTGGCTGACCGACAACTCCGTGTTTGAAAACTCCGGAACGATTTTCGGTAAAGGAAGCGATAAAAACAGCACAAACAGCCCCACAGACATTTGTTTCACGGTTGTTGATAATGCGAAATTTGTGAACACCAAGACCGGGGAAATCGAATGGTGCAACGCCGAGGTTCTCGGGAATGGAACGTTTGAAAACGCAGGTGTCGTGGGTTTCACGAAATTCTCGATGCATGAAAATGCAACGGTCGTCAACACGGGCGAATGGTATTTGAACAATGCCAGTAATTTTGAGAAAGAAGAAGACATCAACGGAATCTTTCAGTTCCTTTTTGAAAAAGACGAGGACAGCTTTGCGGGAACGAGACAGTTTGAAAACCGCGGCACGTTTTACGTGAAAGAAAATGTTCCCGTTTGCTTCGAAATCCTTCGCAACAAAGCCGGAGCGCTTCCGACGAACGTTTCCGCCGAGTTCGTGAATCGCGGAAAAATTTCCGTGGACGGTGTCGCGTCCGGCACCTATTCGCTCAAATTCTTGGTTGCATACGAAAACAAGGGCTCCAGCACTTACTCGGAGAAGGCAAATTTTGAATCGCTTCTCAATTCTTCGGATTTGCATGTAAAAAATTTCGGGCAAATCAACATGTCGATCAACGTGTCGAGCGGCGTGAAGCTGACGCTCGGCGAAGGCTCGAACATCTCGGGCAATGTCTCGCTCGGGGAAGAAGTTGTCGTTCCCTCACGTGGAAGCGTTACCGCGAGCAAAGACGTTCTCAACATCGTGCTCACGGGCAAGGGCGGGAATACTCCGCTGATTTCCGGAAATTTGACGCTTTCGAACTACTTCGATCTCGGCGTTTCTTTCGCGGACGACGCCGTGCAGAAAGCGAAATATTCGCTCACGCTCTGGGGCGGCAAGTTGACAACTACAGACGGAGACGATGGGAACGTGGCTCTGTTCACGGAGACTTCGGGAACGATTTCCGGGTTCGGAACAACCTACGCGTGGACATTGGATACGAAGACCGGCGAGCTCACGGCAAAGGACGTGAATATCGGCAACGAAATTTCCGTGACGGACGGCACAGCGAGCGTCGTGCTCGGCGTGAAAGACGTCGCGACCATCGAATCTTCGGTGGCGGAATTTTCCGGGAGCATTTCCGGCGCGGGGGGCGTGGAAACGACCGGAGATCTTACCTTCTCCGGCGATGCGAGCGCGCTGACGGGAACGCTTTCCGTCAACACGGGAACGACGACGCTCACAGAAGCCGCAACGCTTGGAAGTTCGGCGAAAGTGGACATCGCGGGAACGCTCGCAATCGCGGGTGGTCGCACGTTCAAGAATGCGACGAGCGGCGACGGCACGATAAAAGTCGCTTCGGGCACAACGACATTCACGCAAAATGTCGGCACGGCGAAGTTTGAAATTTCCGCGAGTGCGGAAGCAAAATTCTCCGGCACGAGCACCGGTTTCGCGGGAGCGCTCTCGGGCGCCGGCGCGTTGACCACGACGAAGAATTTCTCGCTGAGCGGGAACGCTTCGGCGTTTTCGGGAAAAACCTCCGTCAACGAGGGAACATTCACGATTGCGAAAACCGCAACGCTCGGAACGGGCGCATTTGAAGTCGCGGGAACGCTTGCGATTGACGGCGATCGCACGTTCAAGAACGCAACAAGCGGCGCCGGCACGATAAAAGTCGCTTCGGGCACAACGACATTCACGCAAAATGTCGGCACG
>CAVFCB010000169.1:0-2331 GCA_963620895.1 Bacteroidaceae bacterium | reverse complement strand
CTATTTGGGCGGCGCCGGAATTGACGAAATCGTTCCCTGACCACGAAAACAGCGCCGTTCGATCGCTGATTCCCATGGGAACGTAAGAATTCGCGATGACATACGCGGGTTGCGCGTCCAAGCGCGAACAGTTTACGTGTTGCAATTGACCGAGCGAAAGCAACGGTCTTTGCGGAATTTCAAAAAGCACGATGTTGGCTTGTCCGGACACGCCGTAATCGTCCCCCCAACGCGAAGTGAGGAAGCGGCTCGGCCACGCCATTCCGTCTTCGCTGTCGATTTCGCGCTTCCAACCGACATCCACGGGACGGTCGCTCATGTTTTTGTCGAAACTATACGGGAAAATTGCTTCGGCGCGAGCATTCGTCACGAGCGGTCCCGCAAGCGGCGTTTCGTTCGAACCTTGCCGGTAAATGTCCATGAACATTGCGTATTCTTTCTCTCCGACTCCGGAAAGTTGAATCGTTTTGTTCACCGTAAACGAACCGTCGCTCGGATGCCAACGACGCATCGCGATGAATCCCGTAAGATTTTCGTCGGAATAGTCGCACGGGCCTTGTCCGTGATTCCAAATGCGCTGAACGCTTTCCGGGCGGTTCTCCATATTGTCTCCGTTAGCGGAAACGGGATAAAACAGGTTGAAAGAAAAAATATCCGGTTCCCGCGGGAACGTGTTCGTGTCGCCGGAGCGCGCGGTGTCGTGCGGATTCACTTTGCACTCGAACGCGATCCCGCTCGCGATTTCCTTATCCGAAAATGCCGCAAGCTGAGCACCGTTCGAGTCTTGCACAATTTGCGAGCTCACGAGCCCGGTTCGGCTCGGGTTCCAGTCCGAGGATTTATACGAACCGAGCTGACGGGTTGTAATTCCTTGGTTGATCCCGTCCGAAACCGCGCTCGCCGGCAAATACGTGCGCACTTCGCCCGGCGCGAGAATTTCGTAGCCGCTCGCGCCTTTGTTCAAAGACGTCGTTCCCGCGTAAACGCGATAGGTAAAGCGTGTTCCTTGGCTGAAAAGTCGATTCGTGTAGAAAACGGAAGATTGAGTTCCCGGCCAATTGGTCGAACCGTCGGTCGATTCTTCGCTTGTGGATCTTCTCGTCAGCGTAACGTCGAACGGCTGATATTTCGTCCAAATCATTCCGAGACCGAAGAATTCCAACGGCACATTGTAGGGATTGTGCACGGTAATCACGGGATCGACGAGAATGCGAAGTCTTTTATCCGTGCCGATCCCGAACGCATAACGAAACGCAATGCGTTGAACGACCGGCGCAATAATCATCGACTGCGGAATAATCAACGGCGCGCGTTGCCCGTCTTTCCACGTGCGCTCCGTGCCGTCGAACTCCGTCAGCAACGCCGCCAAATCCCAGTCGTCGTTGTAATTTGACGTTCCCATCAGCCCGATGTTCGCCTTTTTCCCCAACGGACCGCCGCCGCCCGAAGTTCCGAGCACTTGCGCACCGATGGGAGAAAGATACGTGTAGGGAACGCTCCCGACGGAAATCCACGCGTCTTTGTTGTGAGCCTTGAATCCGCGGAAACCGACCGTTTCATCTTCGCGCTTGTAAAGGCGATAATAGTTTCGGACAAGATCCCACGTCGGACCGCGTAAATACTCCTGATGCGGACGCCCTTGCCGGCTTCCCCCTTCCCCGGTCGCGATTTCAAAGAGATAGCCGAGACCGTCTTCCGGTTGTTCAACCCACCATTCCGTGCGCTCGTTTTTCGCGCTTTGGACGTTGGTCATGTTGAAGTTGAGAACGTTTTTCTCGCCGCTCCCGTGGAATTGGTCAAGATCGCGAAAACCTTTTTCCCACGAGTCGCCGGAAAACCACGGCATTTCGAAAGCGAGCGAAAGGTCGGTTTTCAGCCCGCCGTTGTAGGTGTCGGTAAAAATCCCCTGCGAAACGAACGAAACGTCGTGGAAAAGCTTTTGTGCATAGCCTTTGACTTGCGTGGCGTTCCCGCCGCCTACTGCTTGAGCATAAACGGGCAACGCCTCAATATCGTGAATGTGCCTCAACGTCGTTTTTTCCGCAGAGTCTGCGTTGGCGATGTCCCGTTGCCACCATTTTTCAAAATCTTCGAGTCCGGTAATTGCGGGAACGCCGACTCGCGAGGCGGTAGTTGACGCGAACAGCCTTTCCCAATCGTTTTTCAAAAACTTCTCGTTTGTGCCGTCGGGGATGTTGACTTTTGCCTTTACGCCTTCGTCGCCCACCCAATACGCGAACGAGCCCGAATTTGCGCGCAACAGCTCGTTGGACGACGCGGAAAAGCGCATGATCGGGACGCGGCGCACGCGCACTTCGCGTTGTTTCAGCG
>CAVFCB010000168.1:0-2369 GCA_963620895.1 Bacteroidaceae bacterium | reverse complement strand
TGCTTCGCATCGTCGCCCCGCGGTTATCCTATATTCGCCCGCTCCGCGGACGGAAACACACCTCAATTTTTGCCGCAGGCAAAAACCGCACTTCACCAGTTGACCAGTTCTCCAGTCCACTAGTTTCCGTGTCTATCTGTGTTCATCCGTGGTTCCTTTTTCCGTTTTTCCACCTTACACCCTCCACCTTCCACAAAAAAACGTTCCCGCGGGAAGCCCCGCGGGAACGTCGTTTTCTAAGGGAGTGTGTTGTTATGCTTTCTTTCGACGGCGCCGCGCCGCCACGAACGCCAACGCTCCGACGCCCGCGAGCAACCCGAACGCGCTCGGCTCCGGAATCGACATCGTGAGTTTCAGCGTATTCGTTCCCGGCGTCGAATTGTCGAGCGAGAGCGACTGCTTCCAACCGGTTTTGTTCCAGTTCGTCAGAGAAATCGCGCCGCCGAGGGTTGCTTCGACATTGTCGTTTGTGATGGTCGTGTCGTTGTATTTCAGCTCGTTCGTCGTGATGAGTTCCACGTCAAACGTTTCCGACTTGTCCGCAAACGCGCTCATGTCGATGACGATTTTCGCGCCTTCGGAAATTTCCACGGATTGGAAGCTCGATGCGGCATTGCCTCCGACCAATCCGAGCGAGGCAGAACTTGCAACGGAAAGTTTCCCCGCCGCCGCGTGCCCGCTGATTTTCAGCGTTCCCTCGTTCACGGTAACATCCGCGTAGGTTGTCGAAACCGAGCTGTTCGCGAATTCCGTCTTATACAAATACACGTAGCCGCCCAGATCCAGCGTTCCCGCGCCGTTTTTGACGAGAGAAACCAATTCCCCGTTAACACTGCCGCTGAACGTGCCGTCCGTCGTCTGATTCACCGTCAGCGTCGATTTCGTCGTGCCGCTCGCAAGCCCGATCGTTCCCGCGCCGGAAAGCGAACCGATCGAAACCGCGTCCGTGCCGAGCGACAGTTTCGCGTTCTCCGCGACCGAAACCGTTCCAGTGCCGAGCGCGGAAGCGCTTCCCGCGACGAGCGTTCCCGCCGCAATCGTCGTTCCGCCCGCGTAGGTGTTCGTTCCCGTCAGCGTCAGCGAGCCGCTGCCTTTTTTGACGAGTTGCGCGGAAGTAATCGTGTTTGAAGCGACGACATCGTTGGAGTAATCGTAAATCACGTTATTGTTGCCCCACGCGATTTCGCCCGTGCCGGAAACGGAGTTCCCGCTGCTTGTCGCGCCTGCGCTGCCGTTGCCGAACATCAGCACGCCTGCCGCTCTGTTTCCGGATTGCTCAAATTTTCCCGCGAATCCGGAAACATCGCCGATGAATAAAAATTTCTGCGAAACGCTGTTCCCGGAGCCGCTCGGTCCCGTGTTCTTAAACGTTCCGTCTCCGGAAATTTTCCCGGTGAACGTCAGCGTTTTGTCGCTCCAACCGTTCGTGATATTTGCCGCGTAGGCGCGACCGCTCGTCGAGGAATTCGTGAGCTTGATATTCGCGGAAACCGTGCCGTCGTTCTGCTCGGAGAAATATCCGCTGAAGCCGGACAGCTCGACCGTGGAGTTCGCGTTCCCGTGATGCGAGAGGTTGAGATTTCCTATCGAAAGATCGACGGACTTAATCGTTCCCGTCCAATTTTCCAAATTGACGGTCGCCGTATAGTCGCCCTTTTGCGAGAAAAACATTTTGCCCGCAATCGTTCCCGCGCCGGAAAGCGTGATGGCGCCTTCGGCTTTTTGACCGCTGAAACCGTTAATCGTGAGCACGGAGCCCTCGTCCACCGTAATGGACGTGCCGCCTTGAAATTTTACGAGGTTCCCGACGGTCAGAAGCGTATTTTTCAAATCGAGCTTCAGCGTCCAGCCTTCGAGGGCGGAGATTGTGCCGGAGATTTTCGAACTTTCCGTTCCCGAGATAACGATTTTGCCGTCGAGCATATTGGAATACGACGTTCCGGGACCGGTGCCCGTCGCGCTCCACGTGGAGCTGTCGGACAGCGTCCAAGAACTTTCGGTCTGCCAAAGCGCTTGGGTAATCTCGTTCCCGCCGTTCCACGTGTAATCCGCCCATGCGGGAACGGAGCTCATCGCCGCCGCGGCGAGCAAGGAAGAGAAGAACAATGTTGATGACTTCATAATAATTTTCTGAATATCTGTTTGATGTGTTTATTATTGCGGAGAAAGAGACGTGGATTTCGTCTCAATTCCGAGGAGCCATTTTGCAAAAAAAAAACGGTTCGCAAGCCTTTTTTCAGGAAAAAGAAAAACCGCCGGGAAAACCACGGATGAACACGAATGAACACGGATTTTTTATTTTCCGTTTTCTCGCCCGCGAAGCGGGCGAACTGATGCTAACCGTGGGGCGAGCGCGGGAACGCGCGAGT
>CAVFCB010000167.1:0-2445 GCA_963620895.1 Bacteroidaceae bacterium | reverse complement strand
CGTCGAGGTTCATATAGTCCCAAAGTTCGACATTCGGAAAGCGTTCCCGCAGCGTTGAGTAGTAGTGATCGAGATTCAAATAGCGTTCGGCGTGAAAAATCGGCGTATTGAGAAAAACGAGCCGCACGCCGCGCTGTTCGCAGAGCTCGCGGATTTTTTCGAGATAATCGAGTTCGCTTTTGCAACCCCAGAAAAGCGGCTTTTCGAGCGTGTCCGATGCGGCGATTGCCTTTTCCAGCGAACACCGTTCCCGCGGATTGAAGGCTCCGAGTTTTTTGAAATATTTTTTATTCGTCAGCTTGCTTGAACGCAAATAGGCGGACGGCGAAAGGAATACCGCCCGCAGGAAATCCTTGGGCGCGCGCGTCAGGTAGAGCCGCCATTCCTCCGCCCCGAAATGCGGCAGATAGTAGGGCACTTTCATGGTGACGAGCGAGGGACGAAAAAGCGTTTCGTCCGAACCGCGGGAAATGGAGTAGGGCGACACGCCGAGAAAGACCGATTCGATTTGCGGATTGTCGCGCAACAGAAGTTTCAGGCGCAGATAGGCGCTCAAATACGTGTCCGCGCTGACGGAGGAATTGTAGGCTCCGGGAATTTCCGAATCGTCCACGCCTTGTGCGATGTGAGAATCGCCGACGAAGAGAATCCGCGTTCCCGGCGGGAGCGCGTAGTTGTAGGTGCGGATTCGCAATGTCGCCAGTGCGGGAACGAGTGCCGCGACAACAGCGAAAATCGCAAAAAAGAGAAGCAGTTTTGCGAAAAAGCGGTATTTTTCTTGGGAAGCGGGCATCGTTCAGAATTTGAAATAAATGAAATTTTCCTGCATGCCGTCGTTTTGGAAAATGACGAAGAGAAACAGCACGTAAAGCGCCCAACGCAACGATTGCGGGAACGGCGGAATGCGTTGAAGTCCGTGTGTTTCGCGGCGTTGAATCCATTCGACGACGAGCATCGGCGCGATGAAAATGAACGGAGTTCCGCTGAAGCCGAACGTTTCCTCGCCCGCGGGAACGATACAGCGTTTGAGAAAAATGAACGCCTCGCCGATCGTGTCCGCGCGGAAAAAGATCCATCCGACGGTCACCGCGACAAATGTCGCCGCCATGCGGGCGAGTTCCGAAAGGCTCGGAAAAATCGATTTTTCGGCGACAACGTCCGAGTCTTTCCGCTTCTTTCCGAAAATCGCCCTCGGAACAAAAAGCATTGCGTGAAAAAGTCCCCACGCGACGAACGTCCAGTTTGCGCCGTGCCAAAGCCCGCTCAGTCCGAAAACGATGAAGAGGTTGCGAAGCGTCCGAAGTTTTCCTGCGCGGGAACCGCCGAGCGGAATGTAAACGAAGTCGCGAAACCATGTGTTGAGCGAGATATGCCAGCGCCGCCAGAATTCCTGCGGGTTTCGGCTGAAATACGGGAACAGAAAATTGTCGCCGAGCCGAATGCCGAAAAGCTTTGCAACGCCGATCGCCATGTCGCTGTAGCCGCTGAAATCGCCGTAAATCTGAAACGAATAAAGCACGGCGGCTCCGATGAGCGTTCCCGCCGAAGCCTCGCCGATGCCGCCCGCCCACACGGCGTTGACAACGGCGGCGCAATTATCCGCCACAACCGTTTTTTTGAAAAGTCCCCAAAGAATTTGCCGCAGCCCGTCGGTCGCGAGCGCGGAGTCGAAAATCCGCCTTGCGGAAAACTGCGGAAGCAGCGTCCCCGCGCGTCCGATCGGTCCCGCGAGCAGTTGCGGGAAAAAACTGATGAAAGTGAAGTGCAGCAGCGGATTTTTTTCTGCGGGAACGCGCCCGAAATATACGTCCGCGCAGTAGCCGATTGCCTGAAACGAATAAAACGAAACGCCGACCGGCAACGCAAGGTTCAGCAGAAGCCCTCCGTCGTTCCCGCCGAGAAAGGTTTCCGAAAAGGAGCGCACGAAGAAATCGAAGTATTTGAAAAGCGCGAGCACGCCGAGATTCGCCGCGATGCCGAAAATCAACCAACGTTTCCGCGCGGACGCGTTGTCGGCATTTTTCGCGATGCCGATGCCGCTCACGAACGATGTCGTTCCCGCGAGCGCCAACAATCCCAAGAAACGCCAGTCCCACCACGCGTAGAAAATCCAGCTCGCGACCAGTAAAAACGCGTTTTGGCGGCGTGCGTTCCCGTCGAAAACGCACCAGTAAAGCGCGAGCGCAATCAGCCCGAAAACGAAAAATTCGGCGGAGTTGAAAAGCATGAGGCGATTATTCCCTGAAGAGTTTTTCCCAACGCGAAACGATTTTCTCCGGAGCGAATCGGTCGGCGTTGACGCGAGCCGCTTCGGAAAGCCTGTTTCTCAATGTCGGATTTTTCATAAGCTCGCGCAATGCTTCCGCATAGCAATTCGTGTCGAACGCCTTGATCAGAAAACCGTTTTCTCCGCTTTGAATAACGTCTTTTGCCGAGAGGTAAGAA
>CAVFCB010000166.1:0-2562 GCA_963620895.1 Bacteroidaceae bacterium | reverse complement strand
TAGCATCAGTTCGCCCGCTTCGCGGACGAAAACAATGCACAAAAAGAATTTTCGCCGCGGAGACACGGACGTCTCCGCCCCCAAAAACTACCTCATTCCCGAATTGGGGGGGGGGTATAAAGCATGTCGCGGCGAATGCATTCGCCGATACTGAGCGTGAGCGGGGACTTCACGTAAATCGGCAAGCCGTCAACATCGCGCAAAATCAGATTTCCGCGCGGGAACGCCATTTCCTGTTCGGCGGAAATTTCCGCATCGCGATTCAGCGCCGCCAGCACCTGATATTCCGAAATATTGAATCCTGCGGCGGCGAAAGAAGAGCTGAAAGCCACGTGCCGAATATTGATTTCCGTCGCGATCGGTTCGCCGTTCCCGTTTGCTTTCATATCGACGACGACGAGACCGTTCATCGTTTCGCCCGTCTGCCTGCAAATTGCGTCGATCACGGCGAGCGCGTTTCGTTTTATCCGTTCGTCGTTAAGCAAGCGTCCTTTCGACGTGTTGCCCGTGATTCCGGAAACCGCGACTTTTGCCATGATGTATTCGATACGTTCCGCCTGCGCGATTTTCAACAAGCGTCCGTTTTTGAAAAGGCAAAAACAACCGTAGTTTCCGCCGGGCAAAAATTCAGAAAGCTGAAAAACGTCGATCCCGCGATTGATTTTCGCCCACGCTTGCAAATCTTCGCGACGCGTTGCCTTGAAACTTCCCTTGCCGGAAGCGGTTCCCGCGCCGCCGTCCCGAATCCAACACGGATAACCGAGCGGATTTTCAAATTTTTCCGATTCGATTTCTTCCGCCGAAACCATCGCAAATTTCGGCACGAGCCCCGTTCCCGCAAGCGCGGAAAAAAGGCGATTTTTGCTGATGACCAACGACGAAAATTTCGGCGGCGGAACGATATACGCCACGCCCGGGAACGGATTTTCACTCCAATACAAAACTTCAACCTCGGGAACGACGACGACCGCGTCCGGTTTTTCTTCCTTCAAAATTTTCTCGGCGATGCTGCGATAACGCGCGTCCGAAACCGCCGGCACCGGATAGATGCGGTCAAAAATTCCTTCGTAAACGCCGTAAAGCAAGTTGCACATATCCCAGCCGACAAATTCCGCATTGCGAAACTTGTCGCTCGATTTCAGCGATCTCAAAACGCTACGTGCAGAAACCGCGCACGCGCCGGTAATCAGGATTTTCATCAATGTTTTCCGTTTTTTTCCAAAAAATGATTTATGAGGCATCGTCGCTTTCCCGAGGCGAGCACGGGGATTTCGTCCACATATTCGATTTTCAGCGTCGCGTCTGCGCCGAGATAGGATTTCAGCAGTTCCGCGAGCTCGTGTTCCTGCGGGAACGCTTTTCCGCCGAGATTCAGTTTCAGCACATAATCCCGCGCATCGTTTTGAATAACTTGGTACTGCACGACTTCGTCGAAAGTGCGTATCGAATTCGCAAAAGTGTGAAACGAAACCGGCTCGCCGTTCGTTGTGTAAATGCAGTCGGCGGTTCGCCCCTCGACGCGGCTGAGCACCAACGCGTTCCCGCGTTTTTCCGCCACGCCCAAATCGCCGGTGTCATAACGAATCATCGGCATGGCAAAGTTGTAAAGATCCGTGACGACGATGCGCCCGAGCTCGCCGAACGCGGCGGGAACGTCGGCATCGAGCTTCAGCACTTCGACATGAAAACTCGCTTCGTTCACGCAGTAATCGCTTTCTCCCGGGCGCTGTTGCGCAATCAGCCCGCACTCGCAATCCGAATAGCGCGACACGACCGGCGCGCCGAACCGCTCCGCGATCCCGCGCCGCACATCGTCCGGCAACGCTTCCGACATCGTGATGAAAACGCAGACTTTTGCCGATGTTTCCACACCGTTCGTCTTCATGTAGCGCCAAAGCTCCGTCAGCGTCGAAGCGTAAATCAGCACGGATTTTTCCGAGGAATCCCGCTCGAGCATTTTCAGAAAACGCCGAAAATACTCTGCGGAATTTTCGCGATTGTTAACGCAAACGATATTGCGCAGCTTGGAATACCAACCGCCTTTCACGGGAACGCAATCCCACGCGCGAACGTAATACAGCCGCGTTCCGAAGTGATAGCCGGCAAATTCCGAAAACGCCATCGTGTCCGCCGCCGCCTGCCGACGTTTTTCGGCATCGTGATAAACGACGAACGGCGTTCCCGTGGAGCCCGATGTCGAAACGCGATACTGCTTCGCCGGGTCAAATCCGTGCGCGAGCATGCGCGCGCCGTTGTTCCGAATCACCGCCTTGTTCACGACTGGGAAATCCGCAAGCCCGCGAAAATCGGAATATGTTTTGTAAAACTCCACGTTTTTTACCGCCCAAGAGAGCATTTTTTTCAACGGCTCGGGATCCGCCTGCGCATCACCGCGCAACACGGAAAGCACGCGCCGAAATCGCGCATACCCCCCCCCCGTTTCGCAGACAATCCGCAACGCGATAAAGCACGTAGCGCCAATTCAGGGAATCGTTTTTCGTTTTCGTTTTCATTTTCATAAAGCAAAAGCAAATTTCGGTTCAAAAATCATTTTCGCAAGGG
>CAVFCB010000165.1:0-2564 GCA_963620895.1 Bacteroidaceae bacterium | reverse complement strand
CCATCGATAAAAAAGCAGGAAACAGTGTTGTGGCGCTTCTTAAAGAAGCTCACGGGGTTCTTGTTGCGCGCATTGATTATTGCACGAGAAACGTCAAGCTCGATGCTGCGGAAAAACTTTTGTTGTTGGACGAGTCGTTGTCCGTTTCCACGCTGGAAAAGTCGCCGGATTCTTTCCCCCGTGAACAGCGGAAATTCATCAGGCTTTTTCAAAAAAAACTTTCGGCACTGAAAGCGTTGCATCTTCAGGAGCTCAATGCCCTCAATAAAAAATACCTGCTTTCCTCGAATGAGAAAAAAGAAGAATTCGCGCGAGCGGGTGATTTGAAAACGGCACTTCAATTTCAGAAATTTTCAAAAGAACTTCAAAGCAAGATCGATCAAAATCAGCTACCGGAAACGCCCGTTCCCGCGCCGGCAAAGCCTTCGAAGGCTTTTCCGGCTCCGACCAAAGAGAAAGAAAAAGAAGATCCGTATAAGCCCGGACTTGCATGCGAAATATTTTATGGGAACGGTTCTCTCCCGCCGTGGAGCGCGCCCGGAATGAAAGACTTACCGTCTTCATTGCGCGCTCATAAATCGGCGAAAACGGTTTCCGTGGTAAAAGTCGCTCCTCCGCGAGTAAAGCAGTCCGAATTTTACGGTCTGTATTTCAACGGTGAAATTTTTATCGAAGAAGAGGGCGAATACACTGTCCACTTGTTAGGCTCGGCAAAGGCGGAGCTGTTTATCGACGGTGCCAAAAAAATTTGGCGATTCATTTATCACCCCGCCGGCGATGTCGATCCGAATCCCGTTTCGATTACGCTGTCCGAGGGGTGGCACCGGATCGAACTGTATTACATTGCATGCGATAGCGGGTATAGAAACATTCTTCAATTTGAGATGTTTAAGGGCAAAAAAAAGATCCCGCTGTCTGCAAAAAATTTACGACACGCCTCGTCAGAGAATCGCTAAACACAATCTTTAATTTCAAAAACAATTCGTAAGGAGAAAAAGTTATGAAAACGAAAATCTCTATTTTGACTTTGTTCGCGTGCGCCGCCGCGGGAACGGCGCTGTTCGCGGATAACGAAAACTATGACAGGCAGACGATCGCGGCTGAGACGTCGTTCAACGGAAAGTCGCTCGTTAATTCCTCGTGGATTAAGGCAATTATCGGCGATTCATCCGGGTATGTTTATTTCCGAGGTACGGACTTGACCGGTGCGAGTTTCACAAATGCAACGATTACGAAAGCGGATTTTTCCTTTCTTGGTTCTATCGGGATAACGAATCTTTCGAACGCTTTGTTTACGGGCGCGACGATTACGGATGATACACACTTCTACGGCGCAACGCTGACGAACGCGAATTTTGAAAATGCGAAAATCGGCGATGTTTATTTTTATGGCGCGGATTTGACCGGTGCGAATTTCACCGGTGCGACGATTACGAAAGCGGATTTTTCCTTTCTTGATTTTATCGGGATAACGAATCTTTCGAACGCCTTGTTCACGGGGGCGACGATTACGGATTCGTATTTCACTGGCGCGACACTGACGGGCGCGAATTTTACGAATGCGGAATTCCAAAACGTAGCTTTCGAATCAGCCGATCTCACTCGAGCCGATTTCCGCGGAGCAACGGGCGCAACTTTTTCTTCAAGCTCCATTCTTAAAAACACACTGTTAGCTGACGGGAAGATTGACGGTTTTTCCATGACATCGGAGGCGGACAGTTTTCCGTCGCAAAACACACGCCGAAAGAGGGTGCGGAAAGCGTCAGTGCGAAGCTCGCACGCTCTGCGACGATTTCCGGCGGTGCGGTGCTGACACTTGCGAACGGGAGCGCATTTGAAGTCATCGAGGGCACAACGCTGACAATCGGCGAAAACGGAAGTGTCATCTTCGGCGAAAACACGACGTTGCATTTCGGCGTTTCCGAATCCGCTGCGTCTTCTATCGTTGTCGCAGATTCCGGGAGTGTGGTGTTTTCGGATACGACGAAGCTGATTGTTGATTTTTCGGGAACGCCTTCCGACGATGTGAACTATTCCTTGTTGACGTGGACGAACGGCGCGAGCGTGTCGGACTTGAGCGCGTTGACGAAAGGCTCCAACATCACACTCTTGGTCGACGGCGTCGCCTATGCGGACGAGCTGTGGGATTTTTCGACGGGAAACAATGCGCTGACGATTTTTCGCGTAACGCCGATTGTCATCAGTGAGTCTGAACAAATCGTGGATTTGAAAACAGGTAAATACGGAACTTTCGATTCTGTGCTAACGGAATTCCGCGGGACAATTTCGGGCACGGGTTCGGTTCATTCCGGCTATGCTTTGACGTTCGCCGGCGATGCAAGCGAGCACACGGGAACGACGTATATCGACGGCGGCACGTTCACGATTGTTGATGCGGCTAAGCTCGGTACGGGTGCATTTGAAGTTTCGGGAACGCTCGCGATTGACGGCGACCGCACTTTCGCGAATACGCTTTCCGGCGCGGGAACGCTGACCACGGCGGGCACAATCACGCTGAGCGGGAACGCTTCGGGCTTCACGGGAACGACGAAAGTCGAAAGCGG
>CAVFCB010000164.1:0-2605 GCA_963620895.1 Bacteroidaceae bacterium | reverse complement strand
GCGCGAAAGACGCTCTCGCGCAACTCGTTCCCGCAATCGAAAACCTGCTCGGATGAACACGGAAAAAATGGGAGAAGCGGCGCCTCGCCGCTTTCGTGAGACTTTCGCGCGTCTTTGCGGGAACGTTTGCCGCAATGCGTTCGCTTCCCGCGACGTGCGTAGACGTGGACGTCTCTGCCCCCCAAGATGCGCGTTCTCGCGAGAGTTTATTGAAATCCGATAACGCAAACGTATGAAAAAAGTCATTACATACGGGACGTTTGATCTGCTGCACAAGGGGCACGAAAACCTGCTTCGGCGGGCGAAGGCGTTGGGCGATTATCTCGTCGTGGGCGTGACGGGCGAGGCTTACGACCGTTCCCGCGGAAAGCTCAACGTGCGCCAGTCGGTCGTCGAACGCATCGACAACGTGCGCAGTCTCGGACTCGCTGACGAAATCATCATCGAGGAATATGACGGGCAGAAAATCGAGGACATCCGCCGACTCGGGATTGACGTTTTTGCAATCGGCTCGGACTGGGCAGGCAAATTCGATTATCTGAAAGAGTTTTGCGAGGTCGTTTATCTGGAGCGCACGAAAGGGATCTCCTCGACGGAACTACGCGCGGCAGACACGCATATCGTGCGCATCGGCATCGTCGGTGCGGGACGCATCGCGCAGCGCTTCATCGCGGAATCCAAATACGTGAGCGGCGCGGATGTATGCGGAGTGATGACGGCGCGGCGCGAGTCCGCAGAAGCCTTCGCGGGAGCGCACGAACTGGAATTTTTCACAACGGATTACGCCGAGCTGCTCGCGCGTTGCGAAGCCGTGTACATCGCGTCCCCGCACACGACGCATTTCGACTACGCGCGACGAGCGTTGCTCGCCGGGCGGCACGTGCTTTGCGAAAAACCGATGACGCTATCGGGCGCGGAAGCGCGGGAACTTTTCGCGTTGGCGCGGGAGAAAAACTGCGTGCTGCTGGAAGCAATCAAGACTGCATTTTGCCCGGCGTTCGTTCGGCTGATTTCAATCGCGAAAAGCGGAGTGATCGGCGCAATCACGGACGTGGATGCATCGTTTTCCAAGCTCGTTCCCGAGATTTGCCGCGAGACGGATCCCACGCTCGGCGGCGGCGCAATTTCGGAAATGGGCACATATGTGTTGCTCCCGATTCTGTTGCTCGCGGCAGAGCAGAACTTGCGTGAACTCCGCGTTTTTTCGCGGAAAAATTCACGCGGCACGGAGGCGTTTGCTCGCGGGGCGTTACATTTCGATGCGATGTCGGCGGGCTTCAAGGTCGGAATCGGAGCAAAGACGGAAGGTGCGCTGATTATCTCAGGAACGCGTGGCTACATCTACGTTCCCGCGCCGTGGTGGAAGACGGATTACTTCGAAGTGCGCTTCGAGGATTTGAACCGGACGCGGAAATTTTTCGCGCCGTTCGACGGCGAAGGTCTGCGCTACGAAATTTTTGAATTTGTGCGGGCAATCGGCGGCGAAAAATCGTTTCGCGTTCCCGCCGAAGTTTCGATTCGTCTCGCGGAAATCATCGAGCGCGCACGCGCAGAACAGGAGTTTTGAAAAAATGACGGACAAAAAAGTTGCAGTTGTCACGGGCGGAACCAAGGGCATCGGCAGGCAGATTGTGTTGGATCTGCTTGCTCGCGGGTATCGCGTTTTCACGAATTACGGCTCGGATGTTGCGGCGGCGAAAGCGGCGGAAGCAGAGTTCTCGCGGCTCGGCGAATGCGTCGTCGCAGATGCGAAATGGGGGGGGGTATCGTGAATTTTCTGGAGAATGAAGCGCATGTGGACGTCATCGTCGGGAACGCGGGAACAACGTTGCGCAAGCCGTTCCCGCAGATTACGGATGCGGAGTGGCGGCATGTTCTGGACGTGAATCTGACGGCGAATTTTTCGCTCGTGCGCGACTTGTATCCGAAAATCCCGCACGGCGGAAGAATTGTTTTCATCGGGTCGATGATGGGTGTGTTCCCGCACGGCACATCGCTCCCCTACGGCGTTTCCAAGGCGGCGCTTCACGCGTTGGCGCAAAATCTGGTGAAAGAATTCGAGGGCACGGGAACAACGGTGAACGCAATCGCGCCCGGCTTTGTGGAAACGGAATGGCAACGCACGAAGCCGGAGGAAATTCGTCAGAACATTTATCGAAAAACGGCGGTGAAACGCTTCGCAGACGTGCGTGAAATTTCCTCCGCCGTGATGTTCTGCATCGACAACGCGTTCGTTAACGGCGCACTCCTCGAAATCTCCGGCGGCTACTCCTTCAAATGAAAAACGAAACCGCCATGCGCATTTCCGTGAAAAAATCAGCTGAACCGTTCCGCGTGCGAACCGGCGGCAGTCAGTCGTCCCAAAGGGCGGATTCGATTCCTTCGCGCGTCGTTCCCCCAAAAACATCTGTGCTCATCTGTGAAATCTGCGGCAAAAGGAGAAAAAGTGGACCGGTCAACTGGAGAACTGGTGAAGTGCGGATTTTTGCCTACGGCAAAAACTCCCTTAAAAAATCCGTGTTCCTCTGTGTCTATCCGTGGTTCCGGTTCCCCTTCCGTGGTTTTTTTCGTGGTTTTCGCAAAAAGCGCTTGCGCGTTGTTTTTT
>CAVFCB010000163.1:0-2698 GCA_963620895.1 Bacteroidaceae bacterium | reverse complement strand
CATCCGGATATGTTTATTTTTACGGCGCGGATTTGACCAGGGCGAATTTCACAAGCGCGGAGATTATTAGGTCTGATTTTAACCCCTTGATCGTCACGTATATCTCCCTCGACTTGGAGGGAAACATCGTTGATCAATATACTCGTTCTTTGACAACGAATCTTTCGAACGCATTGTTCACGGACGCGACGATTACGGAGTCGTCTTTTTCCGGTGCAATATTGACGAATGCGGATTTTGAAAACGCGAAGATTACAAACGCAGGCTTTTCCTCTCTTGTTTCCGGCGCCACGACGAATCTTTCGAACGCGGTATTTTCGGGCGCGACGATAACGAGTGGGGCTTTCTCCGGAGCAACATTGACGGGCGCGAATTTTGAAAGTGCTCTTATCGGCGATTCCTCTGGTTGGGTCGCTTTTCAAGGGGCGGATCTGACCGGCGCAAATTTCAAAAACGCGAAGATTACAAACGCAGGCTTTGACGCATCCTCTTCTTTTGGTGCTATAAATCTTTCGAACGCATTGTTCACGGACGCGACGATTACGGAGTCGTCTTTTTCCGGTGCAATATTGACGAATGCGGATTTTGAAAACGCGATTATCGGCGATTCTTCCGGGGAGGTTCAGTTTCACGGTTCGGACTTAACCGGTGCAAATTTCACCGGCACGGAAATCACGGGGACCTACTTTACCCCTTCGTCGCTCTCGAGCATTGGTCGCGACTCGTCGGGAAACCTCCTTACCTATTCTTTTTCTGACGCTTCTGCGACTACGACGCTTTCGAACGCCTTGTTCACGGGCGCGACGATTACGGATACGTATTTCTTAAATGTGGTGCTGGCAAACGCGAATTTCGAAAACGCTCTTATCGGCGATTCTTCAAGGCATGTTTATTTCCATGGTGCAGACTTGACCGGTGCGAATTTCACAAGCGCTGAGATTACGAAAGCGGGCTTTTCCTCTCTTGTTTCCGGCGCCACGACGAATCTTTCGAACGCCTTGTTCACGGGCGCGACGATTACGGATTCGATATTCTCCGGTGCAACATTGACGAACGCGAATTTTGAAAACGCGAAAATCGGCGATTCTTCCGGGGAGGTTCGGTTTCACGGTTCGGACTTAACCGGCGCGAATTTCACCGGCGCGGAGATTACGAGGACCTACTTCGACCCTTCGACGCTCTCGAGCGTTGTGCGCGACTCGTCGGGAAACCTCCTTACCTATTCTTTTTCTGACGCTTCTGCGACTACGACGCTTTCGAACGCCTTGTTCACGGGCGCGACGATTACGGATACGTATTTCTTAAATGTGGTGCTGGCAAACGCGAATTTCGAAAACGCTCTTATCGGCGATTCTTCAAGGCATGTTTATTTCCATGGTGCAGACTTGACCGGTGCGAATTTCACAAGCGCAGAGATTACGAAAGCGGGCTTTTCCTCTCTTGTTTCCGGCGCTACGACGAATCTTTCGAACGCGGTATTTTCGGGCGCGACGATTACGGATTCGTCTTTTTCCGGTGCAATATTGACGGACGCAAATTTTGAAGGCGCGGTTGTCGGTGGTTCTTCCGGGGAGGTTCTGTTTCGCGGTGCTGACTTGTCCGGAGCGAATTTCACACGGGCAGAGATTACGAGAACCTACTTTGACCCTTCGACGTTCTCGAGATCTACATACGACTCATCGGGAAACCTCCTTAACTATGCTTTTTCTGATAATTCTGCGACTACGAATCTTTCGAGTGCCTTGTTCACGGGTGCGACGATTAAGGATACGTCTTTCTTAGGTGTAGTGCTGACGAACGCAAATTTCGAAAACGCTCTTATCGGCGATTCTTCCGGACATGTTTATTTTCACGGAGCAGACTTGTCCGGTGCGAATTTCGCCGGTGCGACGATTACGAAAGCGGGCTTTTCCTCTCTTGTTTCCGGCGCGACAACAAATCTTTCGAACGCCTTGTTCACGGGGGCGACGATTACGGATTCGTATTTCTCCGGAGTGACACTGACGGGCGCGAATTTTGAAAAAGCCACAATTATCGGCAGTTCTTCCGAGAGTATTAAGTTTTCCGAGGCGGACTTGTCCGGTGCGAATTTCACCGGCGTGACGATTACGAAAGCGGACTTTTCCTCTCCTGTTTCCAGCAGTACTACGAATCTTTCGAGCGCCTTGTTCACGGGGGCGACGATTACGGATTCGATATTTTCCGGAGCGGATTTGACCGGCGCGAATTTCACAAATGCGCAGATTACAAACGGCCTCTTTTACTCCGGCAATACTTCCTTGACGACGAATCTTTCGAACGCGGTATTTTCGGGGGCGACGATTACGGATTCGTCTTTCTCCGAAGCGATACTGACGAACGCAACATTCTCAAACGTGGCGCTGAAAAATACAGATTTCACAGGAGCTGTGCTGACAAATGCGAATCTGAAGAACGCAATACTGGAGAACGCGAATTTTGCGAATGCCGTAATTGCCGGCGCGGATTTTTCCGGCTCGACGTTGACATTGAAGCAGCTTCGTTCGACGGCGAGCTACGAGGCGAAAGATTTGTCGGGTGTCGGATTGGGTTCTATGGATTTGAGCGGCTGGAACTTCGCCGAATTCAACTTGATGTCTGCGAATTTTACGAAAGCCGTAATTACCGGCGCGGATTTTTCCGGCTCGACGTTGACATTGAAGCAGCTTCGTTCGACGGC
>CAVFCB010000162.1:0-2702 GCA_963620895.1 Bacteroidaceae bacterium | reverse complement strand
ATATCCTTCAAAAAACAACACTCCTTCGGTGTCGTTTTTATGTGAGGCATCGCGGAGAGAAACCAATTCCCCGTTAACACTGCCGCTGAACGTGCCGTCCGTCGTCTGATTCACCGTCAGCGTCGAGGACGTCGTGCCGCTCGCAAGCCCGATTGATCCCGCGCCGGAAAGCGAACCGATTGAAACCGCGTCTGCACCGAGCGACAGTTTCGCGTTCTCCGCGACCGAAACCGTTCCCGTGCCGAGCGCAGAAGCGCTTCCCGCGACGAGCGTTCCCGTGGAAACCGTCGTCCCGCCCGTGTAAGTGTTCGTTCCCGTCAGCGTCAGCGTTCCCGCGCCGGCTTTCGTCAAGCCGCCGTTCCCGGAAAGGATTCCCGAAAGTTCAATCGTCGCGCCCTCGGACGTCGCAGTCGCCTTGCCCGTTGAAGTTGCCGACATTTTCGTCGTGTCAATCGTCACGTTCCCGCCGACAGTCATCGCCACGGTCGCGCTCCAATTGTCGAGAGCGCCGAGCGTGCCGCCGTTCAAGTTGACATTGTCCGTTCCCGCGTTGGCGCTTTCGTTGGCGAAACCGCCCGCGCCGAGATTCAAGCGCCCGCCGTCGGAAAGCGTCAGCGTCGCCGTCGGTGTCTTAGTCGTCGACTTACTGAACGTGAGTCCGTAAAGATTCACCTCGCCGCTGATGTTGAGCTTGCTGCTCGTGTCCCATGAAAGAAATGTCCAGCCGTTCAACGCGTTCAGCACCGCGCCGCTCGCCACATTTGCCGTGGAAAGCCCGGTGTTGTTCCCCCAGTGCCGAGGATGAGACCTGCGCTGTTTTCTACCACACTGCCTGCCGCGACCTTGGAGCCGCCGGTGATGTTCAAAATGCCGCCGTTCAGGTTATACGTTTCGCTGTTACCGTTGGTCGCCGTATGAATCAACAAGCGCCCAAACGTAGCAGTGCCGGCTTCCTGCGTGACGGTTGCCCCGCCTTGCATGGAAACGGCACCGGAGACACTCACCGTTCCCGCAGAAATGTTCATCTTGCCACCGTTGACGTTCAGCGTCGAAATGCTGCTCGTTCCCGTTCCGGAGAAATTCAGAGTGCCGGCGGAAAGCGTGAGCGTCGAAATCGTATTCGTTCCCGTGCCGGAAATGTTCAGCGTTCCCGAGCCGGCTTTCGTCAGCGTGCCCGTTGCGGTAATGTCTCCGCTGAGAATTCCGGTTTTATTTTGGTTCGTATGAATAGTCGAATTGCCTTCAAAAGTGATTGCGTTGGAAATATTCGTTCCGGTTCCGTTGAAAACGAGATCCGCACCATTGCCGACCAAGATTTTTGCGGCGCCAAGCGAGGAATCGGTCAGCAAAAGTCGCGAATTCGCCGAATCCTTCGTCACGTAAAGCGTTCCCGTAAAATCACTCCCGAGGGTGACGCCCTGCCCGTCTCCGGTTCCGCCGATGACGGCGAGCTTTCCCGTTCCCGCAACTTTACTGAAATCCGTTTTCGCCGTGAGCTTGCTTGTGAGCGAAAGCGTCACGCCGCTGTCAAGCGTCAGCGCGTCCGTTGCAGAGAGAGACGTCACGGAAACCGTTCCCGTGCCCGTCAGCGTTGTCGCGGCGGAAACCGTCATCGTTCCCGCCGTCACACCGGTGGAATCCACCGTGACGTTCGCGCCTGCCGTATTGAACGTGACGTTGTCATTGGTGTAAAACTTATCTGCGGTGGAGTCGTTCAGCCAGTTTTGCGTTGCTGTATCCCACGTTCCCGAAGTGCCGCCGTTCCAAACGAGATTCGCCGCGACCTCAGTAATCGTCACGGCACCGACAGTTGTGATAGAAGCGGTCGAACGCCCGACAAATTCGGAACCGTCAGACTTACGGAAATTCGAAAGCGTAAGTGTGGAGCTGTCCCAACCGGTGATTGTGCCGCCGGAAATCAGCGTGTAAACGTCTCCGCTTTTCAGCGATTCCGCGAGCACGAAAACGGTGTTCAAATTGACCGTGACCGTTCCCCCCGAATTCGTAATCGCGCTCGCGAGCGTAACTTTCGCGCCGGAAAGATTGAGCGTTCCCGCGTTAGAAACCGTTCCCGATGCATTGAGTGTGGAGGAGGATAAATCCAAATTTCCCGTGTCGGAAATGGTCATCGTTGCGCCGCTCGCGACAACAATGTTGCCGGAATTCAAGTCAGTCGTGGCAACGAAAGACGTTTCACCGCTGATGTTCACTTTCGAAACCGTAATCACGGAATTATTGACTGTAGCGCCGGTGAGATTCAGGACACTGCTCGCGTTTTCCGCAGTAATCGTTCCCGTGCCGGTTTTATTGGAAAACGTGAACGTCCCATATTTCCCGGAAGCGATGCTCATATTCCCGGAATACCCGCTCACGTCTCCTTCAAACGCATATGTCTGATTGTTCGCGCTTGTCGTTGCAGCGAACGTGAATTCGCCAGTGCCTGTAACCGTGTTTTTGAACGTATAGGTCACTCCGCTATAACCGTCCGTCAATTTAAGCTGGTCAATTCGAACCGGAGCAACAATGTCTGCGCCGCCCTCTGTCAAGTGCCCGCTTGCCTTGTTGAAAATCAAGAGGTCTTCTGCGGTAGCCGTCTTGATTCGAGAATCATTATTATCGGAGGTTCCGATTGTGTAATCCGTTGCGAACGCGGGAACGGCGCTCATTGCGGCGGCGGCGATGAGAGAGTTGAGGAGAATTTT
>CAVFCB010000161.1:0-2708 GCA_963620895.1 Bacteroidaceae bacterium | reverse complement strand
CCGATTTCGTGTTTATTCGTGTTCATTCGTGGTTAAAAACCGTTCCCGAAGCGTTTTCCCGCTTGCGTAGGGACGTGTTTTTCGGGAAACTCTACGCCTTTTCGGGCGCATAGCTCAATGGTCAGAGCAGGGGACTCATAATCCCTTGGTTGCAGGTTCGAATCCTGCTGCGCCCACCAACTTTTTTCGCAGAAAAAATTATCTTTTCCCGGCGGCGTTCCCGCGCTTGTGCGAAAGGTGTTTCCCGGAAAATTTCTTTTTCGCGAAAGTTTTTTCGGCATCGGAAGCGTCCGCGACAAGGCGAAAATCCATCGTTCGGCGGAAACGATCCACGCGTTCGACGACGACGGGAACGGTTTGCCCGAGCGCGTAGCGTCTGCGGGAACGGCGTCCGACAACGGCGGAACCGTCGGGCACGACCTGATAAAGATCATCGACCATGGACGAGAGCGGAATCAGCCCGAAAGCGCGCGAAATTTTCAATTCGATGAAAAGCCCGATGCTGCGAATGTCGGTGATGATTGCTTCGAAGACGTTTTTCTTTTTTGCGCCGACTTCGCGTTCGAAATATTCGAGCAGTTTGACTTTGACGGATTCGCGTTCCGCTTCCATCGAGGAGCGTTCCGTGTCCGAAATGTGCTCGGACGTTCCCGCGAGTTCGGCGAGCGCGGGCGCGGGCAGTTTTTTCGCGGGAGCGGTCGGCAGGCGATTTTTTTGAAGAAAATAATCGAAAACGCGGTGCACGGTCAGATCGGCGTAGCGGCGAATGGGCGAGGTGAAATGCGCGTAGTCGGTTTTGGCGAGTCCGTAGTGTCCGTCGGCGCTCGGTCGGTAGCATGCCTGTTTGAGGCTGCGCAGAACGCGGATTCGGAGCGGGTAGGCATCGTCGCGGTTTTTGATCGCGGCGAGCAGTTTCGTCATTTCGGAGCGTTTGGAGAGGTCGCCGATTTTGATTCCGGCGGCGATCATTTCTTCGCGAAGTTCGGCGAGCTTGGAATTTTCCGGCGCGTCGTGAACGCGGGAAATGAACGGAAGTTTCGCATGTTTGAGTTTTTTTGCGACGACTTCGTTCGCGAGCAGCATAAATTCTTCGACGAGTTGGTGCGATTCGTCGTATTCGATTTGCTCGATGCGTTCGGCGAAACCGTCGGCATCGGTGTAAATTTTCACTTCGGGCATATCGAGGTCGAGCGCTCCCGCTTTCATTCGCGCGGCGCGCAGTTTCGCGGCGATGCCTTGGAGCGTGCGGATATTTTTTCGCAGAGCGGAAATTTCCTCGCAGGAAAGCTCCGCGAGCGGGCGTCCCGGATGCCCGGAACGATATTCGGGAACGGGCGGGAGCGCACGGATGGCGAGGTCGTCATCCTCGCGCAGAAAAGCGAGCGCCTGCGCGTAGGTGAGGCGTTTGCGGGAGGAAATAACGGTGTTCGCGAAACTTGTTTCGACGGCGTTCCCGCCGGAATCGAAAGTGACGAACACGGATTTCGTGAGCCGAGGTTCGTTTTCGACGAGCGAGCAAATTCCGCTCGAAAGCGCATGCGGAAGCATCGGAATGACGGTGCCGACGAGGTAGGTGGAGTTCCCGCGCGCACGCGCTTCCGCGTCGAGCGCAGAGCCGGGACGCACGTAATGCGAAACGTCCGCGATGTGGACGCCGACGCGAGTCGCGCCGCCGGGCAGGGATTCGACGGAGAGCGCATCGTCGAAATCCTTTGCGTCGTCCGGATCGATGGTGACGGTGAAAACCTTGCGGAGATCGAGCCGCCCGCGCATTTCGGCAGGAGAAACTTCGGCGGGAACGTCGCGGAGTTCGGCGGCGACGGCATCGGGAAATTTCGGAGAAAGTTTGTAGCGGAAAAGAATCGCGCGATATTCGGCGAGCGGCGTGTGCGATTCTCCGAGAACTTTTTCGATTTCGCCGGTCGGATTTTCGCTTCGGCGCGTCCATTCGTTGAGGCGAACGACGACTTTTTCGCCCTCCTTGGGAATCGGGAACAACGGCGAGCGCGCCGGGTCGGGAACGAGAATGTCCTTCGTGATGCGCGGGTCGTCCGGCCGCACGATCCAATAATAGCGCGTGTGCATGAGCGTTCCCGTGGTCGCGGAAAAAGCGCGTTCGAGAATTTTGACAACGCTCCCGAAAGGCAGATCGTCGTCCTGCGCGTAGCGCTCGCGATAGCCGCCTTTGCGACGTTTTTTTTCGATGCGGACAAGAACGCGGTCTCCGTGCATCGCCGTGCCGGTGTCTTCCGCGCGGATGTGAACGGCGGTCTTCGCGGGAGCGCCGTCCGCGGGAACGTCGGGAACCAACTTCGCGCTTCCGCCGGCGCGGAAAAGAATTTTTCCGGTGACGAGATCGGCGTCTCCCGGCAGGCAATAGCGGTCGCGCTTGACTTGCGCAATCGTTCCCGCGCGCACCATGCGCGGCAGAATTTTTTTGAGTTTTCGGAAACCTTTTCCGTCGCCGCCGAGCGCCTTGTGCAGTTCGTCGAGGCGAAGCGGCGTGTAATCTTTGCGCCGCATAAATTCGAGAATTTTTTCTTCCAATTCCATAACGAGCCGCATTCAAGCAGGTTTCCCGCGGGAACGCGATTTTTTTCAGAACGCCGCCCGTTCCCGCGCTCGCCGCGCGGATACAGTAAAACCCGCATTTGATTAAAATTTTGACCATTACAAAAAAATTACAAAATCTTTTGCAAGGATTAGGC
>CAVFCB010000160.1:0-2714 GCA_963620895.1 Bacteroidaceae bacterium | reverse complement strand
GTCCTATGCCGAATGACGGATCGAGTCCGCACGCATAGCAAAGTTGCAGAATTCTGGCGAGCAAAACGGAGTATCCATAGTCCAAAAGAGAGTTTATGACATCGGCGTTGCGGGCGCGCAGAAAAGTTTTTTTGCCGATATGCGATCTGAAAACGCTCCAGAAAAGTCGGCTTATGCATCCCTCTCGCGCGCGGGAACGCAGAAATTTTTGAGCCTCAATTGCAGCGGTCGCGGGATTTTGAGGTTCCCAGACAGATGCCAACATCCCCTGGTTGTGGCATTTGGCATCCAGCGTTCGTTGCCAAAGCGTTTTTAAGAATTTCCGGTTTGCGGTCTCCCATGTGCGAGTGAGCAACGTGTCGGTGCTTCGTGTCGCCGGAAGGACGATGCATTGCGGCTTGAATTTTTCGCAAAGCACAACGCCGATTCCGCGCTTCGCGGCTTCGGTGAGCAAGCGCATTTCGATTTTTGCCGAAAAACAACAAATGATGATGGCGCCGACATCATCAAGCGGGATCATGCGCGTTCCCGCTTCTGTTATGCAGATAAATTGCCCATTTGTGCAATCTAGTGTCGCCGTAGGGCTTTCAATCGTAATTATGTGGTAGGACATTGCCTTCCCGTAAGGCTTTGTTTCAGGATTTTCATTCCATCGCGAATCAAGGAGCTGAGTCTGACATTGGATTTGGTATCTTGTGTTTTATCTTCCTTCCGGATTTTATCAGGAGCATTTAAATCCACTGCGATTCCTCCTGGTTTGCCTTTAATCGAAACTACACACCAAACGCCTTCGAATCTTCCCTTGGGCACGCTAATCATTTGTCCGCGTCGAAAAGTTCTTACCGGCTTCCCGGCGTTGCGTTCCCGCAATTCTCGAAGTTTCGGGAAAACCTTGAAATAAGGAATCACTGTCGGTTCTGGGTCGAGCGCGCAGCCCCAATTTTCGGAAATCTTTACAACTCCGCGTATTTTTTTCAATTTCCCGGTAGTGTTGTCGGGAGGATTGAGCCCGAGGAGCTTAGTCGGCTTTTCAGAATCCTCTTTCACAAGACGTTTCCCCTCGCCGTCATAACGACTCCCGTTATCATTCGTCGTATGTTGCGCGAGATTGATATCCCCGTTGTCGTTTGTCGATTCGATGCTCCACGTTGTCTGTTCGACTTTCATTCCGTTCATTTTCGAGGGGACATGTCTTGCGATGCGACACTCTCGGAGTCGTTCGATAATGGCATCTCTAAGGGAGTCCGGAAGTTTTTTCATCTCAATTTTCCCTTGTGTGGAGATTCTCAGCAATTCGGAATACTTGTGGGCGAGGATAGATTGCTCATGGCTCGAAAGATTGCGCTTGATGAGCAACTTCCAGTCATCAGTCTTAAAGAAAATTCCGGTCAGACCTTGTGTGATGGCATCCATTGCGTGATGCAAATGCGAAAGCTCGCGCATCTCTGCTTTTAAAAGCTTGCGGTATTCTCCCTCTTTTTCAGTTCGCGCCGCGCGTTGCATGCGCGGGACTGCGGCGACAAGGCATTCGTCGATATTCATCTTTTTCCTGACAAATCCTGTAATCGCGCCGGAGAGATGGCGGGCGTCTATACCGAATTTGTGCTTGATCAGTCTGATTGCGAGCTTGTTCAGATGAGATGTTTGCGTCAAATCTCGTTCCGTAAAGTCGGCGTTGCGCTCCTCATAGCGCACCAAACGCAAGAGCTCTGCTCGGCGTTCGCAACGGGCTCGATCTTCTTTCGAAAATGTATTCTTACGAAGTTTTTGTTGTTCGTGCGCATCAATCCATGACTCAAAATCTTTTACGGATCGAATCTGAACCGTCATTCCGGGAACGGTCGTGCCTTCCGCCTCTTGGATGAACTGCATCGCTGTTCGTTGCCCCTTCATTTCATTGACGGCCCGGAAAGTCATTACACAGGAGCTGAGGGCATCGGACGGTCTCAATGAACGTGGGATGATGTGTTCTATTTCCAAATCGCCCAGGAATAATTCATTGTAGGAAATTAGTTTTCCCGTGTACGGACATTCCCATTTTTGATCTTCGAGCAATCTGGCTTTTCGGATAAGCGAAGCTGTGACGGGCACGTTCGCTGCCTCGGCTTCGTGTTCAAGCTTTTGGGCAACCGATTTAAAATTACAGGATTTCTCGTTGAGTTTTTTCTTTATTTCTTGGGATGTCAGTCCCGAGAACTCTTTTACGTCCTTAACGACTTCGACGACGATATCGTTGATGCGGGCGGAGTCTCCTTGGGCGAACTCGTTGACGATATCTTGAAGAAGTCGAGATAAAATCAGAAGCCGATGCCGGACCAAGTGGTTGTTCGTTTGCGCAGCGAGCCACTTTTCGATGTTGTCTTCGCTTGATCCCTGCTGCGATTCATGGGCGTCTCCGTGCAATAGACGGTCGCGAATTTCTTTTGTCTCATAGAGACAGCCGCCTTCTTGCGTCGAATCTTTTGCTTCGAGCGCTTCTTCATAAACCTTTTTTAGGATTTCTTTGCAGTAGCTCGCTCTTCCTGTGGGGAACTTGGCCTCAAGCCGAAGCCGAAAAAGATTGCGCCGCTTGCCGGTCGGTTTTGTTTCTTCCTTTTGGGCAAGCTTTCTCAGTGCAATTTCGAATAACGCTTTTTCTTCTGCCTGCCAATCGCCCCAGCAATCCATTTGGTTAATGCAATCTCCGAGGCGTAGCACTTCTCCGCGTGCAAGCT
>CAVFCB010000159.1:0-2739 GCA_963620895.1 Bacteroidaceae bacterium | reverse complement strand
CACCCAACAAAAGAGACGGAAACACCGTCTCCACCTCATTTTTTCAACAATCCTCACAGTCAATCACCATGAAAACCAAAACATTGTTTTTCTCCTCCCTCGTCGCCGCCGCGGCAATGAGCACCGTTCCCGCATTCGCGGATTACACGTGGAACGCCACGAGCGCCGGAACCTCGATTACCCAAGACCTTTGGCAAACCGAAGGCTCGTGGACGTTGTCGAGCTCCACGTGGAGCTCGTCCGGCACCGGTCCCGGGACTCCGAACTCCGACATGTGGGATAAAATCGTTATCACGGGAACGGAAAGTTCGAAAATCTCCGGTTCAATCGATACCCTCGAAGGTTGGGCGTTGAAGCTCGAATTGTCGAATGCGGATCTGACCGTCGGAACGTTGAAAAAATTGCAGGGCGGTTGCTCCATCACGTTGGACAAGGGCTCCGTGTTCACCGTCAGCAGTTTCGTCGGCGGGAACGACGGCGGGACGACAACGCTGAACAACGAGGGCACGATCAACCTGACACTGGGAAAAAATCAGGGCGGGGGCGGCTTCATCGCGAATCTCGGCTCGACCGGCGTCCTCAACATTTCCGGCTCATACAGCGCGAAAATCACCACCCTTTCCGCCAAGCTCGGGAACGGTTCGAGCGATATTATCGCCAGCATTTCCAACGGGAACACCGTTTACACGCGCAACCTCGTGAACCTTACCAACGCGACTTTGCAGAACACGGCGACTTATTCGTTCACGGACAAAGACGGCTCCGCGCTCACCGCCGTCGATTCCCTCGCCGCGTTAACGGGAACGGGTCAATACTTCGTTGTCAAAGATTCTTCCGGATATCGCGTTTCCTATCTTGTTTCCGGCGTTTCCGATCAGGTTTATTCGTGGAATGCGAGCGCGTCATCTTCGTGGAGCGACGCCGTTTGGAAAAAAGGCACTTCGACGGCGCAATCGATTGCGACCGACGGAACGGCTTACTTGGGCACAGAGTCAACAAGCACTGCCATCACGATCGGCTCCGCTACAACGGTGGATCGACTCATCGTTGACGGCGATTACACGCTTTCCGGGAACGGCTCTCTTACGATGACCAACGGCGGTATCGTCAACAGCGGAAAAACGCTGACGCTGACGAAATCGACGGGCAGCACAGGCTTCTTGCGCGGCGCGATCGAAGTCGCGGGAACGCTCCAACTCAATGCCACGGATATCACCGGCTACAACGGCGGCACAACCTCCTTGCAAAAGATTACCGTCGATGCGGGCGGCGTGCTCAAGCTGAACCACAGCAGCAACGAAACCTTTGCGGGAACGCTCACCCTCAACGGCACGCTCTCCGGGAAAGACACGAGCACGCGTTGGGACATCTTCGGCAACAGCTCGACAATCAACGTTGACGAGAACGCGAATGCCGTTATCGACGAAAACATCAGGGTCGTCATCCGTCGCAACAATGCGCCGATCAGCGTCGGTTCCGGCGCGACTTTGACGATCGCCGGTCAAGTGATTAGATCCTCGGAGGCAGGCTCGAGTCTCGGCGGGAACGGTGTTCTCGTCAAAAACGGCGCCGGCGAACTCAAACTTACCGGCACGGTCAAGCTTGACCAGTTGACCGTAAGCGCCGGCACGACGAGCATTTCCGGCACGGCAGAGAAATCGATCAGTACACTTTATTCCTCGACGGGAACGCTCAATATCGGCAATGGCACCGACGCGACGGTCGTTTCCGCAACGCGTGTGGAAATCGGCGATAACGACGGCGGAACGACCGCGCTGAACGTCAAGCAAAACGCCACGCTCGCAATTACCGGAAGCGACAATGGCACCAACTACAAAAACGCCTCGTTCCTTTTGAGTGAATGGAACAATACGACAACGTCGACCATTTCCGGCACATTGCTCGCCAAAGATGCGAAGCTCCTGCGCGGAGACTACGCAACGACGCTGAACGTTTCCGGCGGCACTCTCGCGGTCAAAGGCTTTTACGCGACAAAGAATTCCGGGAACGCCGTGACGGTGAATGTTTCCGACAGCGGGAAACTCATCCTCGGAAGCGGCGATGTTTCCGGAATTGACGCAGTCAATGTTTCCTTGAACAGCGGCACGCTTGCCGCGTCGGAATCGGCAATTACGTTTTCGAAAAATATCGCGCTGAACGGCGCGGGAACGATCGATACAACGCAATACAATTTTGCCTCCGATGGGAAAAGCATCTCGCAGGGATCGACCGGCGCGTCGATCACGCTCGCAGGTGTGATTTCCGGCAGCAACGCGCTGAATGTTACCGGCGACGGAACGCTGACGCTTTCGGGCGCGAATACGTTCTCCGGCGGCGTGACGATTTCCAAGGGAACGGTGGTCGCGAATAACGCTTCTGCGCTCGGCACGGGGAAAGTGACGGTCGCGAGCGATGCGAAACTCGGTCTGGTCGCGGGAACGATGGTGACGGGTGTCAGCGGCGTTGAGCTTGCTTCCGGCGCGAAGATTGTCGTCGATATGACGGGGCAATCTGCGGCGGAAACGTTCACGTTGGATCTCATCACGTCGAGTGCGCTGAAATACGGCGAAACGAGCATTACGAGCGATAACGTAGGCACGCTTCTCGGCGCGATTGAGCTGTCGAACTGGGATCAAACCGGTTGGACGCAGACGCTTTCATATAACAACAACACGCTTTCGCTTACGATGACGATTCCGGAGCCGTCGGCGTTCGGATTGCTTGCGGGCGTGGGCGCGT
>CAVFCB010000158.1:0-2740 GCA_963620895.1 Bacteroidaceae bacterium | reverse complement strand
AAATCGTCTCCGAAGGAGGCGAACCGCCCGCAATGTCCGACGTTCCCGTGAAGTTCGCCTCCTTCGGAGACGATTCCGTCTTCCCGCTTTATCCGCAGGACTCGCGCGTTCCCGTGTCCGCTCCCACGGTTAGCGTTAATTCGCCCGCTTCGCGGACGGGAACGCGCTTTGTTTTTTCCCGCGGCAAAAACAGCGGTCGGCGTTCAGCGCGTAGCGTTTTTCGCCGACAGCCGATCGCCGAAAACCGAGGCGGCATATTCCATCACGCGAAACACGTTTTCGACCGCCATCGAATTTGCCATTTCAACGGAAACGAATCCCGAGTATCCGCAGTCTTTTAGAACAGCGCACAACTCCCGATGAAGAGCGCGAGCTTTAATAATCTTCAATCCGGGTTCGCTGATGTGGACATGTGAAATATATGCGATAGAAGATTTCAACACGTCGAGGCTTTCTTCATTTTGGATGAGTGTCCCCAAATCAAAATTTACCCGTATTCCTGCGGATCCGATTAGTTTTGCAAAGGCAACAGCATCCTCCGTCCTGTTCAGAAAGCGTGTTCCGTAAATTGTCGGGTTCGGTTCAAGTGCGACAACAACCCCCTGCGTAGCTGCATAGGTTCCGATTTCCCGAAAGAATTCGATAGCGACCGGCAAGTCGCGCTCAAGATTGTCAGTGTCGCGGTTTTTCGGGGATCCGAAAACTAAATTTTTGCAACCGACCGCGATGGCGAAATCGATGGCTCTCTTCGTGTAATCAACGAGTACATTTCTTTCTGCGTTCCCGCCGAAAACTTTTTCGTTTCGACCGAACCAAATGGACTGCATAGACGCAACCGATAATCCGAATTTGTCGCGCAGAGAGTTTCCCCACACAGAAGCTTCAGAAAGGTGTTCGTAGGGAGAATTCGGGAAAATTCGTGTTGGCGCAATTTCCACTGCAGAGAACCCATGTTCCCGCAAAGCGGCGTAAACCTGCGCATCATCTTCAGCGCTCCACGCGATATTTGAAAAGGCAAGTTTCATCTGTTTTTACTCCGTTCTCTCGTCACAAAATCATGGATTTCTCGCAAGGTATGAGGTTTGTCAAAAATGTAATCGGCGTTCCCGCCGAAAACTTTTGCATACTTTGTCCTGAAATCAAAATAAGGAATAGGTTTGTCCAGTTCGTTGACAAAGGTTTTCCCCTCGTTTACGGACGCGTAGATTTCTGCGGCGGAAACAGGCTCGGTTGCGACATTCAGAACCCGAATATTTGCTTCAATCGCCGTTTGAATCACAGACCAAAGATGTTTTAGATTGAAGTACTGAAAAATCCCTCGGCTATCCGTAAAATTCAGTGCCGTAAAACCGAGAGCGGAAAATTCCGCTCTAAGCGAAGCAATTTCTTTTGCCTCCGCCACACATTTGGCGAACCCGTTTTCGTTCACACGAAATGCCTTTCTTATCCGATCCGACTTTTCCGAAAGTTCGAGATACTTCGCCTCTGTCAGCATCGCGGGAACGATACGGATCAAATCGTGAATAAAATTCTTTTTCAGATTCGCCCCGAAAATGCCCGGAAGCCGAACGATCAGCGCGTTTCTGCAGTTCTCTTCGACAAACATTTCCAAAATTCGCCGGTTTCTCCCATAGGCTGAGATTTTCGAGGTGTCGATGGGCGCGTCTTCATTGACGCCGTTCGGAGAACCATAGACTGCCACCGTGGAAATCAGTACTGTCCTTTCGGCGTTTATTTTGCGGATGTTTTCAATTGCATTTTTGATGATGTCCAAATCTTTTTCGGGGAATTTATTCGCCAAAAACATTTCGGCGGGAACGCCGGAATAAACCAACAAATCCGGAGAAGTTCCGAACGCTTCTGTAATGTTCCCGCGATTGTATCGCTCGGAGAATGTATGTGACTCACACAAATTGCTTCCCACAAATCCGGAGAAGCCTACGATAGCTGTCTTCATTTTTTACGTCCCTTTCCAAAATTATTTTTCTTAAAGTCTCCCATCGAAAAAAGCCGTTCACTCAAGCAATTTGCTATCACGAACGCGTAGCGCAAAAACATCGCCTTGATTTTGAGGTTGCTTTCGCCGATCTCGCGATTAAACCAGTTGTTCGGCACAACACGGTAAGAATAGCCGCGAATAATCCCTTTCAACGGAAGTTCAAGCGCAAGGCTAAATTGTCCGGAAATAAAAGGTTTCAATCCGTCTATTGTGCTTCGGCGAAAAAGTTTGAATCCGTTCGTCACGTCTTTGTATGCGAAACAAAACAAGATGCGAATCGCATGATTGGTTAGCCGATTCAGCCAAAGCTTGTTTTTCGGATATCCGACGACCTTTGACTCTTTCGTCCAACGATCGCCGAAGACCATGTCGCACTCCGATGACTCCATTGTTCTGAAGAATCGAACCAAATCCTTCGGGTCATCGGAAAGATCTGCCATCGCAACGGCAACACAATCTCCGGAATAATTCTCTAAGCCTTTTTGACAGGCATATCCGTACCCGTTGGGCGCGACATTCGTGACATGCCGCAACGTTGGGATTTCTGCTTCCAAACGAAGGAGAATTTCAAGCGTCTCATCACTCGATGCATCATTTACCACTAAAATTTCGTGTTCGATGTTCTCGCGTGAAAGTTCATCAAAAAATGCGCGAACGGTTTTTTCGATATTCCCGGCCTCGTTATAAGCGGGAACGACAATGGACAGTTTCATTGTTACTGGATTTTTTCTACGGATTTGA
>CAVFCB010000157.1:0-2744 GCA_963620895.1 Bacteroidaceae bacterium | reverse complement strand
TATGAAAACTTCAAAAATTCTCCTCAACTCTCTCATCGCCGCCGCCGCAATGAGCGCCGTTCCCGCGTGGGCGGCGACTGCGACTGCGCTTCCCGCCACCGCATCCGAATGGGCATACGAATTTGACGAATCGTATAAAACACTGACGACCATCGCCGACCTCAAAAAATTAATCAGCGGTACCCCGGATTATTATGTCAACGGAAACGTCACCGGTTCTGACGGTTCGTTGAAAATCGGTTCGGACACGGTTTCTGCCGGCAAGGTTTCCGGAGTTCTCATTACCAATGCAAATACTGGTGAGTCCAAGTTCGACACAAACCTCACCGGTTCCGGTGTTTTTGCCGTTGTTTTTGCTTCCGCTAACGACGGCGGCACGACTTACAATTTTACGAAAGATCTTTCGGGTTTCTCCGGCGATTTTTATGTAAGAACGCTTGAGACCAAGCGTGTCAACACACTGAAATTCAGCGGGACGAGCACGTCTGCGGTTTCCGGAACGGGAACGATTGAGTCAAATTGCAAAGTGGAATATGCCGTGGCTTCGGGAGATGTCACGATCGCGAACTCCTCAATTTCCGCAAAAACGCTCACTTTCGGCGGCGGGGCAAACTACACGGTTTCCTCGGCGGTGGCGGGCAACATCTCCGTTGCAAGCGATGCAACGCTCACTCTTTCCGGTGCGAAAGTCGCGCTCACAAGCGCGATTACGAATTCGGGAACGGTGACGGTTGACGACAAAGTCGTTTTTGCTCTTTCCGGGTTGACGGGAAGCGAAGTCGACGGCACGACAACATACTCGCTCGTGAACGGTGGAACGCTCAGCGGTTCGTGGGATTCGCTGAACATTTCCAACGTTGATCTTTCCGGTATTTCTATTGCTGCGCGCAATGCGAAAGCTTCGTTTTCTAACGGTTCCGTGAGTGTCACTGCGGGAACGGCGGGCGACCTCGTTTGGTACGGCGGAACATCGAGCGGCACTTGGAATTATTCGACAGACGCGGACAACTCACCGTGGGACCTTCCCCACGGGAGCGCGTCGTTTATGTCCGGTGACAACGTCACGTTCAGCTCCGATGCAACGGTCACGGTGGATTCCGCCGGTGTGACGGCGGGAACGATGACGGTTTCCGCGGGAACGACGGCTCTCTTCGGCGGCAAAGTGACGGCGGCTTCGCTCTCCGTTACCGATGGCGCAACGCTGAACGTCGGGAACACGGTTTCCGCTTCCTCTCTTTCCGTTGCAAGCGGGGCACAGTTGAACATCGGCAGCACAACGGTTTCCGCTCCCTCGCTCTCCGGCGCGGGAACGGTTCAGCTCGGCACGCTTTCCGGGCTTTCGCTGACGGGAACGACGAAGTTCTCGGATTGGACGGGAGCTGTCGTGCTTAAAGGCATCGACGCCGGTTCTGCCGGCACGCCGTTCGACCCCAACACTTACGGCGTCGCGGGTTCAAAGGTTGTTCTCGACGGTGTCACGGGATCGAATTTTTATTTTGCACAAGGCTCTAAGAACGCGTTGGCGGTTGCCCCCGATATCGAAATCGCTTCCGGCGGGCTGACGCTGAATAACGGTTATTCGACTACCGTCTATACGTTCTCCGGTGCGATTTCCGGCTCGGGAACGTGGAAGCAAACAAAGGCTGATGTTGCTCAGCAGTATGTGTTCACCGGCGATGTTTCCGGCTTTGGCGGAACACTGGAACTATCGAACGGTAAGGATAAAACACAAACGCTGGTGACGTTCGGGAACGGCGGCGCGGGCGTTACGGGCGACGGCAAATCCGTTTCCGGCACGGGAACGATCACGATAGCGGGTTCTGCTTCAAAGCTGACTTACAATTACAGCAACGACGTTGCCGCATCGACGACACTTGCCGGCGGAATGGGCGTTGTCAAACAAGGCACCGGCTCGCTGACGCTGACGGGAACGAACACTTACACGGGCGGAGTGACGGTTTCCAAGGGAACGCTCGTCGCGGGAAGCTCTTCTGCGCTCGGCACGGGAACGGTTACGGTCGCGAGCGATGCGAAACTGTCGCTCGGTGCGGAATCGGTTTCGATCGGTTCGCTTTCCGGCGCGGGATCAATCGGGCTTGCGAGCGGCACGACGTCCTCGACACTGACGGTGAATCAGACGACGGACGGCACGTTCAGCGGCGATATCGGCAATCTCAGTAGCGGCGGTGAACTCGTTTCCCTCGTCAAAGACGGCACGGGAACGCTGGAACTGAGCGGAAATACGATTTTGTATAAGTATGACTTCAGCGCGGGTTCGGGTGGCTACGCGGACGTTGCCGTGAACGCGGGAACGCTGAAACTCAGCGGCGCCGATGGGCACATGACGGCAGGAAAGCTTTCCGTCGCGGGTTCCGCGACACTCGAACTTGGCGTTGTCTCTACGGCGGCGAGAGCAACACTTCAATCCGTGGAAATTTCCGAAGGCGCGAAGATCGTTATCGATATGAGCGCGCTTACGGAAAAGACGGAAACGTTTGCGTTGGATATCCTCACGTCGAGCGCGTTGAGCTACAACAGCACGAGCATCACGAACGACAACGTGGGCACGCTTCTCACCAACGGCACGGTTTCGCTGTCGAACTGGGAAAAAACCGGTTGGACGGAGAAGCTCTCGCTTGTGTCGGATTCGGGCGTGAACACGTTGCGGCTCACGATGACGATTCCGGAACCGAGCACGTTCGGCTTGCTTGCGGGCGTGGGCGCGTTGGCGCTCGTCGCGGCGC
>CAVFCB010000156.1:0-2755 GCA_963620895.1 Bacteroidaceae bacterium | reverse complement strand
CGGCGAAATTCACGGCGCCGCCGGCGGCACTCAGCGTTCCGATCGCTTTCGTTCCCGTGCCGGAAATGTTCACGGTCGTTTTGCCACTGATTGCCAACCCGCCAAGCTCAACGTTTCCCGAAAAGTTAAGTGCCCGAGTGTAATTGTTGACCGTCGAAAGTGTTCCCGAGCCGGAAATATTGCCGGAAAATTCAACGGTCGAAGAAGAAGAACTGTTAAAATAAAGCTCTGAACTCCCGTTGATTTTGATATTGTGAGCAAACGTTTCCATCGCGGCGTTCAGCACCATGTCCGCGCCGTCCGCCAATTCAATCGAAGCCCCGTCCGCCAACGTCGTCGCCGTCAGTTGTAAGCGGCTCCCGGCATCTGTGGAGCCTTTTTGAACGTAGAGCGTTCCCGCGAACTCCGATGCCTTCACACCCAGTCCGTTTCCGTTCGGCAAAATCACGCTCAGCGTTCCTGTGCCTTTGACGAAGCTGAAATCATTCGTGTATTCTGCCGTGTCTCCCTTCGTCGTTCCCGCAGCAGACGCAACTGTGCCGACTTGCAAAGTCACATCGCTTTCAAGCGTCAACGCGCTCGTTGTAGAAAGCGATGTCGCAGAAACCGTTCCCGTGCCGGTGAACGTTGTCGCATCGGAAATCGTCAACGAATTGACGGCGAGATTTTCGGAAATCGTCGCAATATTGGTCGTTCCCGAGCCGAATACCACATCGTCACCGCGTTGAAAATTCGCATCTGAAGAATCTGCGGTTTTTGTCCAACCGCTTCCGTTAATTTTCCATTCGCCGCTATCGCCGCCGGCCCATGTAACCGAGAAATTTTCCCCCGCAGTGTAGTTGAGCGTTAGCACATTATCCACAATCGTGAATGTTGCCGTGCCGCGCTGATTCACGTCTACGCCGTTGACGCTCAAATTGGCGACACCTAACCCGTCAATCGAAACGCCCGTTCCCGAAATCAGCTTGAATTCTCCGGATGCCAGCGAAGAAAAGTCAAAGATCGTTCCTGCACTCAGAGAAACCGTTCCCGATACGGCAATCCCGGCGGCGGAAGACGTTGCGGAGTCCATGCCCAAAATCGAACCGGACACGGTCGTAAACGTTCCGCCTACGGTAAGTGCCGTTCCCGAAACCGTTGAAAATTTCGCGCCGCTCGCAACAGAAACATTGCCCGCGCCGAGAGCAGAAGCGTTGTTTGCGACAAGTGTTCCCGCGTTGACATTCACGCCGCCCGTGAACGTATTCGCGCCCGAAAGCGTCAGCGTTCCCGCGCCGGTTTTCGTCAGCGAGCCGGCTCCGGAAATCACACCGGAAATCGTAATCGCCGAGCCCGTTCCCGCGTCCGTTGCGGCTCCGTTTTCGTTAATCGTTTTCTTTGCCGTATCGATGGTGATTGCGCCGCCGAACGTCAAATTCTCCGACGAAGCCCAACTGTCCGCCAAAGACCCGATAGTCCCCGAGGTGAAGTTGTATTTGACTACCGAATAATCCGGGCGCTGAATCCCGGAGGAACCGACATTGAGACGCCCGCCTTTCAAATTAAAAATCGCGCCGCCCCAATTTCCGTTTTTGGTCACGTTCAATCCGGTTCCGAAATTGATTTCGCCGCCGGTTTCCACATTGAGCGTTCCCGTGCCGTCGCGAACGGAAATATGCGCGGAATTCACGTTGACCACGCCGCCGCCGGTCACGTTGAGCGTTCCCGTTTGGGATTCGTTCAAAAAGAACGATGCGGAATCTATTGTAACATTATTTGCGCTTCCGGAAACGTTTAACACCGAGGAAACATTGACGGTTCCTTGGGAAATGCGGAGATTTGTCAGCGCCGTTTTTCCGGAAAAATTCACCGTTCCGCCGGACTGCTTGAGCGTTGTAATAGTTTTCGTTCCCGTGCCAGAGAAATTAGTTACACCGGCATCCGCTTGAAAGTTTGTCAGGGACACATTCCCCGAAAATGTGTGCGTGCCGCCGTCGTAGTGGCGAATGCTCGTTCCGCTCACGTTCCCGGTAAACTCGACAGAGTAATTATTGTTCCCGTAAGAACGCAATGCGCCGCCGTTGCCTTCCGCAACAATGTCCTTGGAAATCGTGATGTTCGACGCTCTGACAAAACAAAGACCGGAGTCCGTTCCGCCGCTGAGGATGATTTTTTCCACGCCGGAATTATTCATGAGGCTCGGAGACGCCAAATTCAAGAATCCGGAAGTGATATTGATTGCGCCCTTAAAATCGGACGACAACGCAGAAATTCCCGTGAACGTATCTCCGGAAGTATTAGAGCTTGCCGCGATCGCAATCACGGAACCGGAGACGCCGCTAATCTTGCTCAAACCATGAGTTCCGACGGCGCCCGAAAGATTCATCGCATATGTTGCGCCGCTTTCGAGAGAAACGTTCAAAGACGTTGCCGTTGCCGCCAACGCCGTTGCGTCCAACGTTCCGCCGGAAACATTCAGAACGCCGCTGCCGCTCGTCGTAACCGTTCCCGAAAGCGTGCCGCCGTTTGCGAAATTCACCGTGTTTTGAATATCGATGCTCGTTCCCGAGCCCGCCTTAATCTGCGAGCCGAGAAGCATATTAATCGCCCCGCTTCCGTTGAGCGTCAAAGCTCCCGTGCCGGAAGTGAACACAGCAATCGTATCAATGGTGTCCGAAACAGAAATCGACGTATCCGCGGAGAGCGTCATGTCCGCATAGCTCCAGCCGTTTTGCGCGCTCGCGCTTTTCCACTCGCCTCCGGCGAGTGCGGTGCT
>CAVFCB010000155.1:0-2766 GCA_963620895.1 Bacteroidaceae bacterium | reverse complement strand
ATCAAAATCCCCGACAGAAATCCGAAACTCTTCCACTTCATCGCTTCCAACGATCCTACCCTGTCCGTTAACACTCGAAGATTCTCATCAGATTCCCCAAGCCTACGCGATAAATTCGCCATCGCAACCTGATTCCCACTCAGCGATTTGTAAATGTCCAACTGCTTGTTCCGCCACTCCCGACTCTCGTCACGCATCTCGTCAAGCTTGTCACTCAGATTTCGCACGTTCGCCGCCAACACGTGTACCTCCGAATCAACTTCCGACATCTCCTCGCACTCCTTCCTCGGAAATCATATCCTCCGATTTCTGCTCCACTCCGACACACGCATCAGAAACACTCTCCGCCGAACGCTTCCCGCGGTTTCGATAATACGCCGCTCCCTTCGAGGCTAAAATCGCCGCTCCGCCTCCGACGCCCGTCGCTCCCAACAACATCGCTATCGCTTCAAGAACACTCGCTTTCGTGTCATCAGGAATCGCTCCCAACTTGTCCACACCCTGCTGCAACGCAGCAATCGGCGCAAACGTGCTCTCCCCGTCCGCTCCCGTTACACACCCGGAACACACCGCCGCTCCAAGCACCGCACAAATTACCCAACCGATATTCCCTTTTCTCAACATTTCTTCTCTCCCCCTTTTTCCCCGACAAACCGTCTCGTCGGTTGATAAACTTATTAAAGAATCTTTTTTATCTTTTCAACAAAAATATTCTTCTCATCCGCCGTAGGCAAAGTCCGCTCCAATCGCCGTAATCGTCAGCGGCGCAGGATACTCCGTCCGAATGTCGCACACCGCTTCATCCTCCCAACCGCTCAACAACGGCAATTCCACTCGGTTCTCTCCGAACGCACACTGAATGTTCGTCGCCAACCAACCGTTGTCGCACACGCGCTCCTTGCCGCCGTGCCCCACCTTTACCGTAAACTCCGTGCCGTCCGCTACAACCGTGCCGTCAAACTCCCCATTGTGCGTCTTCAAATACAAATCAAGCGCCTTAAATACAACCTTGCGCCCGTAAACTTGCCCGTCAGGCGCAGCAATCGGCGTGGGAATCAACCGACTCTCGTAATTCACAAAACTCCCGTCCGCTTTCTGATCCTGAAAAATATTCTCCTTCTCGCCCTCGTCGCCGTCCGCATCATAACGCTCCCACAAATACGGATCAAACTCCGCTATCATCTCCGTGTCCCCGTCGCGAACAATCAGCGCAAGCATATCGCGCTCCCCCCTGCGAAACGACGTAATCGCTCGAACTCCGTCCAACATCGAGTGCCGCGCCCACGCAAAAACATTGTTGTTCCCCTCATACGTAAAACTCAACAACATCCCGTCTTCTCGCAATACCCACAACAGATTCCCCGGACTCTGCGTGCCCACCATGTCCGAAATCGAAGAGTCTTCAAACAAATGCGACGCATAAAGACTAAGCTCCGTCCCCCGCCCTTCTTCACTCAACGTGTTGTAGCTCACATCCACAACCTGCTTCCCGCCGTTCTTCGCCACCAAAACACTGTCCGCAAACAATACCGCACTCACTCCGCTCGTGCTCCCGAAATTGCTCAGCCGCTGAAATGAAAAATTGCTCGGCTTCACCGCTCCCCCGTCACTCGACCCAAAATACCATTCCCCGCTCAGACTCCCGAACATAATGTAGGCTTTCGCAATCACTATCCACTGTATCGTGTCGATGTTGTCCGTGTTCGCCGTCGCAAAAATCGGACTCGTGCTCGCCGTCCCGGTAATGAAATTCGACCAGTCCCCAATCTTCGAACACCACAACGTACACGGCTTCACCTTGTTCCCGCCGAATACCATCCGCTCCTGAAATACTCCGCACGTCCTCGGATAACCGTAGCGCCCCGTGCACCACGCACCCTCCGCAAAACTCGAACTCGTAAAACCGCCCTCAAACGGATGAAGCGCCTCACAATAAGCATACCCGTTCGCCGTCTGCGTCGGCGCAACCACATCCGTAATCCGAAGATAAACAGGAATGTCATACGCACAACTCAACGTCATAAAACACCCGGAGTCATTGTCGTAATCCCGATAAACAATGCTAACATCGTCCCCCTTCGTGGTAACCGTTACCCCCTTCGCATGCTCTCGCGCTTCACACCGTATCCGTATCCGACTCCCGATCGCCGTAATGTCGCGAGTAATCGAACGGTTCGACGCCGCATTGCTCACCTCAATCACCGCAAGCCGATCTGGCTCTTCAGGCTCTCCTTCCGAATTCACAGGCATGTCAGGCTTCCATAACTCCACAACCATGCGCCCCGACCACTTCCCCGACGATTCCACTGTGACCGAACCATACACAAAAATCCACGGCGTGCTCTTCCCTAAGCCGCCGTCAGAATCCTGATAAATCGTGTCCGGCTTCGGAACTTGCGTCAGCGTAGCCGTCGAATTACTACTGTCCGGATAAAGCCAACCGTAGCACTTCATCATCTTCGTCGCTTGCTTCAACATCAACATCTGCCGCCCCGTGCCGCGCCACGACGATTCCCCCGTAAACAACAGCTCCGAATTGTTCAGCTTCTGCCCTTCCGTCAACGCAAGCTCCGTCACCACTACCATGTCCCCGCGATTATACGTCCCCTCGCGAACCTTAAACACATTCCGATTCTCATACTCGTCCAAAATCGGATCTATCAAAATGTCAAAGTCCGATAACTCAAACCTATAGCCCGTCACACTCGACGAGTCATCCGTCCGTATCAGCTTCTTCGGATGAAAACGCTCATGCGTAATGTAAAC
>CAVFCB010000154.1:0-2787 GCA_963620895.1 Bacteroidaceae bacterium | reverse complement strand
GGTAATCGTCACGGCACCGGCTGTTGAAACATTAAAAGTAGAACGCCCGGAAAAACCCTTGCCGTCCGCATAACGGAAATTCGAAATCGTGAGCAAGTTCCAACCGACAACGTTCCCGCTTTTGTTGTCGGAAATCAGCGTGTAGGTATCGCCGTTTTTCAGAGAATCCGAGAGCGCAAAAACCGTGCTTGAATTGACCGTCACCGTTCCCGAATTGGACACGGCGGATGCGAGCGAAACAGTGCCATCGGAAAAATCGAGCGCACCGCCGCTCGCGACCGATACGGCACCGCTCAGCGTGCTCGTTCCCGCGAGTTTGAGCGTTCCCGCGCCGGTTTTCGAGACGTTGCCGCTGCCGGCAAATTCTCCGGTGATGTTCAGCACCGTGTCCGCCGCAACATCAAGCGTCAAATCCTCGTTCAGGCGAACCGCTGCAGAAATATTCGACTCCTTGCCGAACGTGTTCCCGACGGAAATCGTTTTTTCGCTGATGATGTCGAGATTGCCGTCTTGCGAGCTCGGGCTCGTTCCCGTGATATTGCCGCCGTCGAGCGAAATTGAATTATTCTGACCGATTGTCCAATGATTGCTACCGAGCGCGAGCGTGCCGCCGTCTTTAACCGTGATAGCCGTCGAGCCTTCGTAATTCAGGTGGTCTGCTCCGTTTTCATCGCTGACGGAGAATGTCGACCCGTCGCCGGAAATCGTGATGTCGGCGCTCAGCGATTTCGCCGTAGCGTTCGCGTAGGAGACCTTGTTCCCGTTGGAAATATTGATTGTCGCGTTGCCGGAATCCGCGCCGACCGTGCCGGAAATCGCCACCGTGCTCGCCGTCGTTCCCGCGAGCGTGAGGTTCGAGTTCGCGCCCATGGAGGAAATCAAAAGATTCAATGTGCCCGCCGTGCCGCTTGTTTTCAGCGTAACGCCTTCACCAAGAGCGACCTTATTCTCGGGACGCCCGCGAAGCTTTCCTTCCGTAGCTTCGAGCGTGCCGCCGTTCCCGGAAATCGTCGTGTTGACGATCCAGAAGTTATTGGAGCCCGTTTTCGTCAGCGTGTTCGTGCCGAGATTGAGCGACGTCTCCTCGTACCATGCGCCGATAAGCCCGAAATTTCCCGTGCCGCCGATTTCGGAATCGGCAGTTACCGAGAGTGTGTAAAGCTGCTGATATGCGGCGTCAACGTTCCACCCCGTATTGGTCAGCGTGCCGCCCGCGAGCGTAATCGTGCCGAACCCGGTGGTAGAGATATCTCTCGTCGCGCCGTTAAGGTCGAAGGTGCCGCCGGTGCCGACGGTTACGTTCCCGCCGATGTTCGTTTTCGAAGAAATTTTCAACGTGCCGGCGCCGCTGACCGTGATGCCGTCGTGTGTCGTCAATTTGGCGTCGGAAGAAAGCTCGAGCGTTCCCGCGGTGATGTTCGCAGCGTTCGCCGTCACGTTCCCGCCGGAAAGCGTAACCGTTCCCGCAGAAAGCGTCATCGTTCCCGCCGTGACACCGGAGGAAGAGACCGTTACGGCGACAGCGCCGTCCGTATCGAACGTCACGTCGTCGCCGGCGACAAACGTCTCGCTCGCGCCGCTTGCGGAATCCTTTCCCCAATTCGTCGTCGTTTCCGTATCCCACGTTCCCGAGTCTCCGCCTTTCCAGTAGAGCGAAAACGCGCCACCGGTAATCGTCACGGCACCGGCTGTTGAAACATTAAAAGTAGAACGCCCGGAAAAACCCTTGCCGTCCGCATAACGGAAATTCGAAATCGTGAGCAAGTTCCAACCGACAACGTTCCCGCTTTTGTTGTCGGAAATCAGCGTGTAGGTATCGCCGTTTTTCAGAGAATCCGAGAGCGCAAAAACCGTGCTTGAATTGACCGTCACCGTTCCCGAATTGGACACGGTGGACGCGAGCGCAACGTCCGCACCGGAAAGATCAAGCTTCGCTCCGCCTGCAACCGCGGCTTCGCCGGAAATCGTAACGCTTCCGCCGGTAAGCGCGAGCGTTCCCGCAGAAACCGAAACGGACGAAAGATATTTCGCGTCGCCGCCGAAGGTTTGCGTTCCCGCGCCGGCCTTGACAAGCCCGATCCGGTGTGCGCTGTCTCCGATACTTCCGTAAAACACGTATTCACCCGCGCCGGCGAGCGTGAGTTCGGCGGAAGCGGCATTCGTCGTCAACGATTCCTTGGCGTTAATGTCGGAAACGCTGCCGTACCCGTAACCCTCGGAAACACCGCTTATCCCGGCGAGCGTTGTCGCTCCCCGCAATTCCAGAGTGTCCGCCCCTCTGTATGCGTTGCCGTAGCCGCGCGTAGCAACAGCCCAATTTTTCTCACGAGAAACACCTCCGAACAGGTATTCCACGTTGGACCAACTCGCACCGGAGAGTTTTGCCGTAGCATCGTTGTTCCACTCGTTGATAAGCGAAAACTTCCCGGAAAACGCGGAGGCGTCCGTATTTACGAAATCGAACACATATACCCAACCGATATCGTTCCATGACGATGACGCCCCGAAGCCTCCGCAGAACCCGATGGCGATCTGCCCGGTTCCGGACAGGCGTGCCGGGCTACTCGAACTCCCGAAGCTCACAAGTGTGTGATAGATTTCTTTTCGGTTTTCGCCGGCCCAAATCCACCCGCCGTTGTCCGTCGCCCCGCTCCCGGGAGCGGAATACGTATAGGTGTTGCCGGCACCGGCGTTGCTGAGACTTACGAACGTTTTCTGTCCGTTGACCAGCTCGATAACATCCGCCACCGCGGGAACGGTGCTCATTGCGGCAGCGGCGATGAGCGA
>CAVFCB010000153.1:0-2792 GCA_963620895.1 Bacteroidaceae bacterium | reverse complement strand
GATTTCTTCGACGTCTTCGGGATTCGCCGCCGCACGGTCGCTTCTTTTCAGGAACCCGTAAAAAAACTCTCCGGCGACTACGGCTTCATCGACCTGTTCTGGAAGGGCAAATTGCTCGTCGAACACAAATCGCTCGGAAAAAGTTTCGACAAGGCGGAAAGCCAAGCCTTCGACTATATTCAAGCCCTCTGCAACGAAGGGCGCGAGGACGAATGCCCGCGCTACGTCGTGCTTTCCGATTACAAACGCTTCAAACTTTTCGACCTCGAACCGGACGAAGACACGTTCCCGCTCATCGACAGAACCCGTTGCGCTGAATATGAGTTCGAGCTGAAAGACCTTTGGAAAAAAGTTGAGCTTTTCGCGTTTATTCCCGGCTACAAGCAATATCGACACCGCGATGAAGCGCCGGTTAGCCTCAAAGCCGTCAAGCTCCTCAGCGATCTGCACGTTGAGCTCGAAAAATCCGGCTACTCCGGACACGACCTCGAAGTCTTTCTCGTCCGTGTGCTTTTTTGCCTTTTTGCGGAAGACACGGGCATTTTCGACCGCGATGCGTTTCGACTCTACATCGAAAACAAAACACGAACGGACGGCTCGGATCTCGGTCTGCACCTTGCGCAAATTTTCCAAGTGCTGAACACTCCGCCGCAACGCCGCCAAGCCAATCTCGACGAAGATCTTGCCGCGTTCCCGTACGTCAACGGCGGTCTTTTCGCGGAAAACCTCACTTTCGCCGACTTCAATCGCTCCATGCGGGAACGCCTCCTGAAATGCACCGATTTCGACTGGGGCGCCGTTTCCCCCGCCGCGTTCGGCTCTCTCTTTCAGGGCATCATGGACGCAAAAGCCCGCCGCGAACTCGGCGCACACTACACTTCCGAGGCGGACATTCTCAAACTCATTCGCCCGCTCTTCCTCGACGAACTGCGCGCCGAGTTCAACGCCGCAAAAAAAGACTCCTCTTCCCGCAAAAAACAGCGCTTGGAAAAACTGCTCGCGCGCCTTCCGGAGCTGAAATTCTTCGACCCCGCCTGCGGTTGCGGAAACTTCCTCATCGTCGCCTATCGCGAACTGCGCCGGCTCGAAATCGACGTTCTGAAAGAAATCTATTCGCGGGAACAGGAACGAATCGCGCTTCAGTTTTTCAGCCGCGTCGATGTCGATCAGTTTTACGGCATCGAAATCGAAGAATGGCCCGCACGCATCGCCGAGGTTTCCCTCTGGCTCATGGACCACAAAATGAATCAGGAGCTCTCCCTGATTTTCGGCGAAACCTACGTGCGCATTCCGCTTAAAAAATCGCCCAACATTCACGTCGGAAACGCGTTGACGACGGATTGGCGCAAGATTGTTTCTCCCGACGAATGTTCTTACATCCTCGGAAATCCACCCTTCGCGGGACGCCGCTACCGCACGTCGGAGCAGATAAAAGAAGTAGCATCGTTCTTTTCGTATAAAGACATTGATTATGTCGCCTGCTGGTATAAAAAAGCCGCGCAATTCATCGCAGGAACGCGTATTCGAGTCGGCTTTGTTTCCACGAATTCCATTACGCAAGGGGAGCAGGTAAATGCGTTGTGGTCGGAAATGTTTACCCTTGGAATCAAAATTCATTTCGCATACAGCACATTTGCGTGGCAAAGCGAGGCGAGCGGCAAGGCGCACGTGCACGTCGTTATCATCGGGTTCGGTATGTTCGACGTTCCCGCGAAAACGATTTACGAGACGTCAAATCTGACGGGACCTGTCACGCCGTTCCCGGCAAAAAACATCAACGGGTACCTGATAGATGCGCCAAACATTGCGCTCCCGATTCGGGCCGTTCCCATTTGCGATGTTCCGAAAATGTGTAACGGGAACGTTCCTCTGGACGGCGACGCGCTTAAAATCGAGCAGGAAGATTTTCCGAAGTTCAAAAAATGTAAATGGGTGAAAAAACTCATCGGCGGTCGAGAACTTCTGCACGGCGAAGACCGATACGTTCTTTGGCTCGTCGGAGCAAACCCTGCGGAAATACGCAAGGATGGGCTTGTGATGGAACGCATTGCTCTTTGCCGAAAACGTCGCCTTGAAATGAAAGACGCGGGAACGCGAAAGCTCGCGGATACGCCAACGGTTTTTCGTGATACAAACAATCCGAAAAACTACATCGCACTTCCGATGGTTTCTTCTGAACGGCGGGAGTACCTTCCGATGGCATACCTCAACGGAGAAACGATTCCGACAAATCAGGTTCAAATCATCCCCGATGCTTCGCTTTACCACTTTGGCGTTCTGACGTCGGCGATGCACAACGCGTGGATGCGCGCGGTTTGCGGACGTCTGAAATCCGATTATCGCTACTCGGCGGGCATCGTGTACAACAATTTCATCTGGCCGTCGGGCGTTCCCGCGAAAGCGCGCGAAAAAACGGAAGCGCTCGCGCAGAAAATCTTGGACTTGCGCAAAAAATACATCGACGGGCAAGGTGCGACGCTCGCTGACCTCTACGATCCGCTGACGATGCCCGGCGACCTACGGCACGCCCACCACGCGTTGGACAAAGCCGTGGACGCGCTCTACCGCAAAGCGCCGTTCGCCTCCGAGCGGGAACGTGTCGAGTTCCTTTTCTCGCTCTACGAATCCGTCGTCGCTCCGCTCGTCGCCGTTCCCGCAAAGACGCGAAAGAGCAAAGGAGCGAACGCCCGTTCGACGAGTTGAAAAATCTTCGCAATCGATGAACGCTGCGTTCCCTCGCGGGAACGTTTTGGTTTGCGGGGGCGGGCAAAGGAATTACACTTTTTCGGCTA
>CAVFCB010000152.1:0-2834 GCA_963620895.1 Bacteroidaceae bacterium | reverse complement strand
GTTCGGAGCAATACCCGCTTCAAAATCAATTCGCGATTTGCCGGCGGGAAGTGTTCCGGAGATATTTCCCGTCAGCCCGTAGTAAAACGCGTTCGACACCGAAGTTTTGTCGACGAGAACGGTGAAATTGCCGTCCACGTTCGCGCCGAAGCCGATGTTTTTCAGCACAACTTTCACTCCGCTGCTGTTAAGTTCGGCTTTATTCACGGCAAGCCGGCGGGAAGCGCTACCCGTTGCAAGCCCGGAAGCGGCTTCTGTGCCGACGACGTTCACGGTTCCGTTTACGCCCACGGAAAGCCCACCGAGAATTTCGGAATTCCGTGCCTGCAGAATATTAACCTTGCCGCTCATCGTGAGCTTTACGTTCGATTCCGCGCCGACCGCCGGAATATCCACGTCCGAGATTGTGACGGAGATTTCGCTATTTTTCCCGCTGAAGCGAATATCGCCGTTGAAATATTTCCCGTCGGACTGCGGTTTCACGGGCAAGATTTTTTCGCCATGGGCGATGTCGATTTTAGAATCGCTCGTAATCAGAAGAGTGCCGCTCCCGTAAACTTTCGTGAAGTCCGGCATCTGCCCCGTTGCCATATCGAGAGAAAGCGTTGCCCCGAGCGCGACACGGGCAATTTTGTCATCGGAGAACGTATCTGACCTTACCTCGGTAACGCCGAGCGCGCCCTCGTAGACGTTGACGCCGCCGCAATCCGCGATATCCGATGCGGCGATGCTGAGCGTGCCGTCGCCGACCTTGCCGAGCATTCCGCCGTGCGAGAACGACAGCGTTCCCGACTCGAGGGTTTCGGCAGTAGTTCCGTCCAAAGAGAGGATTGCCTCGCTGACGTTTTCGTATTTCGTCACTCCGGACAAATCGGCGGGAACGTAGGAAACCGAGCCGTCGTCCGCCGTTTCTTCAACCAACCAGCGATAGCCGACGCGGTAGCCGGAGCTAAGCACAAATTTTCCCTCCGTCTCAGACCAAATAATCGTCGTTGCCGGATCTTCCACGATGTTCTCGCTCGCGTCGCGAACAACCCAGTTCGCGGAAATCTCGTCGCCGGACTCATCGTAGACGTAATCCCATTCCGTCGCGGAAACCGTAACTTCGCGGCGGCTGGTCTTGTCGATCAGCACGTAAAAAGTCTTGGAACTCGTAGAACCGTCTTCATTCTTGATTTCTTCGACAACCTTATCAACAATCACGTTCGCGGCGGAAACGCGCACCTTGTTCCCGCTCGCATCGGTGTAATACGCCGTGAGATTGCGCGGCACGTATTGGCTGTCCGCGTAGAACATTCCCTTCCTGCTTGCCTCGTTCTCGGTCTTGAAAATCGGGGCATCGGTCGTGCTCAACGGAGCTGCGGTCGAGGTGCCGGAAATTCTCCGTCCCTGCGCGTCCGTATAGTAAGTGACGCCGCCGTCGACGGAAATCTTATTGCCGGAGGCGGAAATCGCTTTCGCGGCGGAATAATCAATAACGAGCTGCCCGCCGCCGGAAATTTTCACATTTGTCGTGGCACCGGAACCCTGCAACTGCGTAAGCCCCGTTCCCGCGATTCCGAGCGTTCCCGCACCGGAAATTGTTCCCGAGAAAGCGGAAACAGAGAAAAGTTTGCCCTCGTCGTAAATGTAGGAACCCGTCGAGGTGTAGTCCCAAGCGATGCGCTCGCCGGAATCGTTATTTTTCACCGAGAGCGTTCCCGCGAGCGAAATTGTGCCCGCGCCGGAAATCTGTTTCACCGATTGCGTGGAGCCCGCCTCGACGAAAAGCGTGGCGCCGGAAGCGACGGTGATGCCGCGCGCGTAGTCAAACAGCGATTCGCCGGAAAGCTCGAGATCGCCGCTCGACACGAGCACCGTTCCCGTGAACGAATCGACCGCGATACCGCCGCCGTTTGCGGAAACGGTGCCGCGGACGATTTGCCCGTGGCCGTTGAGCGCGACGGGCGTTGTTCCGTCCGCGGCGATTTCGAGTGCACCGTTCCCGTAGAAAAGCGCGGAAGTGCCGGAGAGATTTGCGAGCGAAAGCGTGGCGCCCGTGGAAATGTTCGCCACCCAACCGTTCGTGGTAAGCGCGCCCGTAAACGCGAGCGTTCCCGCAGAAACATTCACACGCGCCGTGCCGTCAAATGTGCTCGTGCCGGTGAGCGTCAGCGTAGAAGCTCCCGTTTTTTCAATCGTAACATTTGAGCCGCTGACGGTGAGATTAGAGACCCACGTCACCGGAACCTTCGTGTCATCACCCTGCGCGAAAATGAGTCCGGCGCCGTCACCCTTCACGTAAATATTTCCCTGCGCGGGAACGTGCGTGCCGTCGGAATTCGTTTCGGGATTGCGAAGCGTCATCTGCAAAGTTCCCGCGTCGACCGTAGTCGTGCCCGAGTAGCGCACGTTTTCGGAAAGAATGAGTTTGCCGCTCCCGCGTTTTAAGAAATTGCCGAGCCCGGAAACGGTGTAGTCGAACGTTGTCGTTCCCGTGCCGCTCGTTTCGACGGTGAGCGTTGCGTCCTGCCCGATGGAGATCCCGTCGGAAAGGCTCGACGGCAGCTTCGCGGCGAGCACGGAGAGCGTTCCCGCCTGCACGCTGATCTTGGAAACATTGAGCGTTCCCGTGAGCGTCAGCGTGTTGTCGCCGACTTTCGTGAGCGAAGTCGCGGTGAGCGTTCCCGCAAATGCGAGATCGTCAACCCACGAAGCATTGACCAACGCGCCGACCGTCGTGACGGAATTTGCAAACGCGCCGGGCGCGGAAATTCCGGCAAAAAGCGCCTTGTTCGAAATCGTCGTCTTCCGCGCCGCAAGCGCAGTGTAAAGTTCGCGGACTTTGTCGAGCT
>CAVFCB010000151.1:0-2867 GCA_963620895.1 Bacteroidaceae bacterium | reverse complement strand
ATCACAACAGTTGATTGTGACGTTAGTTCTTTTCAATTTTGCGCGCACGGGTGGCGGTTGCGCTTTCCCATGCGTAACGAGCATACAACACCTAAAAAAGTGCGGATGATACAGGTCGCCGCAATCGTGCGAAGCATAATTGCAAGTATTCTTGCGATTATTGAAACGCTTTGCCAATGGCTCTTGTGATTTCGCCTCTGTCTGTTCGATCCGTCAAAAGGTCGGGCAGGCAGTTTGTGCGCGCATTTCTAAAAATGCAAACGGCGGGAAGTTTTTAGGCTTCCCGCGGCGCTCTTTCCCAGCGTAACGAGCAAAAGGAAAAGAGCCTTTTTGAAATTCAACTGAAAGAATTTTCCCCGCAGTCCGTTAAAAAATCAACTTCAAAAATGTTGTTACCCATGTCTGGCTCTATTTTGTAACCCATGTCTGACTCCGCCTGGCAAAACGTTCAGTTGTAATTATCCATTATCAACCATCAACTATTAATTAGCATCTGTCGCTTCTCCCAAGATTCGTCCGTTTATTTCGCCAGATCCAAGCAGACGCGGCAGACTTCCCAAAGCTCATCTTCGGGAATCGGGTTTGCGCCTCCGGATTTTACGGCGTCAATCATCGCGCGCATGGCATTGGCGTGCCCTTTGTTTTGCGACGACGTTTTAAACTTCGAAAAACCTTTCCATCCGAAACCTCGCGTTACGCGGAAGTTGTCCAGTTGGAAAATCTTTTCTCCGCAGAAAACTTCAAGACGTTCTTTCGGGAAGGATTTTTCTCCGTTGGCAAAATAGTGAACTGTTCCGATACTTCCGTCCGCAAATTTCAGCGACACCGAAAACACGTCCTTGAGCGTTCCCGCGTTTCCGCCGAGGTAATCGACTTTGCTTTCGACAATTTCGCATCCGGCGAGGAAGCGAAGCAGGTCGATGAAGTGGCATCCTTCGCCGAGCAGACGTCCGCCGCCGACCTGCGGATCTTGCGTCCAATGGTTTGCCGGAATCGCTCCCGCATTGACCGTCATAATGAACGCCTTCGCTTCCGGAACGGTGTCCAAGCGTTTTTTGATTTCCTGAATATGCGGCGAAAACCGGCGATTGAAGCCGACCATCAGGCGGGAATTATCCCCACGTGCGCGATTGCGCTCCAACGCCTCGCGCACGGCGTCCAGTTCTTCTGCCGTCAGGCAAAGCGGTTTTTCCACGTAAACGTTTTTCCCTGCGTCTAATGCTTTGATGACTTGTGCCGCGTGGGCGTTATGGCGCGTCGTGATGTAAACGATGTCGATTTCTTTGTCGTTCCACAGTTCGCTCCCGTCGGTCGTCGAAACTTCGAGTCCGAATTTTTTTGCCAAATGCGTTCCCGTAACGCCTTTGGCGGAAACGATGGTTTTCAGGCGTGCCGACGTTTTTTTCAACGCGGGAAGAAGCGTTGCTCCCGTAAAATTCCCGGCGCCGAGAATTCCGACGACACCGCTTGTCGCGGGTGCATTTTCCGATTTTTCGTTTACGCGAACCGTGCGCGCGCCGACATCCGCGCCGGAATAATTCATAATGATACCCAATGCTCCCGGCGCACCGAGGTTGGCATACGCGGTGAGCGCATCGTCAAACGAATAGCGGTGAGAAATGAGCGGGCGTACATTCATTTTCCCGCTTTCCATCAAGCCCAAAATCGCTTCGAAATTTCGACCTTCCGTCCAACGCACCAAGCCGAACGGATAGTCGTTCCCGCGATCTTCGTAATCCGCGTCGTAACGTCCCGGGCCGTAACTGCACGAAACCTGGAACGAAATTTCCTTTTCGTAAAAATCGCTGCGCATCAGGTTGAGTCCGACGACCCCGACCAGCACGACGCGTCCGCGTTGACGGCACATCTGTGCCGCCTGATGCATCGGCTCGTTGCTCTGCGTCGACGCCGTAATCAGAACGGCGTCCGCGCCTCGGTTCTGCGTTTCCGCATTCACGAAAGCGACGGGATCTTCTCCCTTGCTCAAATTTACGATTTTTGCGCCGAACGAACGGGCAACTTCGCATTTCTTCGTGTCGAAATCCACCCCGATAACCCGACAGCCCGCCGCCATCAGCGACTGTACCGAGAGCAACCCGATCAGCCCCAACCCCGTAACGACCACCGTTTCTCCGAGCATCGGCTGAATCAGGCGAATCCCCTGTAAGCCGATGGAGCCGACAACCGTAAACGCCGCTTCTTCCGCCGAGACGTTTCCCGGAACTTTCGCGCAAAGATTTTTCGGGACACAGACGACTTCGGCATGCGAACCGTTGGAAACAACGCGATCTCCGACCGCAAAGCCGCTGACTCCTGCACCGACCGCAATCACGCGTCCGACGTTGCAATAGCCGAGCGGTAGCGGCTGATCCAGCTTGTTGCGTACGGCATTGATGGTCGGAATCAAGCCGTCGGTCTTAATTTTTTGGAGAACCTGCTTAACCTTGTCAGGCTGCTTTCGTGCCTTTTGGATGAAATTGGCCCGCCCGAAATCGACGAGCATTTTCTCCGTGCCGAGAGAAACCAGCGAGGTTTCGGTCTGAATCAGGAGACAACCGGCGCGCACGCCCGGTGCCGGCACTTCCGCCAACAGCGTTTCTCCGCTTCCCAAGTTTTGTAAGATTTGTTTCATAAATAGTATTAGGTTTGATTTTGATGTGAAAAGTAAAATGAGATATCTTTGTGAATAGTGCTTGTATTATTGAGTCTGAACTTTTTGAAAAGGCGGCTTTAGTGATTGTTCGTTCCATTTTTTGTTGGAGATTTATCCGTAAAAATCTTTTTGAAATCTATTTTCTTAGCGTAATATTCTGCGCCGCCTTTAACAAGATGTCGAGTATCTTAACTCAAAAATTTATTGTCCTGTG
>CAVFCB010000150.1:0-2934 GCA_963620895.1 Bacteroidaceae bacterium | reverse complement strand
GATGAGAAATTTCTCATCACCGTGCACGGCGAAGCGTGCCGCTGCCGGGCAAAAAACGCTTGTCGGCACCTCTATAATCGTATGGTTGGGGAGGTGTTTTTTGAAAAATTCACGCTCGGCAACGACAATTGCGTGGTCGCCGATGTTCCCGTGCTCCGGCGTGCCGAAAAGCAAAATTGTCGGTCGCCCGCTTGTCGCGTCCAAGTAGCTCAGAATTCGCCGTGCCCGAATTTTATTAAAAATCCGCATCGGCAATCCGCGCGGAAACGCCCACACGCGCCCCAACACTCGCCGCACCGAGCGCGGCAGAATTTTTTTTGCAAGTTTTCGAATTTCGTTTTTCATAAAATCTCCAGCGCTTCGTTTTGTCCGAACGCAACGAAGCCCGCAGAGACTTCTGTCTCCGCAGGCTTCGGATGCGAAAAATAAACTGTTTTCGGAAACGGAATTACGTTCCCGCGCAGTATTACCCCCCCCCCATTTCCAACGCTCGCGCGAGGAAGTTGCGAGAACGTTCCCGCAACGCGTTCAGTCGCGGCGCAATTTTTGCGTAGTCAATCGGACGAATGCGGATTTCCTCTGCAGAAATCGGAATCGCGCGTTCTTCTGCGCCGACTTCCCGCAACAGCGAAAGCATTCGAGAATCCTTTGCGTCGAGACTTTCAACGACGGAATAAAACGGCTTTTCGAAATTCAGAGAAAACGCCGTGCCGTGAAACGACGTCGTCACGACGAAATCCGCGTCACGAAAAAGCCGCACGAACTCGTTCGGGCCGACAGCATTCACGCAGGATGAATTCGGACGCTTCCCGTCTTTGGCGCTCCCGAAAAGGAAAACAGCGTGCAGTCCGGTCTGCGCCTGAATCTCGTCTATGATTTCGTAAATCTTCGGGAACGGGTTATATGCGTAAGCGAGAATGTAAACGAGCAGATACGGTTTTTTAGGCGCGAAAGGGGAACGCTCGGCAAGCGATGCCCACGCTCGCGCGTCAAGGAGCAGCGTCGGATCGCAGACAAGCTCCGCTGATTTCCCGCAAAGCTTTTTCACGAGCGTAACGCCCTCTTTTTCTCGCACGGAAATCGCGGTGTATTTTGCGAGCGCTTCGGAAAACTTCGGTGCAAGATCGGCGGGAACATCCGTTGTTGCAAAGCTCGCCCCGTAAGAAATCTTCGTTGAATTTTTCGGAGCGAAATCGCAGAAGAAAATCATATCGCCCTGCGCAAAACGCGGATTCCACACTTGGTCGCTTCCCGTCATGTAAATATCGTAGGAGGGAGCGCGGTTGCGCAGATTTTCCGCAAGCGGATAGCGTTCCCGCGAGAGCGGAAGTGCTTCCGCGTAGAACTTTTCGAACGCCCTCGCTCGAAATTTGTTCTCGCGAGCACGACCTGAAAAAAAGTCTCTGCCTCGACAATACGCCGCCCGCGCAAGCCGCAGGAAAAAGTTGCGACGCGATGCGTTCCCGCCGATGACGCCTGCCGCACGTTGGCGTGCCAAGTGCCACGCGTTCGGATAATCGTAATCGATGATTTCCGCAGAATACCCGAGATCTTCCACGGCGCGACAAGTCGCGTATGCCTGTAAAGCGCTCCCGCAGTTCGGCACGCGATGCATCGTGATGATTCCGACTTTTTTCATCGCGCGTTCCCGCCTTTCCGCAAACCGAGTTTCCGTAAAATTTTCCCGGCGACGCGACGCGGGAAAAACGGAATCGAAATCAGTCGCCGCGCAAAATCCAATCGCCGATTCACCGCTTCCATCGACATCCCCGAGCGCAACCACCGCATTACGAGCGGATAGACTTTCGGCTTGCGCGCGTTGCGTGGCATTTGCCCTTCCGTCGCCGTTGCAAAATCTTCTTCCCGCAACTCGACCGTTCCCGCGAGCGCGTTCAGCATCTCGTCCCCGCGTTTCGTGAACGAAAGCACAACGCTCACGCCGTCTTCGTCCTTCGCATATTTTCGTCCCCACAAATCACCGATGCGAATGTCCGCCGATGACGCGCCCTTTTTGTATTTGCACGTCTCATAGCATGCCCGACCGAAACAGACGTCCCCGAGAAAAAATTTGTAGAACACGTCCCCGCGAGTCAGCCGACTGTATGAAAAGGTTTTTTTTTCCCTCAAAAATAAACAATATGACTCATTCCAAACGATGCGCTCGCCCGGCTTTCCGCCGCGAAATCCCATCGCCCACGAATCGTGCCAGCCTGTTGCCTTGTTGCGCCACGAAACTTCCTCCAACGCACCGACGCGCTTCGCCTGCATCTCAGAATATTTTTTCCACAGATTCATCGACGGCGCGCCGTGGCAGAAGAAGTCGAGAAAAACAAAGTTCTCCTCGCACCGCATTTTTCGAGCCCAACGACGCAACGAATCGATTTGGCAAGGCGTTCCCGAAACCAAAAATTTATCCCGACGATTCAATTTTGAAAATCCGGGAACGGTGAAGCTGGGAATATATTTTGAGCCCGCGCTCGCGAGCAAATCCGCTTCCGTTTCCGCGAGATAATGTTCCGCGCGGTTTTCGCGCACGTCGAAGCGGCACAAAACGGGCTTGAATCCCTGCGCAAACGCCGCGCGCGCGATTTCCATACCGACGCCCCCGGAGGAACATTTCAACCGAGTCAGGAGATCTTTCGACCATGCGGCAAAACTTTTGATTTCCTCGCGTTCCCGCGTAGGCAAATCTGCGGAATTGTGAGCGCAGACGCTGAGGCAAAGCCCGCATTCCGTGCATTTCTCCGGCTCGTCGATGACGGGCGCGTAAAAACCGTCAGCGTTAAGCCGCATCGAAATAATTTTGCGCGGGCAGGTAATTTCGCACACGCCGCAACCGTAACAGAACGGAAATTGAGTGACGTTGTTTTTTTGCATGGAATCAAATTTTTCGGAGGCGGTTTCGCATGAATATTCCGCTGACGGCGGCGCGTT
>CAVFCB010000149.1:0-2934 GCA_963620895.1 Bacteroidaceae bacterium | reverse complement strand
TGTCGAACGCGGATTTGTCGAATGCGGATTTGTCTTATGCGAACCTGACGAACGCAGACCTGTCGGGAGCTGATTTTACGGAAGCAACCTTGTTGCGGACGGATTTTAGAGGGTGTAGCAAGTCGGATGTCGCCTCGGCCTTGCAGAAGGCGGGAACGGTAAAAAACGTGCTCGGCGCAAACGGCTATATCCACGGCTTTACGATGGCAAGCGCGGAGGACAGCTTCACGGTCAGCGCGCACGTGCCGGTTGAGGGCGCGAAAAGTATCGGTGCTGCGGTCGGCGCGGAAGAGATTTCCGGCGGCGCGAAATTGACAATCGGTGCAGGGAGTTCGCTTTCGATTGAGAAGTCGCTGAGCGTCGAGGCGGGAAGCGCGCTCATTTTGGGCGCGGGAACGGAGTTGCAGTTCAATTGGATTCCGAACACAGATTCGTATTCGCGGTTGTCGGTGTTCTTCGGAGGGAGTTTGAAATTTTCCGACGATGCGAAAATCATCATCAACGGCGCGGGAGCTGATGCGGTTCTCGGAAGTTTCACTTTGATTAAGTGGGCGGCCGGCTCGACGATGCCCGATTGGAGCGTGTTGACCAAGGGCGGGAATATCGTCCTTTATTCCGATACCGACGGGAGTACTTACGCAGACGAATTGTGGGATTTTTCCACGGACGGGAACGCGCTTACCATTACGATTCTTTCGAAGCCGGAGGAGCTCGATACGGAAATCGCCATCAGCGAAATTGCTCAAGTCGTAAAGCTTCCGGAAACGAAATACACCGGAACGTTCGACGTCGCGCTGACGGAATTCCAAGGGACGATTTCCGGCGAAGGCGCGTTGATTTCTGCGGGAACGCTGACGTTCGCGGGCGATGCGAGTGCACACACGGGAACAACGAAAATTGACGCGGGAATCTTCACGGTTGCGAGCGGCGCAACGCTCGGGAACGGCGATTTTAAAGTCGCATCTGCGGGAACGTTGCGCATCGAAGGCGCGCGCGATTTTTCAAACAAGCTTTCCGGAAAGGGAAATTTGTCGTCGAACGGGAACGTTAATTTCAGCGCGAATGTGGACAGCTTCACTGGAACGCTCGCCGTCGACGGCGGCACGTTCACCGTAGCACAGGGAACGAAGCTTGACGTTGCGGGAACGCTTTCCGTGGCGAACGGCGCAACGCTTAAACTCTTCGGCGGTGATACGCTCGGCGCGGCAGTCGATGTGGCATCGGGCGCGGCGATTTCTTTTGCCTCCGGCGCGAAATTGATTATCGAAGTTTCTACGGGGCAAGAAGTCGGATTCGAAACTTCGGTAATGAATTGGAAAACCGATTCGTTGATTTCCGGACTGTCCGGTTTGGAAAAGAATACGGACATCTCATTCGTCGTGAACGGCGTAACGCTTGCTTCCGATGCGTGGGGTTTTGAAGTCGGCACGACCGGGTTGACGGTTTACACGATCGGCGGCACGACCGCCATTACGGGCGACAATCAGACCATCGAGTTGAATCGCGGAGCCAACGCAGAATTTGACACGAGTCTGACGGAATTCTCCGGCGAGATTTCCGGCAAAGGCGATGTGTGCTCTACGGGCACGCTGGAATTCTCCGGCGATGCGAGCGCGCACACGGGAAAAACTTCCGTCAACGCGGGAACATTCACGGTCGCAGAAAGCGCGAAGCTCGGAACGGGCGCGTTTGAAGTTGCGTCGGCGGGAACGCTCGCGCTCAACGGAACCCGCACATTCGCGAATACGCTTTCCGGTGCGGGAACGCTGACCACGGCGGGCACGATTACGCTTAGCGGGAACGCTTCGGCGCACACGGGAACAACGAAGGTTGAATCCGGCACGCTGACGGTCGCGAGTGGTGCGAAGCTCGGCACGGGGGATTTTGAAGTTGCGGGAACGCTCGCGCTCAACGGTGATCGCACGGTTGCGAACGCGACGAGCGGGAGCGGCACGGTGAAAGTCGCATCGGGCGCGACGACGTTCGCGAAAAACGTCGGCACGGCGAAGTTGGAAATTTCTGCGAGTGCGGGAGCGAAATTCTCCGGTGCGAGCAACGGCTTCTCGGGAACGCTCACGGGCGCCGGCGCGTTGACCACGATGCAGAACTTCACGCTGGGCGGCAACGCCTCGGCATTCACGGGAAAAACTTCCGTCTCTGCCGGCACGTTCACGGTTGCGAGCGGTGCGCAACTCGGCACGGGTGATTTTGAAGTTGCGGGAACGCTCGCGCTCAACGGCAACCGTGATTTCAAGAACGCGACGAGCGGGAACGGAACGCTGAAAGTTGCTTCGGGCACAACGATGTTCTCTGCCGACGTCGGCGTAAAAACGCTGAGCATCGCGGACAACGCGAAGTTGCGCGGAAACGTAAAGCTGACGCACGGTGCGGACTCCGTTTTGGAACTCGCGGGAACGCTCGTGCTCGACGCCGCCGCCGGAGAAAAAGTTTCGCTCGGCAACGGTAAGGCCGTGATCAAATCGTCGGCGAAGCTCGATTTGTCGGGAACTTCGTCTGAGGCGATTTCATCAATGCACGCTGTCGTTTATGACGCGGCGTCGACGGAGTCAGCGCTTCTTTCCGGAGACAGCGTAACGATTTTTGAAAGCGGAACGGTTCGCTTCGACTCCGGCGCAAATGTTGTTTCGTTCTTGAGCACGGATACGACACTGAGCGACCTTGCAACGCGCTACGCCGTGGTCTACGACACGACGGGCGGGCTGAGCGTGCGAGTATTGAGCTCCGGCACGGCGGACACGAGCATCGTGGATACGCAAGGGCTTAGCGCGAGTTTTGTTGACTGGGCGTTCGAGAAAGCAACTTCGGCGAGTTTGCCGGTGGGAATCCGTAGCGTGAGCGATATTCCCTCGGCGGACGACCCGCTGTTGAACGCGTTGCTCGCGGGCAACGCGGGAACGGCACGCGCGATTCTCG
>CAVFCB010000148.1:0-3086 GCA_963620895.1 Bacteroidaceae bacterium | reverse complement strand
CGGGAACGCCCAAACATCAAGCCTCGTAGAGGCGACACTACCACCTGCGGGAACGAGAATTCACGCGTGTTCCCTCATGGGAACGAGTGGACGCAATTACTTTATCGAGTTTTGTGGAGGAAGAATTCCTTCACGCCGCATGCGTTCCGTGAGAACCGGTGCCAAAATTTCGGCGCCCCAACGATTGACGTGAGCAAAATCCTGTCGGCAATCGTCCGGAAGAGGATAGTCGATGTAGTCCCAGAACTCGACGTCCGCAAAATTTTTCTTAAGCACGTCTCGGAAAAATTTCTTGTCCATGAATTTGTCAGAATCATAAAACGGCGCGTTATAAAAAATGACTCGCGCCCCGCGCGCCCTCACCAACTCCACGATCTTGCGCAAGTACGCGCACTGAATCTCGCACCCGAGATATACGCGCTCACTTGTGTCTGACCCTTTTTTCAAAGATTTTTCCAAGTTTTTCCCTTCGGAGTCCAACCGTTTCCCGAGCTTGTCCAAAATGCTTTCGCGGGAACTCAAAATTCCGAGCTTCAATGGTAATCTCGGGCGCAACAAATTCCGTATTGTCCGCAATGGCGTATTAGCTTTGTTGCACGAAAGAAACATTTCCCATTCCGACCAAGTGTAAAACGGGAACATCTTTGGCAGAACGCCCTGCATTGTATAATTTCCGAACATTCGATCGTCACCATACGCCGAAAGTGTGTGCGGAGAAATACCGACAAAGATTGTTTTCATTTGCGGATTGTCATCGAGAATGCGCTCGATTTCAAAAAACATATTCACGTAGTGATTTGAACTCGTCGAAAAATTCTTCGTCGAAGGAATCAGGTCGTCATTGATGGACGTTTCGACATCGGATGCGGAAATGAACAGAACCGTCGGAGCGCCGGGAAGTTCAAAGCTCATCAGCCGGATGCGCATCGCATAGATTGCCAACGGAATGATGAATCCCGCCGCCAACAGACTCACGAAAACCGCGATATTCAGCAAAAATTTTTTCATAGAGAGCAGTCGTTTTTAGAAGTTTTGATAAACAAAGGTTTCCGACCCGCCATCAAATTCAACAACAATCACGGTGAGCAGAAGATATACGCCCCATCGAAAAACGCGGGAACGGAACGGCAACGCCGAAAGCGGAACTTCGTGTGTCCTTGTGAGCCATTCTGCAATGAACATTGTCGCAGCGAATATCGGCGTGTAGTGTCCGACTCCGATGCTCCCGGGAGGCGCAAAAAACAACGTTCCCGAACAAAGCATTCTCTCTGCGTAAACGCAAAAATCCCCCATACTCGGCGCACGAAAAATCAATGTGGCGGGGAGCACGGAAATAAACGTCAACGCCATGCGAAAAAGCGTTGCCGGCTTCGGGAAAATCCCGAGTGAATCGAATGTTTCAATCGGCGGAGACTTTGTCGCGTTCCCGCAATAAACAAGCAATGCAAACAACATTGCATGCCAAATTCCGAAAACGATGAACGTCCAGTTTGCGCCGTGCCAAAGACCGAGAATGAAAAAATTGACGAACACGGCGAGAACAATTCCGCTTTTCCCCCACTTACTGAACGCCAACGTGAGCGGAGTAAACACGTAGTCCGTCACCCAAGATGTCAGCGACATATGCCAACGCCGCCAATAATCCGCAATGTTTTGAGCGAAGTAGGGGCAATTGAAATTCCGTGCGATACGAAAACCGAGCAGTTTTCCAACGCCGATCGCCATATCAGAATACCCGGAGAAATCCGCGTAAAGTTGCACAGCGTAAAATACCGCGACAACGGCAAGTGCGCTTCCGTTGTAGCTACCGCAGTCTGCCCAAACACTGTCCACGCATTTGGCGAGGTTGTCGGCGACAACCATTTTCTTAAACATTCCCCAAAGAATCTGCTTCAGCCCGTCCGTTGCCTGCGCGTAGTTGAAGACGCGCCGTTCCCGCAACTGCGGCAAAAAATTCTGCGGGCGATCAATCGGTCCCGCAAGCAAGCACGGGAAAAACGCAACATAACTTGCGAACGTGATAAAATCTCGACAAGCTTCAATGCGTCCAAAATAAATTTCCAGCGAATAGCTGATCAGACGGAAAGTAAAAAAGCTGATCCCGAGAGGCAAAATAATCGAGAATGTATGAATGTTCGTATGAAGCCCGAATGCGTCAAGTAGCGATGAGAACTGCTCGATGAAGAAATTCAAATATTTGAAATAGCCGAGCAGGCCAACGCCCAAAGCGACACCCGTGAGCGTCAGGCAAAACAATGCTCGTTCCCGCCCGGTGTCCGCACATTTCTTCTGGACGAGACCAAGCACATAAAACGCCATCGTAGCGCCGACAATTAGCGGCAACATCTTCAAATCCGCAATCGCGTAAAAACACCAGCTTGCGAAGAGCAGAACGATATTTTGCACACGTTCCCGCGCCGGGAGATAGTACGCAAAAAAGACAACTGCAAAAAACGCTGCAAAAGATAATGAATTAACTGGCATGGATCCGGATAAATTTTAAATCCGATGTGCGGGAAGGTTTTATTTTCACTTCCCGCACAAAATTCAATGTTAATTGCCGCTTCGTTCAGCGATGAGACGAACCATGTCTCCGACGTTTTTCCACGAGAGGATTTCTCTCAATTTGAATTTTATACCGAATGCCTCTTGTTCAGCGGTAATCAGTTGCATATGGGTAAGGGAATCCCACTCCTCGATATCATTCGCAGTCGTTTCCATCGTTACCACGATTGAATCGTTTTTGAAAACGGCGCGGAAAACCTCCTGCACCTTTGCCAGTATTGATTCTTGTGTCATAGTTCTTTTACGATTGAATGATTAAAAATCTTCTTGCGGAATGCGCTTTCGTTTTATTGCAGACATCATCTCTACCGGAAAATCAGAGCGGTTTTTCCAGTAGAAGTTTTTCCGTCCCGGGATAAAACTTTTGCCCGGGAACGAGACGCCGGCTCGCCGCAATGCGGAAGCCGAATTTTTCATAGGCGCGGCGAGCGGAAACGTTTTCCGCCAAGAGCTGAATTTGTGCGACACAGGATTGCGGCGGCACATCGCAATCACCCCGAAATGTCTCGATGGCATAGCGC
>CAVFCB010000147.1:0-3102 GCA_963620895.1 Bacteroidaceae bacterium | reverse complement strand
TTTTCGCGAAGTTTACAAAACGCGTTCCCGCGACGGTCGCCTCCACGTCTCCGGCATAGATGACCGTGCCCGACTGAATGTTCGGAATGCGCCGATGAGCCTTTTCCAAGTTCGCGGCGAACGAAGGCGTCCATGTCATGCCGGCTTTGATTTCAAACGGGAAAAGACGGGAACCCTTTTTGAGCAGCAAATCCAGTTCGAAGCCTTTTTCGTCTCGCAGAAAATACAGATTCGCATCGTTGCCGCCGTTGTAGCGCGTTTTCAGCGCCTCCGAAACGACAAGATTCTCAAAAATCCCTCCGAGCAACGGATCTCGCGCCGCTTCGTCCGGTGTCTTCAAGCCCAGCAAATAAGCGACTAATCCGGGTTCGACGAAATAAATTTTCGGCGATTTGATCATCCTTTTCCCGAAATTTTCAAAATACGGCGGCAAGCGAAAAACAATGAACGAAGCTTCGAGCACAGAAATCCATTCTTTCGCCGTCATCACGGAAATGCCGACGTCATTCGCCAAGGAAGAATAGTTGACGACTTGCCCCACGCGCCCGGCAAGCAGCTTCACGAAGGTGTCGAAAGTCGCGAGGTTGCGGATGTTCACAATCTGCCGCACGTCGCGCTCAACGTAGGTCGCGTAATATTCCAAAAACTGTTGGAACGAGTCGGTCTTGTTTTTGTAGATTCTCGGCAAGAATCCGGACACCAACGCTTCATCCCGCGAAAGATGCGTTCCGGCGGCGGCGAGTTCGCGTAAGGAAAGCGGAAGCAGGTGCGCAATGCCGGTTCTTCCTGCAAGCGATTGCGAAACCGCCGCCCGCAAACGCGGTTGGTGCGAGCCCGTGAGAATGTAACGCCCCGCACGATCGTGCGAATCAACCTCGAGCTGCAGATAGCTGAGCAGCTCCGGCACATGCTGAATTTCGTCGAAAATCGCGGGAGCGGGATAGCTTTTTAAAAACGCTTTCGGATCCGTTCGCGCAAAAGTGCGCAATTCCGGCGATTCAAGGCTCGCATAGGCAAATTTAGGGAAAAGCGTGCGCACCAACGTCGTTTTTCCCGACTGCCTCGGACCGAGAATTGTCACGACCGGAAACTGCTCGGCAAGCTTCTGCAGGTGCGGCGAAATTTCCCGGGGAATGAAATTCGTTTTCATACGCATAGCATGGATTTCGTAAATTTAATTTTCAATCTTAAATTTACGCCATCGTGCGCCGCGCGATACGGGAACGCTCCTGCGGGAACGATTCGTGCTCGCGCGGGAACGGGAAGTTATGCCGAATCGGCTCACGGGAACGGGAAACGCGCGTGTCTCACGACTTCCGCCGCTGTTTCCGCGCCAACTGCAACTTGCTGCAAGTTTCTGCAAATTTTTGCACTTTGTGCTCCGCGCCGCTTGGGATAAGGAGTCTTAAAATATTTTTGCTTGAAAAACGGCAATTATTTCGGAAAATTCCCTCCATGAAAATTCCGGAAAATTCGCCGAGGTTTATGGATTTGTTGGCTCGGCTCTCGCGCAAAAATACTGATGCAATCGCAAAGCTCCTCGCTGCTCCGTATTCTGACGCCCGTTATTTTTCCTATGAAGACCTGAAGCGAAGACCGCTCCCGTCCTTCGCCCGAAACATTGATGAGTGGTGGCTGAAAATTCAATTTATTCGGCAGGGGAAATTTCGTGATTTGCCTTTCAAAGACACGAGCGGAAATCCGTTTCGATATTTTGTCGATGACGCGGATTCCGCGATTCTTCACGATTTGGATTTTCGCGGCGGCGGGATTGTCGAAAGCGAGACGGCGCTACCGAACGCGCGGGAAAAGTCGCAGCTTCTTGTTTCGTCGCTTGCGGAAGAAGCCATCGCGTCGAGCTTGTTGGAGGGCGCACCGACAACGCGGGAAAAGGCAAAAGAAATGCTGCGCAAAAAACGTGCGCCGAAAGACGAAGGCGAACGCATGGTACTGAACAATTACAACACGATGCAAAAGCTCAAAGAATGGAAAGACGAGCCGCTGACGCCCGAATTGCTTTGTCGGATCCACGCCGAAATCAGCGCGGGAACGATAAAGCCCGGAGCGGAAGGTCGATTTCGGCGGGCGAACGAAGCCGTCACCGTGGGCGACGATTTCGGGAACGATTTTTATGTCCCGCCGCCGTCAAGACTTTTACCGAAACGGATAAAAGCTCTTTGCGCATTTGCCGACGAAAAATCAGAAGCTCCGTTTCTTCACCCCATCGTCAAGGCAATAATTCTACATTTTTGGCTGTCGTATGAGCACCCCTTTTGCGACGGGAACGGGCGCACGGCGCGCGCACTGTTCTATTGGTTTCTGTTGAAAAAGGGATATTGGATTTGCGAATACATTTCCATTTCGGCGGTGATTCGGAAATCCGGATTGCGCTACTACAAAGCCTTCTTGGAGGTCGAACACAACGGGAACGATTTGAATTATTTCATTAAATTTCACTTGGAAATTCTTCAGCGCGCCATCGCAGAATTCCTAAACTATGTTCAAAAGCGCAATACGGAACAAACCTCGCTCCGAACCGCCTACAAAAATCTCGAATCCCTGAATTCCAGACAGCGCGCGCTCGCAGAGTCGTGGTTGCGCTACCCCTCGCGAAGCAGTATGACGGACGCCCACGCCTATCAAAACGAAAACAACGTTTCCAGAGAATCCGCACGACAAGACCTCGAAGATCTCGTGAAAAGAGGACTCGCACTTCGCAAGCGAGACGGAAAGCATTTCATCTTCATTCCGACGGAGGATTTCAAGACACTCCTACAAGGAGACTGAACTGCAACTTTCTGCAAGTTTCTGCAAATTTTTGCACTTGGCGATCCGCGCCGCTTGGAACAAGGAATCGCGCCCTTCAAAGCTTCAGTTTTCGGAGGCGCCGGCGCGGGAACGCCTCATCCCCTGCGGGAACGGCGACGCGGGAACACGGCGACCAACAACGACAACGCGCCGCACATCAGCCCGAACGCCGACGGCTCCGGAATCACCGTTCCCGTCGTCGAAATCGAAAAATTCGAGAGCGTAATCCCGCTGCCGCCTGCCGTGACGGGAGAGCGAATGCCGATTACGTCGAATGTCGAAATATCCGTTTCA
>CAVFCB010000146.1:0-3112 GCA_963620895.1 Bacteroidaceae bacterium | reverse complement strand
CGATCAAAGAACTTTGCGAAGAGCGCGACACCGCTTCCGAAGCGCTCGGCTGCAAGCTCTGAGATTCGCTTCGCCGAAAAAAAAGGACGTTCCCGGCGGGAACGTCCTTTTTTTGCGCGCGCTCGCAACGAATTGCGCGCGCGTTCCCGCGGAATATTTCGACAAACTACTTGAAAAAGCCTCATGTCATGCGATAGCGTGAATGTGTTCGTTGCTAAGTTTGAGCGAAATCAAAAAAAATAAAAACATTGCGAGGGAACAGCATGACTACACCGAAACAAGAAAACCGGCAGAAGAAATTCGAACTGACCATAACCGCCGACCGCGTAGAATCGACGGACAGTCGCTTTACAATGGATAATCTGGGTCTCGGCGATAGCTATGAGCCGCTGACCGTTTATTTCAAAAGAGCAACCGGGGGAGTCGTGAAACGCGCACTCAAAAGGAGCGAGCGGAAAATTTCCAATCAGACAATGCCGCGTCTTGCTTTCCAAATCTTTGAAAAACAAATCGACGGGCTGTCGGACGAGGAGAAGGCAAGTTTTCCCATCTATAAAGAACGTTCGGACAAAGACACGGTCAGAGGAATATTTTCGAGTGTTGAGGAATTTAAAAAATACCGCAACTCGATGGAGTACATGAAACCGTACAATTATGGCAACGGTCAGCAATTCGTTATCTACTGCTGGAATGTTTTTTCCTCGATTCTCTTTGTTCAGGAATGTTTGAAACGTTTCGGCAAACCGGGCGATCGGTTTGTTCTGACGTATCGGGAAAAGGACGGGAACGCCAAAGCACCGTCTGCGGAAGCCGCGCGGGAAGAGACGATTTATCGGAATCCGTATTCGTCCGTGCTGATTGAATCAAAGAATCTGATTTTCAGAGGCGCTCCCGGCACCGGGAAATCCTATCTCGCAAAGAAAATTGCGGCGGATATCGTCAGCAACGGGAACGCCGACGATTATTCGCTTCTCACGGACAAGCAGAAAGCACAGGTTGAGTTTGTCCAGTTTCATCCGAGCTACGACTATACCGATTTCGTGGAGGGCTTGCGGCCGAAGATTAATGCCGACGGGACGATGGGATTTGAATTGCGGGAAGGCATTTTCAAAAAGTTCGTCGAGCGCGCAAGAAATGCCCCGCCGGAACAGAAATACATTTTCATCATCGACGAAATCAATCGCGGGGAGATTTCAAAAATTTTCGGAGAGCTGTTTTTTTCAATCGATCCCGGCTATCGCGGCAAATCCGGCGAAATCTCCACGCAGTATTCCAATTTGCATTCTGATCCGAACGAAAAATTCTACGTTCCGGAAAATGTCTACATCATCGGCACCATGAACGATATCGACCGTTCCGTGGACAGCTTTGATTTTGCCATGCGTCGCCGCTTCCGATTCGTCGAACTCAAGGCGAACGAACAGCTCGCGATGCTTGCGTCTCTGGGAGAGGAATTGGAAGCCGAAGCGACTGCAAGGATGACGAAGCTCAACGAGAAAATCGCGAGCGTCGAGGATTTGAACGAAAATTATCAAATCGGCGCTGCGTATTTCTTGAAATTGAAAACGCTCGATCCCGATCGCCTTTGGTCGGATTACTTGGCGCCGCTTCTTCGAGACTACGTTCAAGGGATGCACGATGAGGAAAATCTGATGAAACAATTTGCAGAAGCATACCGAGGCGATGCAAATGACGACGCTCAAGATCAGGGATAACTCACGGCGGGCAAAGGGTGATTTTTCTCAAATCGAAAAGCTGACGGGAAAAATTGCCGACAAAACCTTGGCGCAGCTTGAGCGCGAGGGCGTGTTCGTGTTCCCGGAAGCCATAAGGGACGCGGAGGATATCGCGCAAGAGCAGATGATTCTGCAGAGCGCTAACGGTGAGTATCGCTCCGGGAACGTGATGGGCTTCCTCGGCTACGGCGATGAGCGGCTTGTTATCGAGTCGCGTTTTTGCGGCGGGAACGAGGATTACTTTTTGCGATATCTTTTGAGCAGAGTTTTGGATTTCCCGAACATTACGAATTTGGAATCCGAAGCAAATCGGAACGATCGGCTGTTTAACTTTCTGCTGTTTTTGTTTCCGCATTACCTCAGAACGGCGATGCGGAAAGGCTTATTCAAAAAATATATTCACCGAAGCTACAACGACGGGAACGTAAAGGGCGCGGTCGATATCGCAAGGCACATACAAAAAAATACGCCGTTCGTGGGAAACATCGCTTACGGGCGGCGCGAGTTTTCTTACGATAACAGCCTGACGGAACTGGTGCGCCACGCTGTGGAATTTATCAAAGGAAAGCCTTACGGGAACAAGATTCTCGTAAAGGTGAAAGACGAGGTGCGCCGCGTGACGGAAGCGACTCCGGAGTATAAACTTCGCGACCGCCGGAAAGTCATTGCACAAAATCAAAAGTGCACCATTCGCCATGCGTATTTCAGAGAATACTTCGCACTGCAGAGATTGTGCCTTTTAATTCTGCGCCACCAAAAACACCAAATCGGTTCGGGAACAAAGCGGATATACGGCATTTTGTTTGACGGTGCGTGGTTGTGGGAAGAATACATCAATTTGCTGGTCGGCGATATTTTTTATCATCCGCAGAACAAGCTCGGAAAAGGCGCGCAGCGGTTATTTGACGGGAACGTCGGGCTTATTTATCCCGATTTTATTAGCCGCAAAAGCGAGCCGCGGATTATTGCGGACGCCAAATACAAGCCGATCGACAACATCGGCAATCGGGATTACTTGCAGATTCTCGCGTACATGTTCCGCCTCGATGCGAAGACCGGCTATTATTTTTACCCGGAGGCGAACGGCGCGTGCGATTTGAAATTGCGGCTGAATCGCGGTTCGACCTACGAGAAAAATGTCGCACCGAGGGAAGACATCAGCATTACCAAGCACGGACTGAAAATCCCCGCGGGCGCAACGGATTATGACGGATTCGCCGAGGAGATGAGAAAAAGCGAAAAGGAATTTTTACGCGCGTTCTCCTCGTGATTTTGTGAATCGACGCAAATAGCCGCGCTCCGTTTTTTTTACCGCGTTCCCGCGAGGGTAGCGCGGAGTTCGAGCGCTTCGCCGGCGGCGAGATCGAGCTCGCGGA
>CAVFCB010000145.1:0-3186 GCA_963620895.1 Bacteroidaceae bacterium | reverse complement strand
TTCAAACTCCTCTCCACGACGTAGAAAAAGTAGTGGCTTGCAACAGTCCACCAATTTTTCGCGCCCGACTTCGTATTTATTTTCCAAGACAAGCGCAGTCGTTCGCGTATTGCCGAAATCGACAACCAAATCCACATCTAGCGGATCTTGTCCTCCTTCTTTCTGCCATTCGATATTCAAGCAAACGTTGTCTTTGACAAAATTCACCTTACGGGGTGGCAGCTCTCCGGCTTTGGAAGGAGAAACGTATGGCGTCAACGATTCCGCAGGAGCCACGCCCTCACCTTTCTCCGTGCCTTCATCGTAAAAGTGGGAACGCTTTATGCCACCCTGGTTGGTTTCGACGCAGACCCAAATGCCATGCTCTCCGTCCTTTTTTCCGCGACGCGCAAGGATCCACGGATTCTTTGCGTCGACACACATCCACGACTCTGTGAGATGCGTGTGCGCGGAATTTGCACCGTTGCTTTGAATGAACAAATAGTGGTGTCCCGTGTCTGGGAACAAATTGAGATTATTTTCTGTAATTTCTTCGGACATAGTAAATACCCTTTCTGTGTTGTGTTATTCGAAAACGTGTTAAGCGGTTAATTCATTAAAAATATTGTGCAACTCGTTGTCTCCGAGCTGATAACCACGAGCGCCGTCACTCTCCTCCGCAAGTTTTTTTAGTGTTTTCAAAAACGGAGCAACCACAGAAACATACCCTGCCGTTACTCTGGCATCCTGATCGCCCGTTGCTGCGCGTCGCAAGTAATCTTGAACATCTTCATCCGAACGATGTCTGTCGGACGAACGCCGCAATAGCAATGCAGATAAATATAATGCCAATGGACGGCGTGCAGCCATACGCCCACCTTCTGCGTTGCTTAGCGTCGAAAGATTTTCGCGAATCCATTTTTTCAGCTGTGCGGTGCTTATTCCCTCCATGAAATAAGCGACCATGCGGCTACAGATTTGGCTGTCCAACCCAAGGGCCGCCCCAACGGCACGCGACGAGCCTCCGAGAATCGACTTCACGGTACTAATTACGTTCTCACAATAGGCACACAATTTTTCATCGGCTTCCTGTGATTTCGTCACCGCGTCCGCAGGAAGCTCCTTTAGGTCTTCCGGGTAAATATTTGAAAACTCCAAAATAGCGCGAGAAATCTTTTCGCAACACCAAGAAGTGCGGGATTCGAGCCCGGCGATAATTTGCTGAATATCGGCCTCTCGGCGAGATTTTTCGTCGCCGTTTTGCGGAAGCGCATCTTCCGCAGCCGCGTTGAACGCCGCTTCGAGATTCTTTTTTTTTCGATCGAGAAGTTCCCGCCGCAACGAAGCTTTCACCTGCTTCAGTAGCCGTTCAAATAGGAAACTACGCCCTCCGTCGTTCCCACCGGGGCCAGAGAGCCCGCACATTTGCCGCAAGGATTCTTCCGTCCCCTGGTAGTAATCCACGAAAACCCGGTCTTTTTCGATTTCCGAGATGATGTCCTTCAGCTCCTCCGTTCCCGCAACGCTAAAATCGCACTCCGGTTTAAACTCCGGATAATTTATCGCGAAATATTTCGCGTTCCCGGCTTTGCAGAGCGTACCGAAGCCTTTGTTCTTTTCGAAGATTTCCCTCAGGCCGTCTTTTCCGATTGCTTTTTGCCTAACGCTGTTTACGAGCTCCGCGGCGAATGTCTGGACGATGTTGATCGGCAATTCTGCCGCAGTGGAATTATCAAACGGTTTCTGCAACATAGCATCAAACCATGCCGCAACACCTGCGTTCAGTTGCTCCGGCTTCTGCGCGTATTTGTTCATCCGCATCAGAATCGCAAAAACGTCGATGTTCAGATTGCGAGAATAGCCGATAACAACGGATGCCGTCTTCCCGCGTTTCAGCACTTTGGTCAAACCAAGAAGCGGATTTTTTTTCAGGGCTTCGTCATTCAGCCGTGAAGCTTCCGTTCCTTTGGCTTCGTTGGCAACGCCGGGAAAATCCACCACGTCCGCAGTGCTCAACAATTCGCAAAGCGCAGGGGCGGATTTCTCAATCACGCTCTTTTTCAGCGGAACTACAAGCACCGCGACCAGAGCCTGTAACAACGCAAAATCCATCACCTCGTCGAAACCTCCGTTCCCGCCGGACACAAACGCGACTTCGCCATCGCCAAGCGAACATTCACCAAATCCGGAAAGCTGTTCCCGCACATCTTTGTTTTCCGCAGCCGCGATATCCAAGAGAATCGACGCAAATTTCAGCGAACAGAAAAATCGCTTATCTCCGTATTTTTCCCGTAACGCATCGCGCGTTCCCAACAGCTTTACACAAATGTCCGTTAGGCTTTCCCAGCCGTCCCAGAAAATTTCCGCCGCAAAAGCCAGAACAGAATCACTCGACGCAAGCAACGCATCGCAGTTGAAAATTTCGCACCGAAGCTGTTCCCATTGTGTCGCGAGATTGGAATAGCGCTCCTGCTTCGCGGAAATCAGTGCCTCGATTACATCGACCACGGCAACAAGCATCGGGAAATATTCCTTTCTCGGCGTTCCCGCGCCCGCAGCATCACTGAGACGACCGAGAAGTTCGCGCAAATTTTCCGCGCCGAAATACCTGCGTGTTCCGTCCGGCGCCTTTCCTTCCATCTCCGAAAGATAACCGAATGCGAGAGACATCAGAATGTCCCGTTCCTCGACGAAACAGATTTCGATTGGGGCCTCCGGGTGCTCGACTTGTTCCCGCATAACGTAGCGCGCGACACACCCCGATGCATCGCTCCCACGATTGTTCGGGTTAAAACTATTTTTATCGGATTTCGATTTCGCCACGAACTGCATACCGCTCCCGTCCCAATTCAGCGCCCCCTCGCCGTAATCAATGGCGGACGCAAGCAACGTGGATTTTCCCGACTGCGAGGGCCCCCAAACTGCAACTGAAGGGCGTTTGAAGTGCTCTTCTGAATAACATATATCCGAATAGTGTCGAAGCGTCCGCTGAATCTTGTCCAGCCAAGCGCCACGTGACAGCACATAGGCTCCGGTTCTTCTGCTTCCGAAATCCCAATACCAATCGGAAATTTCCGCTATCTTTTCAGGCGTAATTCTTGTTAGTTGCATCATGTTCTTCTTGTGTTTGTTTGTGTTAAAAGTGTTTTTGCGGGAACGTTCAGTTTGCCGCGACGTGGCGACGACCGTCTGGGTTGGAGGAACATG
>CAVFCB010000144.1:0-3273 GCA_963620895.1 Bacteroidaceae bacterium | reverse complement strand
CCAAACAAAGAGCATAACTCGTTGCGGCCTGTTTTTTGCAGAACTTGTTCGCCGTCTCCTCCGTCGAATCCCAGTAAATCATGCGTTTGAGCGTCGCCGAAGTTTCGCGCCCGTGAGAATCGCGCGCGAACGTGAGTGTCGTTCCCGGATGGTTCTTAAAGGGAAGCATTTGGCGAAACCGTATATATCAATTGGATCCTTTGCGCCCCGAGATGAATTATTTCCAACCTTTTCAAAAGGCGTTCTTCTTTTTCAAAAGATTCTCTATTTCTGCTACGGTTGGTACAAACATAGCCTTTCTCTTTTAGGCTTCGCCGAAATATATCCATTTCGGTTGCCGTCATTTTAATCGAGCAACATACATCGCCGGAATCAACGTCGTGCGTCCACTCCGAGCTCTTCAACATCTCGAAATCTTCCGGGCAATCAATTTCTAGTCGTTCATGGCGCGAACACATAAACTCGCCGCAGTACACGACAAGAACTCCGACAATGATTATGAAAAGCCTCATTGAAAACAGAGGAACCGTCAACGCCCCTTCACCTTGTATTCACAACAACACTCCTCGCAAGTTTTGTCGCCGGGACAATCAATCCCTTTCATGTTAGCTTCCATATCTTTAAGAGAGTCTTCGGCGTTTTTGAGAGGAACTTTAAATCCGTTTTCCACGCCCTTGCGGAGCAAATCCGAAACTTCTCTTAGTTTCGCAAGAAAAACGACTAACGCCCTATCAGACTTACGTGTTGCCTTGCACATTCCTATACAGTGAAAGTATTTGTCGGCGCCAATGGTGTTTGCTGTACGCATGTCTTCATAAGCCTCCCACAACTCTTTCACCGCTTTATAGCAAGAAATTACAGGATCATCTTTCGACACGGTTTCCTGGCGCGGGCGAAGAGGGTGCCAAATTTCCGAACCGGGAGCAATCATTAGCCCTAACGCATCTGTTTCTTGAATCGCATTTCCGTAAAACGCATACAGATTCAACCCGCCTTGTTCTTCGATGGGGTCGCGGGAGAGGAAGCGTCCGAGCAAGGGCGAGTAGTGGCGATAGTTGTAGTAGACGAGATCGAGCTCGGGATCGTAGTATTCCGAACTGAAGCGGAACGGATTGTCCGCGACGATGTCCACATTCCCGATGCGCGTCGACGTTGCCGTTCGCGTAATCGCACCGAACGGCGCGTATTCGTAGTGTGCCCCGACACCGTTTCCGAGCGCAAAGTAAAAGACGTCCGAAACGTTCTTGTTCCCGTCGAACATGTAGAACAGATATTTTTCCTTGCTCGCGTAGCCGAACATCAATGGACGTGTCGCAACCGGTTCTGTCGGATCCCACACGAATTCCTTCACGACCGCGTTCCCGCCATCGCCGTTCAAAATCTGCACGCAGGTGTAACCCACGTAAACGTAGCGTTCCCGCAACGTTCGCGTTCCCGATGCGTTGAGCACACGTTTCTCCACGCGACGCCCGTGTCGAACAAACAGCATCGATATGCATGCTAATTTATTCATCTCCTTGCTATGTCTTCCGACAAGATTTCCTTTCGGCATCGTTCCCGCAAGGCATTCTGAAAGCGCGTTTCAAATTCCGCGTTCTCGTAATAGCCCTGATTTGTCATGCGCTTGCCTTCCGCACGTGCGCGTTCTAATTCGAGCGAAGAACATTTCTGCTCGAGTTCGGCTGCTTTTTCAAGAATAGTCGGCGTGATAAAAAACCTTTCAGAAAATTTCAGCTTTTCCTCCATGCCGCAAACATATTCGAAAAGCGTCAATGCTTCCGCACTCTTTCCTTGCTCCGCCAACGCATAAAAAAGATGCTCGGTCAATCCTCCAAGTGCAGCGAAGCTGTGTTCCCGCGTCAAATACAGATAGATAAAATATGCAGCATCATTCCATTCCTCGGATTCCTCTTTGCACAAGGCGAGCACGATGCAGGCATGCCAAAATCCTTCCTCGCCCAATCGCTCCAAAACGGGGACACACGCTCGATACGTGAGCGGAGACTCGAAATCTGAAGCCACAGTCAGGAAGTCCGGAGACCAGCGTTTACCTGCAACTCGCAATGTTTTAGAATCGCGAGTTCGCTCCTTTTCGGCAAGTAGCGGGATCGGTTTCGCCAACAACGGGAAACGTGCGAAAACATCAATCATCAGATTTGCCTCCGCCAATTTCAAATCTCCGCCTTGATTTTGCAAATTCGCAGTTTCGCGAATTTTTTGAAAAAGCGTTGTCCGCAACTTTTCATATTGCGCACCCGATTTCCGAAGCGTGTGCCTAATCAGTTCACAATGAAGCGGGAACGAAGCTCCGCCCATATCTAAAAAGAAAACGGAGAGGTTGTTGCCGTGTTTCATCCGGTAAAACTTTTCCAAATAAAAATTCAACATCGGCGGATTTTCTTTCGAGAGTTTGCGAATCTGACCGACTATCGCACTTGTCATCGGATATTCTGTATCTCCGAAATATTTTTTCAGCAATATATCCGCGACGGCGATCTTCTCCCGCAGTGGCAGAATGCGATCCGCACAGGCTGCAATCAGGACATCCATGTCCGGATCGTCGCTCTCTGCAAGGTTTTTCATTAGTTGCGCCCAGACCTCGGTCTTCTCGTAAATAGGAAGCAGGTACAGATCCGCATTCCCCTCCAAAAAAACTCGTTCCTCCGTGCGAATCTCGGGAACGCCCCATTCATCTACATCAAACAGCACTCGTTCCGCAAACAACAGCGGAGCAAGAAAAAATGATGAAATCGCCGTAGCTAAAATTTTCAGAATCGTTTTCATTAGAATCGCCACGTTATTTTAATGTTAATAAACCCGCCAGGTTCTCCGCTGTCTCCTCCGGGGATAGGCCCAGCGCCGATTCCGGGCTCCCAGCCATGCCCGGGCGACAACCGCACATTTCCTCCGCCGCTGAATCCGCTATACTTCATTCCGACCCCTATTTTTAGAACGAGAATCTCGTTCTTTCGGAATTCGGAAAAGTCTTTCATTCTTTCAAAATAATAATCATCTGGATTCGTTAACGCTCTCTCCATGAAAAGCTCCTTGAAAATTTCTTTCAATAGATTCGTGAAAATATCCGGATCTTCTTCCGGAAACACGATTCCTATAGGCGGTTCCTGTTGTTCTTTCGGACACTCACACCCGGGAGACACCGACTGTAGACCAACAATATCTATGTGTTTCACCGGAGCATTTCTGACAAACGCATACAGCCCGCCTTGTTCTTCGATGGGGTCGCGGGAGAGGAAGCGTCCGAGCAAGGGCGAG
>CAVFCB010000143.1:0-3342 GCA_963620895.1 Bacteroidaceae bacterium | reverse complement strand
GCTGTGCCCTCCCCACGTCGGGGCGCAATTGCAGAAATCATATTCCGCACCGCGCCCCGCCTTGTCAACGGTGAAAACAATCAATCTTCGTCGTCATCTACATACTTGTTCCAAGTCTTGATCATATACCGCACCGCCGCAGAGCTTTCCGCAAGCTTCAGCGCCGCCTTGGATGTCGTGCCGTCTTTGCCGTCAAACATCGTTTTGAAAAACTTTCCTGCGCGTTGAACGAGCCGCGTCGTCGTCTCGGTCGCACTCGGCGCAAACATCGTCGAACCGTAGGTGTTTTCGCCGAACGACAGCAACAAACTCGTCTCCATCGCGTTCCCGATAAGCGGAATCGCTTCCCAGCTTCCAAGCACGAACATCGCCACATCACGCTTCGTCAGCCAGTCCTCGTCATCATCGCCCAACAGCGCACGCACCGCAAGTGTCACCAAATACATCGCGCCCGCTTGCAACACGTGATTGTGGAACGCAACCGTCGCCGCTTTCGCCAACGCCGCATAATCCTTGCGGGCAATCGCCATTTCATAAGCGTGAATTTCATCGCTCACAAACTGAATCGGCGATGTCAGGAATTGCACGAACATCTTCATCGTGTCGCCGCTCTCGCGCGAAATTTGGTCTGTGTTCTGAATATGTCGCGCCTGCTGCGTTCGGTCTTGAACCTGCCAAAAATCACGTTGCGCAAGCCGCATCGCTTCCGCTTCAGTCTTCCCTTGCGCAATGTATTCGTTCTTCATCGCCGTGTAAATCGCCGTCCCCACCAAGAACATCGGCACACGGTCTCCGTAAGCCGTGAACATCATCGCGTAGTTCTCCGCTCGCATAAACATCTTCGCCAGTTTCGGCGGAATGATTCCGCCGCTCATGCGTACTTCCGACAACATCCGATTCATCTCGTTGTTCCCGTAGCGCTGCACATAACCGTCGCTGTTCATCAGCTCCAACATAGTTTCAATGCTCGGCAACGGCTTCTTCAGCACCGCCATAAGCGTCGCTCTGAATCCGTAGGCATTCACATAGGCAGGAATGCCGCCGACCACCTGCTTCGCGCCCGACACCAAGTTGTAGGCAAGCCCCAAGCACCGCGTAATCCAACGCAACACGCCGAACGCCCGGTCATACCAGACTCGCTCGCCGTAAAAATTCTCGCCCTCCATTCGACCGCTCAACACCTGCGCCATGTGCCGCCATATCGAGTTCGCAGTGTTCGCTCCGAGAACGCTCGCAACATTCTTCCGCATCTCCGCATAAGATTCTTCTTCCATTATGCCGCGAAGCACCGCTCCCGCACCGGTCTCACCGAACGATGTATACTGCGCCGTGTCAAAAATCTGCCTGCGGAAAATACTCAGCATGTCCGCGTGCTCGTCAATGTCCTTTCGGCTGTGCTTTCTCGGCGTGAGAATCTTCGGAACAACCGAGGGAACTCCGCCGAACGCATGAACGCGCAAGCCGCTCATATACGAATCCAACTCGTGGACAATCGGGAAATACCCTTCGCCGCGACGATAACTCAGCCCTACGCCCGTGTCTTTCACCGACTGCGCATCAATCTCCTCCGCTCGCGCCTGCAGAATCTTCGACGTCTCTTCCGCAAGCCGAACTCGCTTCTCGCCGAGAAACTTCGCCAACTCTTCCTGTTGCTTCCATTTCTTCCACGCCGCCTTGCTCCCCTCGGGAATCTCCGCTTCCTTTTTCCCGTCAAACATGTCCGCCCACTCACGCTGATTCATCATCAGCCATTGCGCCATCAACTCAAGCCACGTCCGCTTTTCCTTGCCGTCCGCAGAAAACTTCTCGCCGCCTTTCGCTCGCGACATCAGATCGACAACCACGTTCCCAGCCGCACGCGACATCCCGACATAGGCAAATATGTGATGCCGATCAGACGCAATCTTGACGTCCTTGCCCGCATACCGCAACAACGCCGCAAAAAACGCATACTCGTCATCCGCAACCTTCCCCGCAGCCTTGTTGTTCGCTTCCGTCACCAACAAGTCAATCTGCCGAATCGCTTCCATCGCTTCCTCATACGTCCCGTCATCCGCAAACCGAACCGCAGATTCAAGCTTGCTCCGAAGACTCTGCCCGAAATTAAGCCCGCTTCGCGCCCAACTTGAATTCTTGTTCGGATTGCCGCCTTTCTTCGCCGCGCTCTGCTTTATCGCTTCCGCAACCTTGCCCCACGCCTCGTGAAGCATTTCCGCACGCTCAATCTCCGCATTGCGCTTCGCAAGCGCTCCGTCCGTCTCAACCTCGGCAATCTTCTCCGTCAACGCAATCAGCTCCGCCGCATTCATGTCTCGCAACGGCTTCGCCCACCAATACGCCAACGCCGCCATGCCCGCCAACGCTTCAATCTTCTGAACACGCGTCGAGCCCGGATGCTCCAAAACTCCCTCATACGCCGTCCGCCGCTTGTTAAACTCCGCTTCCCAGTGCTTGGTGCTCGCACGCAAACGCTCATACTTCGACAACAAATGCAGAAAACGCTCCGCTCCGCCTTCATACTTGCGATCCGAAAGCTCCTTGCCTTCATAAAAACGCCCGTATTTCGCCAACATCCGCTTCGCTCCAGTCCGAAGCTCCGCCTCCGACGCCTTGTTCGTCTTTTCCGACAAAAGAGCCTCCAAGCCGTCCGCAATCGTAAGCACAGCCTCCGTGTCTTGCGCCTCTTCAAGCTTCTCAATCTTCCCTTCCGCTTCAATCGCCGCCCCCGCACTCAACACTCGCACCGACCAACGATGATAGTGCGCCGCTAAAACACGCTTCAACGCTTCAAGCCCCAACGCCGCATCCGACGTCTGCCCGCTCAGCTTCTCCGCAACCTTGCGCCCCCAGCCGATAACTCCGCCTTCCGCACTCCCGAGAACAGGCAACTCATACGCACGCATAAGCCCGAGAACCGCCTTGCTCATGTTCACTCCGCTCTTACGCGCAGCCTTTTCACTCAAACGCAACGCCGACTTAACTTTAAACCCGCGCTCCGTGTACACCGCTTCCGCACTCGCCTTAATGTTCTCAAACAAATGCGAATAAAACGTCTTCCCCTGCTGAACCAAGTCTTCCTCCATGCCCAGCCTGCGGAACATCTTCTCATATCGCGCCGCAAACGCCTCCATGTCAGGAGAATTCACCACTCTCTCCGCCGCCGCCGCCGCACGGTGCGATTCCCGCTCCGTCCGTTCCAACGGTCGCTGATAACGACGCCCGCTACGCAATGCCGCCACATCCGAATTCACCGCATTCGCAAACGTGCTCCCGCGATTCCGCCCTGCCCACGCAAGCGCATCCCCAATCGCCGTGCTTCCCGGTTCAACCTCTTCCTTCACC
>CAVFCB010000142.1:0-3369 GCA_963620895.1 Bacteroidaceae bacterium | reverse complement strand
AGTCTTTGCATTCCATTCCCGATACATTTTGCTTAGGCGGGCGCGGATTTCTTCGTCATTCATGTCAGAGGAAATCCCAAGAATCCGATCAGTCTGCGAGCCGGAAATCGTCTTTTCGTAGGCGGAAAGCGGAAGTGCCTTGTTACGACGCTTCATGTATTCTTCGCGGTCGAGATTTAGCGCGTCTGCAATTTTTTCGAGCATGTTGAGCTCTGCTTCGGCAACGCTTCCGTCGCTCATGATAACGTCGAAAAGCAAATTCAACAAATTCAGCCGATCCGAGAGCGGCGCATCGTTAACCTCGCGGCAACATTCTGTAATTTTTCTCGGAATTTGGTCTGCGGGAACGCGGAAACATTCCGCGATGGCTTCGTTGAATATGCTTTTGGTCGCGGCGGTTGCAGTCTTGCCGAGAATGTTTATGACGAACGATTTGATTTCCGCAGCTTCGCATTCATCGGCGTGTCCGTCTGCGCGGGAAACCAGAACCGCGAGTTTGACGTTCGCTAGTTGAAGATTTGTCCGTTCTGCTCTTATGTCGCGCAGACGCTCTAAGATACGCAAGATATCGGGCTCGATATTGTTGCGAGTCGGCGCGGGAGCAGGTTTATTTTGCGGCGCGGAACCGAGATCGTTTTTGGCGTTATTGATAAGCTGGCGAATGAAGAAGATAAGACCGACGATAACGAGGAAGACAATGAGACCACTCATTTTTTTTTGAATTACTCGATGATGAAATCGTTCATTTCCGCTTTTTTGCGCTCAATTTCAATCGGGCTCATCAGCACTCCCGAGGTGGAATAGGAGATTTCAGCTTTTACGCGGTCTCCGTTGGGGAGTTTGATCGAAATTGCCAAGCGTTGGTTCTTGTCGTAGGCGTAGGTGAACTCAAGCGGCGAGCCTTCCGGTAGCCCCGCCGGCAGTTTAATCGGGATTTCGCCGACGATGGAAACGGCGTCTTTGTCTCGCGTTTCCTCTTCGCATTCGGTGACTTCGCCGGAAACCTTGCGTTGATTGTCCACCATTGTGTAATACGTTTCCGTTGCGGTGCACGGGAGCGGAGTGTTCTTTTTAAGGATGATACAGTTCTGCAATTCTTTCTCGCCGGTTTTTTCGTTGGTGCCAAACGCCAACGTCCCGAAGTAACGATTGCAAACTTCCGTGAGCGCGATTTTTCTCACTGCCTGTGCGATGGACGCCGAGACGTTCCCGCCTTGTTCGACTTTGCGCATTCCCGCAAAAATCGCTGCGCCGAGAGCGACTGCTTCGTCGACGTTCACCGCGCGTTCCGGTGCTTTCCCGAAAAACGCCTTTACGCTCTCATAGACTGCGGGAACGCGCGTGCTGCCGCCGACGAGCAAGATTTTGTCGATGTCGTTGCGCGTCATCTTTGCGTCTTCGAGGGCATTCTCGATGAGCATCTCCGTTGTCGCGATTTTGTCCGAAATCGCTTCTTCGAATTCTGCGCGGGAAATCGGGATTGAGGTGCCTTTGTATCGAAAATTTTGAGAATCGTCTTTCGACAGCGCTCGTTTTTTGCCTTCCGCCAAATCCATGAGGTGGTTGAGGGAAACTTTTTCGTCATGCGACAACAGCGACTCGTCGAAGTTTTCCAGAAATTCGTTCGGAAGCAACGGGCGACCGGTTTGTTCCGTGTGTTTTTTGTTCACGATGCGCAATATTTCGCGGTCGAAATCGATCCCGCCCAAATTTACATCGCCTTTGGAGGTTACGACATCTACCTGCCCGCCGTTCATTCTGATGATGGTAACGTCGAACGTTCCGCCTCCCAAGTCGTAAACGAGGATGTTCCCGTTCACGTTGGAAATGCTGCTGTAGTAAAGCGCGGCGGCTGTCGGTTCGTTGACGATCCCGAGCACGTTCAGCCCGGCGATCGTTCCCGCGTCCATCGTGGACTTGCGTTGCACTTCATCGAATGCGGCGGGAACGGTGATGATGACGTCTTTGATTTCTCCCTGATCCGTGCAGTCGTCCTTTAATTTTCGCAGAATCATTGCGGAAATCTCAATCGGCGTATAAGGCTTTCCGAAAGCAACGTCTTCGTAGGTTTTTCCGGGATTCCCCATTTCACGTTTGACTCTCGCGACTACGTGTTCCGGAGAAGACGTAAGCTGATTTTTCGCGCTTTGTCCGACAATTGCTTCGCCTCCGTCGGTGAAGGCGACGACCGACGGCATGATGCGCCAGCCGTCAACGCTTGACGGAACGATTTCGGGCTTCCCGATATCGTTCAAAACGGCGAGAGCGGAGTAGGTGGTTCCAAGGTCGATGCCTGCTAATCTGTTTCCCATGATGATATTTCCTTTTCTTAAAGATTAATGATTATTTTTCTGAAGGTGTTTTCTCCGGCGCCGAGTGCGTGTCTGCAGCGGGTGCAGGGGAATAGCGATAAAATTCCAAACGTGCGGTTTTTACGATTTTCCCGTTCCCGTCTCCGCCGTTATAACGAAAACCGTAAGCGAGAACGCGAGAAACCTGTTCATTGAGCGCGGGATCGTTCGTGTTAATCGGAGAAAATTCCGCGTCTGCGCAGGCATTCGGTTTTTTCTGCCCGACAAATTCGTCTCCGAATCGCTCAACACCGTTGTTTTCCAGTTCTTCCAGAAGATAGTCGCGAAAATATTTCAGCGTTTCGGCGTGAGCGTCCTTTGATTCTTCGAGCGCATTGATTTTCTCTTGCATCTCATGCAATACGAAGGTGATGCCTTTCACGAAGTTCTTCAAAATGCACCAGTCGTAGCCTTCCTGAAGCCGGCGAACGTCCTTTTCTTTTTTTGCGGAAAATTCTCGCAAATTGTCGAGGAGCTCGCTGATGCGCTCCATGTTCTGATTGACCGCGTTCTGCGTCTGCTTGGCAACGGCTTTGTCTCGCTCAAAATCGGAGGCGAATGTTTTGAACTTGGCGGAGATTTCTGCTTTGAGTGCGGTGGCGTTCCCGTCAACTTTGCCGAAATGCTCGTGCAGCTCCTTTCTCATCTTGCGCACGCTTCCTTCGAGCGAGCGTTCTGCTTCGATGCTTTGTCGGCGGGTTCGGGTGCTTTCTTGAGAAACCTCCGTCAGTTTCTTTTCCATGCCGCACAGTTTCGCTTTTACGGAGTCGGTGAACTCTTTGACGAGGTTTTCGATTTTGGCGCGTACGCGTTGGTGGGGAGAGTTGGAATTAATCATAGAAGTAGTAAAAAATGTGAGAAATGTGAGACAAAGATACCCCCCCCCCGAAACCGAAAGTCAAGGCGAGAAAGTTTCAAAAAAAATTCGCGGGAAGGCGGCTTCTCCGATTTGCGGAAATTCGTTTTTCTCCGCCGCCGCGCGTTTGCGTTGCGTTCCCGCGGGAGCGCACGCAGAATA
>CAVFCB010000141.1:0-3374 GCA_963620895.1 Bacteroidaceae bacterium | reverse complement strand
AAAAACGACACCGAAGGGGTGTTGTTTTTGGTGAGGCTCTGCGCTCAACCGTTCCGTTCACGCTTTCGCTTTACTGACGAATGCCCGCAGTATTTAATTCCACCTACAAACCCGAAAGACGAACAGCGCAAACACAGAAAGGAGTATTCGATGAGCACATTAAAAACAAAAAGCAGTGAGCTAATCGGTATTTCGTTTCCGATAGAACTCGCCAGACTACTACGTGAACACGCCGTTCGAACAGAAAAGCCATTCCCGTGGCTTGTTCGTCAGGCTTGCATGCTTTATCTCAACGCGAACGGAATCCCCACAGACGACATCGCTAATTCGACAGGCAAAGGTTCACGATCCGACCTGAAAATCCAGAAAGGAGTATTCGATGCCTGAAACAAAATCCAGTGTTTATTTCAGTATCGCGTTTTCGCACGAAACTGCCTCCGTACTGCGTGATTTTGCGCAGACAAAAGGTGTCGGCGTCAACAACGTCATTCGCAACGCTGTTTATCAGTATCTGCGACAGAACGGAATCTACGTCGAACAATACAACCCGAAAACAAGAGGTGAACGCACAGACCTGAAAACACTCTCCGCCTCGGAATCACGCGCACGCCTCAACCACCTTTTTTCAACACGTAAACACAAAATCTGAAACAACCATGAATAACAACAAAACCTCATTCGTCCGCATCCCCAAACTCATCCACGAGCTCGCAAAGAACATCGCCGCAGGGCGCGATATCAAAATCTCCGCGTTCTACAACGAAGCTTTCAACTTTTGGTTCTCCTCCGTCGCCGAAAACTTCGACGTCGCATTCGACCTCTTCCCGAAGCCGCCCGAACTCCCAACACCTCCGAAGAACGATTTCGCCGACGAAGACGACGCCGACAACAATTCCCGGGAACTCCCGCAGGCATTCAACTCCACAAGCATCGCTCCTGAGCTTTACGCAAAACTCAAAGACTACTGCGCCGCTTTCCCGAATACCGCCGAATGGCGAATCCAAACTTGCGTAATCCTCGCCTACATCAACGCACACCTCTTTCGACCGAAAAATAAAGCTTCCGATGCTAACTCCTAAAATACAACTCCACATCTCCGACGCGGTCAAAAACGCCGCCGAACACCTCGCCGAACTCCAACACAAAAAGGTCGGCGAGGTGCTCCGCGACGCAATCGCAGTCTACCTCGTCGCTCACGGCGTCCTCGACGACGTCGCGCAAGCCGACGTGCAACGCGGAGCAGCTTCCGCCATCGCAGGTTCTTCCCCCGCGAAACAACAGAAAATCCGCACCGAGCTACGCGCCCGTATGAAACGCGCCCGCGAAATCCTCGCCGCTCGCCGCGCCGAGCAAAAACGCGCCGAGGAAGAGGAACGACGCGCCTCGCATGCAATCCTCGCGGAACAAGCCGCTCGCCTCAAAAAAATCATCTCACGCCACTAAACACAGTGTCATTTTAGTGTCAACGTCCATCGCCGCAACACCGCCGCCTACGGTTTCATTCGGTTTCACACACTCCCGCGCAATCCTTTTACCTAAGCCGCTTCCACGCGCCTATCCCGCATCCTTACAACCATTCACTCTAATCGGGCGTGGGGGATTCGAACCCCCGACCCTCTGCTCCCAAAGCAGATGCGCTACCGGACTGCGCTAACGCCCGCCGAGTTTTTTTTGAGCATCGTTTTTTATTGCTCTTCTTGTCAACACAATATTCCATTACGTGCTCACAATCATTTTTAAGAAAATCACAGGAAACATCATGGAAAATTCTTCAATCGACGGCGGCATCGAACCGACCGGAACGGAATCCAAAATCCCGCTCATTCTCGCGATCGCGGCGTTCGTTCTCGGCGGGCTCTCGTTCATTTTTGCGTTCAATACGAAAAGCGGTCTTGAACGCATGAAGACATCGTTGCAAAAGGAAGTCGCGGAAGCTGCGGAAGAAGCGAAACAGTCCGCCGCGCTCGCTCGCAACATGAGCGCCGGGAACGACGGCGTTTCCGTCATCAAAACGGATCTCGCGCAGTTCGAATCCTCGGTCAAGGCGGATTACCGCACGCTTGCGAACTCGCAGGCGGAAGTCATCAAGCGCACGAACGAGCTTACTTCGCGCCTCGCGCAGCTTGAGCAGGGACGCCGCAGCGCTCCCGCCGCAACGCCTGCCGCGCGCGCCGGCAACAACACGCCCGCCACGGGAACGCAGACGGCGGCGGCTACGACCTCCGGCGGCAAATACACGGTCAAGCAAGGCGACAATCCCGGCAAAATCGCGCGGGAACTCGGCATTACCACGAAAGCGCTCATGGACGCGAATCCCGGACTTGATCCGAAACGCCTCCAAATCGGACAAAAACTGAACGTTCCCGAACGGCGATAATCGCTTTTCGTTTTCGAATGCGCCCGCTTTTCCCGGCGGGCGCTTCTTTTTTTTCAAAACAAAACTTCAACTCTCGTTCCCGCCATGCCTCGCCCGAAAATCTGGAATCTCACACAGGAAACCTGCCACGCGAAATGCGTTGTCTTTGATGTTTTCAAGGAACACTTCGAACATCCGACCGACGGGCGCGCGGGGGATTTTTATGTTGCGCACGCGCCGGATTGGGTGACGGTCGTTCCCGTGACGACCGACGGGAAAATCGTGCTCGTCAATCAGTTTCGTTTCGGCATTCGTGCGCTCTCGTGGGAATTTCCGGGCGGAGTCATCGACGACGGCGAAGATTTTCTTTGCGCGGCGGCGCGGGAACTCGAAGAGGAAACGGGATTCACGGGAACGCTTTCCTCGCTGGGAAATGCGGCGTCGAATCCGGCGATTTTTTCCAACCGTTGCCATTTCGTGCTCGCGGAAAAATGCGAACGCACGGCGGAAACGCATTTCGACGCGAACGAAGAAATCGAAATGAAACTTGCAACGCCGCAGGAAGCGCTCGAAATCGCACGCAGCGGGGAAATGCGACACGCGCTGATGCTTGCCGCGCTCGCGAAAGCGCTGTTGCTGCGCCCGGAGCTTTTTAAGCTTTAAGCGCGTTTACGCTTTTTCGTCTTCGTCGAAACGACGTTCGAAAAGCGCCTGCAAATCGTCGAGCATGCGCTCGGCGTCCGCCGCGGGACCCGTTGCGATGAAATTGAGTTTCGCCCCGCATCCGGCGGCGAGCATCATCAGCCCCATAATGCTTTTCCCGTTTACCTGCTCGTCGTCCTTGACGACATCGAGACCGACGGCGGGAAATTTGTTCGCGATACGCACGATCATCGCCGCCGGGCGCGCGTGGATTCCCATCCTGTTTTGAACGGTAAGCTCTCTGCTGTAGGTGCTGTCTGCCATTTGAAAGCAGAAAATGGAAATGTTTCCGCGGGAACGCGGCAAGAAAAAAATG
>CAVFCB010000140.1:0-3418 GCA_963620895.1 Bacteroidaceae bacterium | reverse complement strand
CCGAGCGCTTTCGCGTTCGTCGCTTCAATCGTTCCTTTCTCAATCTTCACATCGCCCGTGAACGTGTTCGCGCCTTTCAGCGTCAGCGTTCCCGCGCCGGTTTTGATAAGATTTCCGGAACCGGAGAATATGCCGGCGAAAGCCACCGCCGTTGCAGTGCCATCGGCTTTCTGCGTTTCGAAAGTCGTGCCTTCTGAAGAATTCAGGACGAAACTTTGAGCTGCGGGAACATCGGACGACCAGTTATCCGTTGCGGCAATCGTCGTTTTGCCGAGATAGGTCAACTTGTCGGCGCCACGCTTGTTGCTGAGCGTGATTCCGCCGCTTCCGATTTCAAGCCGATTAACGCTAATCGTGTACGTCCCGACATTCCCGATTTCTACCGTCTTCGCAGAAATCGTCCCGTCGCCTGTGATGACGTTTGTCGTCTGGTTGCCATTGGAACCGGTCGCAAAAGAAAACGTGTCGGAAACTTTCAGCACGCCGTCCACATCCAACGTGCGCATCCCCCAAGAATTGGTGAACTTGGTCGCGTTGACCGTAGCGCCGCTTTCAATCGTCACGTTGCGCGCGTAATTGTCGGAAGAGTCCGTTTTAATCTCCCCGACGGTATAAGTCTTGGCTGTGGTGTCGGTGTCCGTTGTGCCTTTGAAAACAACGGTGCCGCCGGCGCCGTTAAATGTGATGTTGCTCGACGACGAATTCGCAGAAACGATATTGACCGTTGCGCCGGAGAGCGCGAGATGTCCCCCGGACAGAGCCATGTTGACCGACGTTTCCGTGTTTGTCAGTTTCAGCGTCCCCGTGCCTTGTTTCGTCAGCGTTCCCGTGCCGGAAATTTTTCCGGAAATCGTCATCGCGTTCGTTTGCGTATTAATGGTGCCGCCGTTTTCGCCGATGACGAATGCGTTGTCAAAAGTCAGAGAACCGTTCTGCGTCATTTGACCGCCGTTCAGCGTAATCGTTCCCGTGCCGAGCGCCTCGTTGTTTCCGACGCCGAGATTGCCTTGGGAAATCGTCGTGCCGCCCGTGTAGCTCTGCGCCGTATTGATGGTGACTTTCCCGGTGCCGGTCTTTTCAACCGAAATGCCGCCCGTGAGCATATTTGCCGTAGCGAGGAAGCGTTCCGTTGAGTCGCCGGTCAAAACCACCGTTCCCGCGCCGAAAACGACATTCGACAGCCCGCCGATCGCCGTGCCGCTGAGGTTCAGCTTCGCGCCCGAAGCGAGCGAAATTCCGCCCGTCACCGTGCCGAGCACGCCATCGCTCAACGCCAAACTCGCGCCGCCAGAAATCGTCAACGCGCCGCGCACGTCGAGCGAACCGTCCGTTCCCGCGGAAAAAGCGTAGTCGCCGCCCGTCACGTTCACCGCCTGCGCTTCCTTTGCGCCGACAACGGAAATTGTTTTCGCCGCAGTTTCGCTCGCCGCAAACGTCACCGTATCGCCGTCCGCAAACGTCGGATTCGCTTCGCCGCCGGTCGTGTTATTTGTCCAAGTCGTGGACGTGTCCCACGTTCCCGTGGTGCTCGACCACGTCAAATCGTAGGCGGAACCGGTCGTCAGCGTGAAAGATTTGTTGTCTTCCGCGAACACGACGGCATCGCGCCCGGAAGTTTTGGTGACATTCGAAATGCTCAGCCCGGAAACCGTTCCCGTGCCGCCGAAAATCGTGTAAGTGCCGGAGGCGGTAATCCCGGTAATGTCGAGCGTTCCCGTCGAGCCGAACGTGATTGCGCCGCTCGTTGCGAGCGAACCGCCCGCCGTGACGACGTAGGAGCCGTTAATCGTAACTGCGCCCGAACCGAGATCGACCGCGTTCCCGTTTGCAGAAACGCTTGCGCCCGAGTTCACCGTCAGCGCGCCCGCGCCGAACGCACTCGTGCTTCCCGCAATGAGCGTTCCCGCGGAAACCGTCGTCCCGCCCGTGTAAGTGTTCGTTCCCGTCAGCGTCAGCGAGCCGGCGCCTTGTTTGACAAGAATCGCGGAAGTAATCGTGCTGTCCGAACGCACGTCGTTCGAATAGTTGAAATAAACGCGCTTGTCTTGGCTCGAACTCAAAGATCCCTGATACCAGTTAATCTCAGACGTTCCCGTGACGGAGCCGGTGCTCGTCCCTTCAATTGCTGTCGTTTTCCCGCCGAACGTAAGCGAGGCAGCGTTCAACGAGCCCGTATGCTTGAACGTTCCCGTGAATTCGGAAAGATCGCCGGAAAAAACAAAAGACTGATTGTAGCCGGTACCGGTTCTGTCGAACGTTCCCGTCCCGGTAATTTTTCCGGAAAGCGTCACAACCGGCTTCGTCGAAGACGAACCGTCTTTCCACGAGAACGCAGATTTCCCGCTGTCCGTATCAACGAGCTTAATGTTCGCGCTGTAAGTTCCTCCGTTGAATCCGTTCAACCAACCGCTCGCACCGGAAAATTCCACCGTTGCCGTGTTGCAGTTCCAGTTCGCGCTTGTTGTCCCATTGACGTCCGTTCGTTCACCGACCTTTATCGTTCCCGTCCAATTGCTGAATTTCGTCGAATTAGTCAGGCTGATTACGCCCGTCGATCCGAGATCAATCGTTCCCGAACCGGAAAGTTGCGAGAACGTTCCCGTGGACGAGAGTTTCACCGTGGAATTCGTATTAGCGGTCAAAACGCTACCCGACACCGTGTTTTGGAAATCCGCCGTTGCGCCGCTCGCAACGGAGATCGTGCCGAAATTGGAAACCGTTCCCGTGAACGTCGTCGTTCCCGCGGAAATTGTCAGAGTGTTGTTCGACGCGGTCGAGTTGTTGCCCGTCACCGTCGAGGAAACCGTGTAGTTTGCCCCGCCGGAGAACTGCAACGTTGTCGCGGAGAGAGATTCATTCGCGATAGCATATGTTGCTCCGCTGCTCTTTTCGTAAACAAGCGTCTTGTTGGTCTCAATCGTTCCCGTCCCGGAAAGAGCCGTCTCACTCGTCCCCATAAATCTAAGCGTGTGAGCGTTGCCGGTATTCACGTAAAATTTTCCGCTGAAGCCGGAAACATCTCCGGAAAAAACCAATTGACTCGTGCCATAGCCGGACGCCGCCTTAATCGCCAAAATCCCAACGCCGGTGATTGTTCCGGTAAGCGCCTGACACTTTTGATTGGAGTCCGTGATAATTAGCCCTTTCGTTGAATCCGTTTCGGCATTAGTGCCACCAATCACGATTGCGTCAGAAATCGCAGTCGTAGCGGAAATCGCGGCTTCAGGCGTATCACGGTTAGCTTCAAAATAATACTGTCCGACCGTGGATTTTGTCGCTGTCGTATAGGTAGACGCATCATTGTCCCACGTGCCGCCCGAGGAAACTTTGCCGGTGGAAACAGTTGCGAACGCGGGAACGGCGCTCATTGCGGCTGCGGCGATGAGAGAAGAGAAAAACAATGCTTTGGTTTTCATAG
>CAVFCB010000139.1:0-3422 GCA_963620895.1 Bacteroidaceae bacterium | reverse complement strand
CGTATTACGTTGCCGCCGATGCGTTTGTGCTTCCGAGCCACCGCGAAGGTTTCCCGAACGTCGTGTTGCAGGCAGGCGCGATGGGCGTTCCCGCAATCGTTTCGGACATCAGCGGCTGCAACGAAATCATCCGCGACGGAGAAAACGGCGTAATCGTCCCGAAGGACGACGAAGCTGCGCTTTTTTCAGCGATGAAACACTTCGTCGAAACGCGCTCGACACTCGTTCCCGCGCTCGCCGCCTGCGCCCGCGAGCTCGTCGCCTCACGCTTTGAACAACGCGCCGTTTGGCGTGCGACATTGGAGATGTATCTCTCGCTCCGATGAAGAACGAAAAGTTTCAATCCACGAATTGCACGAATTACACGAATTTTTGATATGAGCACCGAAACTCCATCCGTGAAATCGGGGAACTCCGTGGATTTTTCAAAAAAATGAACTCCGAAAAATTTCAGCCGCAGATTGCACGGAGGAACGCAGAAGTCCCTTCCGCGGGAACGCATCTGTGCCCATCTGCGACATCTGTGGCGAAAAAAGAAACCGCCTCCCCGAAGATTTCGGTGATTGTTCCCGTGTACAAGGTGGAAAAGTATCTGCCCGAATGCATCGAGAGCATTCTCGCGCAGACGTTCCCGGACTTCGAATTGATTCTCGTGGACGACGGCTCGCCCGACAACTCCGGAAAAATCTGCGACGACTACGCCGCGCGCGATCCGCGCATCCGCGTTTTTCACAAAGAAAACGGCGGCGTCTCTTCTGCGCGCAATCTCGGACTCGACCATGCCCGCGGCGAATGGATCGCCTTCGTCGATTCCGATGACACAGTCAGCGAAAAATATTTGGAAATCTTAATCGCACTCCTAAAGGAACGTGGGGCGGATATCTCCTTGTGCTCTTGGTCGACGATGTCGGAGTCCGGAGCTGTTTCCCCGCGAAAAAAATGCCGATTACGCGGGGTTGAGATTGTCGGACGTGTCGCGGCGATGTATCGCGTCCAAAACGGAAATTATTATGAAGGCAGTCCCTACTGTCGCTTATTTTCGCATGAAAATATAGAAAAAAACAAGCTCCGCTTTGATGAAAAAATCAAAGTCGGTGAGGACTGGTTGTTCTCGACAAAATATTTTGCGCGGTGCGTGGAGTCCGCCGTCTCGACCGAAGAGCCTCTGTATTTTTACAGAGCGCGGCACGGCTCCGCCATGCACGGGGGCATAGAAGGGCAGTGGAGCGTGCTGTATGCGCAAAGAGCCGTGAGGGCACTGCTTGAAAAGACGTATCCGAGAACCGTTATATTGCGATTAGCGCTCAATATTCGAGAAGGGATGAACTTTTTCGTCTTGCTCCATTTGTTTCTCACCAAACAGAAAGACATTCGATGGAGATTCCTTTATGGCAATTTCAGGCGGCGTCTGCCGTTCCTGCTTGTGTCAAGAAGGTTATCCGTAACGAACAAGTGCAATATGCTTCTTATGGCTTTTTCTTTTCGTCTTTGGCGAATTGTTTACGAACATCTCTCAAAAACAAAACGATGATCGGAATCCTTGCTTCACTGTTGGTGATATCCACCGTTCTCCAGTGTGTCTATTCAATAAAGGCAACCGGAGATTGGGCGAATCCGGTTGTAATTTTCTGCGGCATACATTTTGTCCACAATTGGGTTACTTCTTTTTTCTATTGTTTTGATGATTCTTTTGCGCTGGGCGGAGTTCTCATTGATATTTCGGACAGCATGGTCGCGGACAATATGCTTCGCAACCTCATAGGGCTGTGGACATTCTTCTTTGTTTTTATTCTTTGCAGAAGCTGGTGGAAAGAAAAACGACAAGCGCCGCCGTCGATATGGATGCTCCCGCGCGGCAAATCCCTTAACTTGTTTTGGGCGACATACATTGCCTTTACCCTCTTCGGGTTCGCTCTCGGCTCCGGATCAAGCGAACAAGCGCTGACGGCGGATGCCGCATTCGCGGGAATCGCAGGGATAATCGGAATCCGCTCGTTCTTTCTCATGTATGTGTTAATCAACGCCGGATTCCAAAAAAGAATCGCCCCGATGCTGATTGCGTTCCCGATAGAACTCGTGCTCGCCGGAGGCGCTCGGAAGATGTTGATGATGACACTCTTGGCGTGGCTTTTCGCTTACGCCTACGCTCATGCCAAAGCGATGTCGCGCGCAGATATACTTCCCTTTTTAAAACGATCATCATGGATGTTGCTCCCTGCATATCTTGTTCTGTTTTTTATGGAGGCTCGGCGTTCATCAAGAGGGGGGCATTACAACTCGGTGTGGGAGGCGCTATCAGGCCAAATCGATCAAATCTGCATCAATCCTATTCGAATTTTCAGACCGCTTTGTGCAACGGATTCGGAAGGCGTTCAAATTTGGTGTTCGGAGCTGGTCTCACAGGGCACGCTTCCTCTAATGTACGGGAAAACGTATATTCAAGCGATTTTGAACATGGTCGTTTTGCGACCTTTTCAAGGCGATATCGCTTTGTGGCAAGCCGCATATGCATTCAAAACGGTCGCATATCCCACTTTCACAAATCACGGCTGGGATTTCACATTCGTAGCGGAAACCGTTTTGAATTGGGGGAACCATTTCTTCTTCCTCAGCTTCGCAATATTTTCTCTCGTCCTAAATTATTTTTACAAGAAAAGGGATACGTCTTTGTTTTGGCAATGCCTGTATTTCATTTTCATCGCGATTTGTTTCGTTACATTTAGAACGGACTCGACCGCGATGTTGCGATTCCTGTCTTTTTTCCTCGCCGTCGCCCTTGTCGCACGTTTTTTCAGATTAGGGAAAGGTGTTCATGTCTTTTTCAGAAAAACAGTTTGAGCTATGAGACTTCTTTATGTTTGCGAACAAATCAATTCCGCAGGAGGCATACAGCGCGTTGCCATCGACAAGGCAAACTATTTTTGCGCGCAACCGGGCTTCGAGGTCGGCATCTTAACAACGCCGTCTCGTCTGCCTGCTCCGCATTTCCCTATTGATGCGCGAGTAAAAATTTTTGTCGCTCCGGAAGCGGAAAGAAGCAAATCATGGTCGCGTCTTTCGCTGTTACAACGGATCCCGGCAGTGTTTCGATATCGAAAATTCGCGCGAAACGTCCTCCGCGAGTTTCAGCCCGACATCGTCGTTCATTCCGGCGGCTATGAAATTATTTATATGTGGCACCTCTACGGTGACAAAAAGTGGATTTGTGAATTTCACTTTGCACGAGGCGATGGCAAATACCTCCCTCGTCGTTCCCGCTTCGGAATGCTTATTCGGAAATTCGTTTCGAAGCTGATGGATTTGCTTCGAACTCAGGCGGATTTATTTGTGGTTCTGACGAAAGAAGATTTGCAGGCGTGGATTTCAAGCGGGTTGAAGTTCAAACATATCACGCAGGTCTATAATTCCGTTGAGCTCCCGTG
>CAVFCB010000138.1:0-3454 GCA_963620895.1 Bacteroidaceae bacterium | reverse complement strand
GCGTATTCCCTCGTAGAGCCGAAGAATCCGCTCAATATCTCGGGGCTGTAGTATCCGGAAGTCTTTCCGATGTTGTCTAAGAAAAACTTTTCTCGGGTAAGCCCGGCGTAGGCTTCCGCGAGTTTTTCAAGCACGTCCGAAGCGGAAATATCGACCGTGGTCGTTCCCGCCGTTCCCGCGTCTGCCCAAGAAATTGAAACCGTGGAGCTGTCGGGCTTTTTCGCGAAAGCGATAATGGCATCGTAGTCTGCCTGCGAAAGCAAGGTCGAGCCGTCGTAGTTTGTCTTACCGACGAAGGATTTGAGCGTTCCCGCGTCGAAGCCGGAATAGGCGGAGCGCACCGCCGTCGTCAAATAAGTTTTCGTAGCGTATTTCTGCGACTTTTCCGTGTATTGAGGATCGTTAATCCGGTTGCCCTCGAGGTCATACGTTCCCGCGAAACGCGAAAATGATGAATCTCCGCTCGATGAATCGTTGCTGTAGTTTATCCCTGCGTCTGCGGTGCCGAGATTGGTTGCGACCGTGGCTACGGAGCGGTTGTCGCCGTTGGCGATGGCGGCATCGGAACCGACGGTGAGTGCGCCGCTGACGGTCAGCGACGAGCCCGAGGCGCCGAAAAGATTGCGGAGGCTTTGAGCGCCGGTCATCGACGCGCTCGTTCCCGCACCGAGAATCAGCGCGGACGTGCGTGCAAGCCCGCTTTCTGCGGAAACATTCAGCGTTCCCGCGGCAACTTCCGTCGTTCCCGTGTAGATGACTTTGTTCCCGCCGCTCAGCGTAAAGGTTTCCGCGCCGCTTTTGACGAGGCTACCGTTCCCGAGAATCGTGCCGGCGAAGTTGCCGCGCGTCAGCCCGGAATACGAATCCGCCGCATTGCTCGTGGATTTTACAATCAATGCGCCGTAGCCCGACATGTCGATATGCGATTTGGAATCGCCCGTAAGGTTGTTAATTTCCTGCACATAGCCGTCCTTGAGCGAAATCGAAGAGGCGGCAATGTCGCTGTCGTCCGATGTCAATGCCTTGCCGCTCCACAGCGTAAGCGAATTTGCATTCGGGAAAACGCTGTCCGTTCCCGCGAAATCAAGGTCGATCCCGCGTTCGACGTAGACGTCGCCGTAGACGAGATCCTGCACCAATTCAAAATCGACGACGGATTTTCGGAGAGAGCCGACCAAAATCGTGTTCCCGCCGGGCGTATCCGTGAACGCTGCGTATCTGCCGAGCGCGTCCTTAGTCGCGCTACGGGTAACGGTCGAAATCGTTTCGCCCGAAGAGAAAATCAGCTTCGTGTTTTTAGCGAAGCTGAGCTTCGTTTTCAGCGTGTCAATTTGCGAGGAAACAATGGAGACGTTCCCGCCCTTCGCGACAACGGAGCCTTCGAGCGTGTTCAGCGCGTCGATGTTGAGCACCGTCTTACCCGTGCGCGTCGCGGCAATCTGAATGCCGCTGAATGTGGATTGTTCCAGCAAAAATGCGAGGTCGCCCGCGCCGTCGAGCGCAACGATACCGCCCGTTACGGTCGAATCCGCCTGATAATCGATATAAAAGACGTGCGGGACCGAATCGCCCTCAACCGGCTGCGATTTCTTGTAGTAGTTGACAACGTCCCACGCGACCGCGTTGTCCAACGCAAAGGAACCGTCGTCCTGAATGTTCAGTGTCCTATACTCTTCCTCAACGTCGCCATCGTCGCCCCTCCCGTAAATGTTTCTCAGAGCCTTCTTGATGTCGGTCTCTCCCTGCAAAACCTCGGCGAGGCGATCCGCTGTCGTTCCTGCGTCTTCGCTCGCCGCATTGTTTTTGGTATTTTTGTCGAACGCGGACTTATCGTAAATCGAAACGCGGCAACCGACGATGGAGCCGGTGTAAATGCCGCCCATGCCCGCTTCCTGATTGATGAGCAGGACACCTCCGATCATTTCGCCCGTCGTCGGATTCGTGTTCAACGTATAGGATCCGTCGGTATTTTTCGTATAGTTTCCGCCCGGAATGACGAGCGAAGCCCCCGTTCCCGTGCCGACAAGAATCGGCGAAGCGGCGACGACATCGGAAGCCGTCGCACCGGTGGTGCGATTCCATGACACACCGGCGTTTTCCGCCAAAATCACGGCGCGTTCCGCACGCACGACGCCGCTCACGGCATAGCCTCCATTGAAATAAGACTGGAAATTGCGAATTTGCTGATTTTCGGCGACGACGAGCTTCGCCGCGTCCGGACGCTCGAAATATTCTTCCTTAACGGTTTGGTGCGCACGCTCTTCCGGAGGGTTTGTCCCGCCGATCCCCACGGAGACCAATGCGTGCTCGCGGTAGCGTGCCACCGCCCCGAGGCGAGATTCGCCGTTGAGCCCTCCCTCGCGATACGTTCCCGCGATATTCACGGAGTGCGCGGAAGAAAACGCCGTGGAAATTTTTGCATTCCACTGTATCGTTCCCGCAGCATCCGTGAAAGTGACGGTTTTTGCGCTCCCGGCGGTATTATCCGCCTGTAAAGTCAGCTCGCCGCCGGCAGCATAGAGATCTCCGGTATAATCGACGATGGCAGTGATCAATGTCAGATTTCCCGCTCCCGTCTTATACACGGATGCGGCGCCGTCGAGAATGCCGATGCTTCCGCCGAATGCGAGCGAATTGTCGAGATAAGTGTTGTCCGAGCGGAGGGAACGCGTATTTTCGCTCCACGCGTCGATATGAACGCCGAGGTGAAGCATCGAATAGCTGCCCGTGCTCAGCATTGCACCGCTCGCCGTGCCGAGCTCTCCCGCCTGAATATTCTGCAAAAACTGATAGACCGTGCCGCTGTTGTTCGCAATCATGCCGCCGCTGCTGTCGCTCGACAGATTGTTGTTCCCGGAAAGGTCAAGCGTGCCCTTATCGCTTATGGTGATGCGCGAGGCACCGGTCATCGTGCCGCCCGCAGTCCCGTAATCATCATCGTAAAAATTGTTGAAACCGTCCCCGAAATTGAACCACGCATTGATGTAGCCGCCCAAGCGCAAGACACCTTCCTCGACGCGGACTTCGCCGCTCGTCCATTTCATGAGCAACTCGCTGTTCGCCGTGGACGTCCAATACGGATCGCGATTCAGATCGTCGTCAATTTTTGCCCCGCTTTGGGAAAGCCGATGAACGATGGTTTCCGGGATCGCGATGTTGTGCGAGTTGGCATCGAACCACTGGTCGTGCAGACTGAAAAGATTGTCGCCGGCGACACCGACATTCGCCAGCAAGGTTCCTCCGCCCTGCGTCACAAAATCAAACACCCCGGTTGTCATGTAATCCGTAATGCTGATATACGAAGTTTTGTTTTCCTGGGTGGCGGTAACATCAAACACGACCTTTCCGCCCTTGCCGTCTTCCGACTTCTTGACGCTCGTGGGATCTACGGTCGTAGCGGCGAGTGCCGGGACGGCGGCGGCGATGCCGAGTGCCGCTGCGGCGAAAAAGGCTT
>CAVFCB010000137.1:0-3492 GCA_963620895.1 Bacteroidaceae bacterium | reverse complement strand
CGGGGCAAAACTCTGTGATAAGTGAAGACGGTGAGCGGCATGGACAGGGAGCGTAAAATCGCCGCTCGCGCGGGTCAAATTTCAATTTGCCGGTCGTCGGAAATTTCGTTGCGGGAACGGAGTCCGCATGAAATCATCAAATCCGCTCTTCTATGCCGATTCCCGGAATCAATTTTATTTTTCACACTATCGCCCGCGCCGGCGGAATGGAACGCGCCGTCGTTGATATGATTTGCGGTTTCGCCCGCAAGGGCATTCCCGTGCGCGGCATTGCGATGCGGACGGACGCGTCCGTTTTCCCGTCGGAATTGCGGGAACGCATTGAGCTTGTCCGCGTTCCCGCGCGTTTCCCGTATGCGCTTTCGCAACGATTTGCGAATTGGGATTTTGAGAATCGCGCCGCCGGGTTTTGTCGCGACGGCTGGAAAACCGTCAGCGCTTCGCGCGTTCCCGCGCCGGTCGATATGGCGATTTCCGGCGGCACGCATCTTGCGCATTTGGTGAAAAAAGGGAAGCGGCGACCGTCGTTCACGGATCGCCTCGTGATTGCGCACGAGCGAGCGTTTTACGCGCAAGCACGCGTCTGCGTTGCGCATTCGCAAATGACGCGCGACGAAATTCTTGCGCTGAACGTCGTCGCGCCGGAAAAAACCGTCTGTCTGTTCCCGCCGATCGATACCGCGAAATTCAATCTCGAATCGCGGCGGTTCCGCGAGGAAACGCGCGCGGCGTGGGGCGTTCCCGCCGACAAGTTCGTATTGCTTTTCCCGTCGAATAATCACGCGCTCAAAGGCGCGGATCTGATTCTTTCCGCGCTCGACGAATTGCGCGATCCCGACATCGTGCTCGCCGTGGCTTCGCGGCGACCGATCGAACATCCGCGTGCGTTGAACATCGGCTTTCATTCCGATGTCGAAAAATGTTACGCAGCGGCGGACGCAACGATTCTCGCCAGCAAATACGAGGCGTTCGGGCTGGTGGCGGTGGAATCGATTCTCTGCGGCACGCCGGCGTTGCTTTCCGAATTTTGCGGTGCAACGGATGCGCTTGCGGAGCCGGGCTGCTTCGTTTTTCTGCGAAACGTTTCCGGGATTCGCGATGCCGTTGCCCGTGCGCGGGAACGTCGGCGCGCGGGAACGCTCGCGCTCACGAATCCTGAGGCGAGCGTGCGCTATCCTTATTCTCTCGAAAAGCACGTCGATGCGTTGCTCGAGTTGCTTGCGTAAATTTTTTCAAACCGAATTTTTAAAATGAGTAGCGGAGAGGAATCGGTTTTTTCGTCGTTGCCCGAAGCTCGCGAATCGGGCGAATGGAGCGTTCGCGTCAATCCCGCATGGGAATCTGACGATTTGCGCGAAATCCTTGTCGCGGAGCGGGAACGCGCCGGATCGATCCTGCTCCAACAAGGGCGGGAACGCGTTGTGAAAACGCAATGCGCCATCGGCGGAATCGCGCGGGAAATCGTCGTGAAAACATTTCGAGCGCCCGGAAAAATTCGCGAGTTTTTCGAACGCGCGGACAAAGGTTCGAAAGCGTTGCGCGCGTTTGCGGCGGCGTGGCGTCTGCGTGAAAAAAATGTAGGCACGCCGGAGCCCGTCGCCGTTGCCGAACGTCGCGATGCGGCGGGGCATTTGCTCGAAAGCAGACTCGTCACGGCGTTCGTTCCCGCGCTGACGAATTTTCGCGACGAGCTTTTCCGCCTCTACGCGGAAAATCCGGACTGCGAAACGCTGATGGAGCTTTTGCAACGCGTTGCCGAGGCGTGTCGCGCGATGCACGATGCGGGCGTCGTTCATCGCGATTTGGGAAATCAGAACATCGGGCTGAAAATGTCCGGCGGAAACGGCAGTTCGCGGAAACTCGAAGTTGTTTTCATCGATCTTGACCGCGTGCGCATTGTCCCTGCGGGAACGCTCGATGATGCGCGGCGCGGGCGCGATCTCGCGCGGTTGGATTTGCCGTCGGATCTTCGGCGAGTTTTCCATGCGATGTATTACATGGGCTACGGGCCTCCGGGGAATTTTCTCATTGCGGAAGACAAGGAACGGCGAGCGTTCGCGAGGCATTCCGCGTTGCGCCCGTGGCGGCATCCGATTCGGGAATGGCGAATCCGACGAGAGGAGCGGAGGGCGGCGCGCTCGGCGACGCCCGGAAACGCAATTCCGCTCGGCAAGGAGCTTTGGATCTGGGACGAACGTTCCGTGCAGGCGATTCCTGCCTACATGTCGCGGGAACGCCGAAAATTTCGTTCGGCGAACAACATTTTCAGAATCGCAAAGGAATTTTTTCTTCGCGGTCTGCGCGTTTGGAAAAAATACAAAACGTTTGCCGCAACGTCTTTTTCCGAGCCCGTCGATTTCGCGGGAACGGTCGGCATGGCGCTCGAAGCGAGCGCGGAAACGAACTGGGAAACGCAATTACATTTTCTCGACGAGCTTGAAAGCGCGGCGCGTGCGCGGTTGCCCGTTCTGTTGCGCGTTTATCACCACAAAGGGCGTGCGCAACGTGAGCTCGCCGTTGCGCGGGCGCGGGAACTTTATGCGCGCGGGAACGCCGTGGCGTTTGCTCTCGTGCAGGATCGCGCGGCAATTCGCAACGCGGCGAGCTGGCGCGAAACGGTGCTGGACCTTGTCGAAAAAACGCACGAATTCGCGGATTTTTACGAAATCGGACACGCGACGAATCGCGGAAAATGGGGCGTCTGGAATTTTTCGGATTACGACGAATTGCTCGCGCCCGCGCTTGAAGCGAAACGCGCGTTCCCGCAGATTCGCCTCACGGGACCGGCGAGCATCGACTTCGATCTGCATTCGCTTCCGGGATTGCTTTCGAACGTTCCCGCAGGTGCGTTTGCCGCGCTTTCTCTGCACCTTTACGTCGATCGTCGCGGCGCGCCGGAAAATTTTCAGGGAAAATTCGATCTCGTCGGCAAATGCGCAATTCACCGAGCGTTTGCGGAAGTTTACGGTTGCGCCGAATCGAAAATCATTCTCTCGGAATTTAACTGGCCGTTGCTCGGCGCCGGCGTTTACGGACCGATCGATTCGCCGCTCGTGATGCCGGGACCGTGGGAAACGCGTCCCGCCGCGCCGTGGACGACCGAGCCGCCGCGCGTTTCCGAGGAAGACTGCGCGAAATTCATGTGCCGTTATTTTCTGCTAGCGATTGCGAGCGGGCACGTTGCCCGCGCGTATTGGTGGCGGCTTGCGCATCGCGGCTTCGGGCTGATTGACGATGCCGATCCGGCGAATCCGCGTCCGCGCCCGGCGTTTTTCGCGTTAAAACGCTTGCTTGCGCAACTCGCAGGAGCGCGATTTGAACGCCGCCTTGACGAGGTTCCCGCGGGAACGTTCGCGTTGGAATTTTCTCGCGCCGACGGCACGCGTTTCGTCCTTCGTTGGACGCGGGAAACGTTCCCGGAAATCGCGTAGCGCGGCGCTTCGTCAATTTTCCACGCTTTTGATTTTTATTTCGCCGTTGAATGCGTTTTCG
>CAVFCB010000136.1:0-3588 GCA_963620895.1 Bacteroidaceae bacterium | reverse complement strand
AAAAAAATCGTCGTCACCGGGGTGGCGAACAAAAAATCCGTGGCATGGTTCACGGCGCAAACGCTTGAAGAGGCGGGCGCGCAGGTCATTTACTCCGTGCGTTCGCGGGAACGCGCCGAGTCGCTCGCAAAGCTTCTCGCGGGGCGTCCCGTTTACGTTTGCGACGTCGAGCGCGAGGCGGAAATTCCCGCGCTCGCGGAAGCGGTCGCGCGCGATTGCGGGAACGTGGACGGGCTCGTGCACAGCATCGCGTTTGCGAATTTTTCCGAAGGTTTCAAACCGTTTCACGAAACGAAGCGCGCGGATTTTTTGCAGGCGACGGCGATTTCGGCGTTTTCGCTCGTGGAGCTTTCGCGCGCGTTCGCGCCGCACATGAACGCGGGATCGGCGGTCGTTTCCGTCGGCATTTCCTCGCAGGTCACGGCGGCGAATTACGGCTACATGTCGCCGATTAAGGCGGCGCTCGAATCCGCTTCGCGCTTTCTCGCAAAATCATTTTCCGCGCAAGGCATTCGCTTCAATTCCGTGAACGCGGGACCGCTGAAAACTTCCGCCAGCGCAGGCATTCCGGGGTATTTGAAAAATTACCTTTTCGCCGAGCAGCTCACGATGCGCAAAGCGAATCTCACGACGCAGGAAGTCGCCGACGCGATCGTGTGGTTGCTCTCGCCGCGTTCGTCGGGCGTGAACGCGCAATCGCTCGTCGTGGACGCGGGCATGGGTTGGAATTTCTTCGACGAATCCGTCGTCGCGAAAGCCACGGAGCTGTGAACGCGCGCATTCATCTTTCAATTTGCATTTCTTTCGAGCAAAAGAGAAAATCGCTTCCGCTATGATTAAGAACATTCTTGCCGTCATCGGTGTGCTCGCGCTCGTCGCGGGCGGAATCGCGCTTGCCGTGTTCAAGCCGTGGGAAAAAGCGGACGTTGTTTCCGTGGACTCCGCTCTTCCCGTCGTTTATTTCGACGCGTTGCGCGACGAAGGAATTTTCGTCGAACGCGTCCGCATCGAAGCCGGGAAAAAGCCGCGCGCGGTGCTTTACGTTTCGTATTCGAAATTTTTCAACGCGCCCGTGCTTCTGCGCGCGTTCGATCGCAACCGCAACGAAATCGGGCGTTCCCGCCGCGTGCTTTCGGGCGATGTCGAGGACGCCGATTACGCCGATTTCGAATTCGGCGAACGCGTGCCGCTGAAATCCGCCACGTTCTTCGAGCTCACGAAATCGAAAGTCGAAAACGTTCCCGCAGAGGAAGTCGTTCCCGTGCAGATCGCGGAAAACGAACCGGCGGCAAATCCGGAGCCGCCGAAAGCGGACGTTCCCGCGCCCGCCGCGCCGGAGCCCGAAGCCGCTCCCGCAAAATAAACAAAAAATCCTTTCATCGGGCGGCGAAAACGCATTTCGCCGCCCGCCGATTTTAATTTTTTCCACACACAAAATTTTTATGGCACAAAAGAAAAAATCCGCCGGCGTTCCCGCCGAAAAACCTTTCGAAATTCCCGCGTTTTTGCGCGAGCTCCTCGAAGCCAAAGCGCCCACCGGACACGAGTTCGAAGCGCAGTCCGTTTGCGATAAATACATGAAGCCCGTCGCCGACGAATATCGCAAGGACGTGCTCGGAAACCGCATCGCAACGCTCAATCCGAAAGCAAAAAATTCCGTCATGTTCGCCGGGCATATCGACGAGCTCGGCTTGCAAATCGCTTACGCCGACGACAAGGGTTTTCTCTATTTCAATCTGCTCGGCGGGCACGATCTCGTGATGCCGAGCGGGCGCCGCGTGCTCATTCTCACGAAAAACGGCGTCGTTCGCGGCGTTACCGGAAAACGCGCCGTGCACCTGATGAGCGCTTCCGAGCGCACCAAGGTTCCCGAAGTGCACGAAATGTGGATCGACATCGGCGCGCGTTCCCGCGAGGAAGCTCTCGCGCGAGTCGCAATCGGCGATCCCGCCGTTTATGACGAAACCGTCGAGCTGCTGAACGGCTCGGTCGCCGTCGCTCGCGCGTTCGACGATCGCGCCGGTTGCTACATCGCAATGGAAGCGGCGCGGCGGCTCGCAAAGGAAAAGAAACTCGCCGTGCGCGTGGACGCCGTCGCAACCACACAGGAGGAAATCGGCACGCGCGGCGCGCAGACCGCCGCACAGGGACTGAATCCGACCGTCGGCATCGCAATCGACGTCACTCACGCCACCGATCATCCCGACGCGGACAACCGCAAGTTCGGGCGCATGACGCTTTCCGGCGGTCCCGCAATTTGCCGCGGCCCGAACATCAATCCGCTCGTGTTCGACAAACTTGTCGCCGCCGCAAAAAAAGCCGGCGTGCCGTATCAGGTCGAGGCGGATCCGCGCCCGACGGGAACGGACGCGCGCGTAATCCAGATGGCAAACGCGGGCGTCGCCGCCGGACTCATTTCCGTGCCGCTGCGCTACATGCACACGCCGGGCGAAGTCGTCGATCTCGCCGTCGTCGAACAATGCGTGAAACTCCTCGTCGAGTTCACGAAATCCGTCGGCGCGAACGAATCTTTCGCGTGGTAAAAATTTTTTTTCTCAACGGGAACGGCACAATGGCGAACAGGCATTTCGCGGAGGAAAGCGCACGCTTCGAGGCGCTTCTGAAAAAACTCGACGGGCAACGCATCGCCGTGCTCGGGCACGTTCGCCCCGACGGCGACTGCATCGGCGCGCAACTCGCACTGTGCAGAATCCTGCGCGCTCGCGGGAACGACGCCGTCTGCGTGAATCACCATCCCGTGCCGTATAACCTGAAAGGTTTCGTGCGCGATACGCCGTTTTTCCGCGAAGAGGAATTCGAAAACGACGGCAGAATCGCCGTTTCCGTCGATTGCGGAAATCTCTCCCGCCTCGGAAAATCCTTGCTCGAAAAAGCGTTCCCGCACGGCGTTTTCGCCGCAATCGATCACCACGAAACCAACGAATTTTTCGCAAGCGAGGAAAATATCGTCATTCCGAGCGCCGCGGCAACCTGCCACATCCTCGCCGCATTTTGCGAAGATTGCGGGATCGCGTTCGACGCCCCGCTCGCCGAAGCCCTCTACGTCGGAATCGCCACGGATACCGGACAATTCCAATACTCGACGACAACGGCAGACGTCATGTCCATCGTCGCCGATCTCGTGCGCGCAGGCGCTTCGCCTTCAAAAATTTCCCGCGAACTTTACGAACAGGAAAAATTCGGAAAACTCGGATTGCTCCAACGCTACTTGGCAACGGCAACCCTGCTCGCCGACGGAAAAGTCGCCGTCGCGTGGATCCCGAAAGACGCATTCGCCGCAACGGGAACGACGCGGGAAGACGCGGAAAATTTCGTCAACTACCTGCGCAGTATCGCCGGCGTCAAAATCGCTTGCCAACTCGAACAGTCGCACACCGGCATAAAAGGTAGCCTGCGCGCAAGCGAGGATTGGTTGCGCGCAGATTTGCTCGCACAAAAACTCAACGGCGGCGGACACATTCGCGCCGCAGGATTCAATCTCGACGGCGCAGACCTCGACCGCGATCGCGAAAAAATCTTCGACGTAATTCTCGCCCACCTGCGGGAACGGACTTTGGCGGTTAACTC
>CAVFCB010000135.1:0-3693 GCA_963620895.1 Bacteroidaceae bacterium | reverse complement strand
GAAAAAATCAAATTCTTCCGCCGGTGAGCGAAAGCATTTTTTTGCGCATGGCGTTGACTTTTTCGGGCATTTTTTCCGCAAGGTTGTCGCGCTGACCGTCGTCGGAACCGGAAAGTTCGTAGAGCGCATCGCGCTCGTCGTTGCCGTTTTCGATTCCTGTCAGCCACGCGATTTTCGCGCCCTTATGCGCGGGAATGAAAACGTAATTGCCTTCGCGAAATGCGAGGCGTCCCGTTGCTTCGACGATGAAGTTTTCGCGTCCGGCGGTTTTATTTTTTCCGAGAAAGACGTCGAGTTGATTCTGCGAATCCGTTTCTGCGGGAACGTTGCCGCCGACGAGTGCGGCGAAACTCGCGAACAGGTCGAGTTGCGAAACGGGAACGTCGGACACGCCCGGCGCGATTTTTCCGGGCCATTGCACGACGAACGGCACGCGCGTGCCGCCCTCGAAAAGGCTGTATTTTCCGCCGCGAAGCGTTCCCGCGGGATTGTAATTTTTTGCTTTCGCGAGCGTTGCCGCCTCGTCTGCGTAGCCGTCGTCGAGCACGGGACCGTTGTCGCTCGTGAAAACGATAATCGTGTTTTTTTCGATGCCGAGATTTTTGAGCAAATCGAGAAGTTCGCCGACCTGCGCGTCGGCTTCGAGCACGGCGTCCCCGCGCGGTCCGAGTCCGGATTTTCCGACGAATTTTGCATGCGGCGCGCGCGGCACGTGCGGCTGGTGCAATGCGTAATACAGGAAAAACGGGCGGGAACGGTTTGCCGTGATAAACGCATGCGCCTCGCGCGAAAACACGCCCGCCATTTCCTCGTCGATCCAACGCGCCTTTGCGCCGCCTTTCATGAATCCGATTCGCGAAATTCCGTTGACTATGGAATCCGCGTGCCCGTGATTCGGCGACGGGCGCATTTTGAGCAATTCGGGATTGTCGCGCCCCGTCGGTTCGCCGGGAAAATTTTTGCGATAGTTCACGCGAATCGGATCGTTCGGATCGAGCCCGACGACGTTCCCGTCGGAAAAATACACGCAGGGCACGCGATCGTTTGTCGCCGCCATGATGTAGGAACGCTCGAAACCGATTTCTTTCGGTCCGGGCGCGATGGGCGCGTTCCAATCTTTTTTCGCCCCGCCGAGTCCGAGATGCCATTTGCCGACGGCGGCGGTCGCGTAGCCGCAGTCGCGAAACATCGTCGCAATCGTCGGCTTGTCCGCGGGAACGATGAGCGGCGAGTCTCCGGGCAAAATATCCACGCGGTTGCGCCACGGATAAATTCCGGTAAGAAGCGCGTAGCGGCTCGGCGAGCTTGTGGCGGACGCCGCGTAGCCGCGCCGGAAGCGCAGACCGTTTTCCGCGAGGCGGTCAAAATTCGGCGTGCGGAGCGACGAACCGTAAGCGGAAACGTCGCCGTAGCCGAGGTCGTCCGCGATGAGCACGATAACGTTCGGGCGTTCTGCGGGAACGGCGTTTTGCAACGTTTGCGCCGCGACGGGAACGGCGAGCGTCGAAGACGCGGCAAAAACAAACAGCGCGCGGGAAGCCGGAGCGATTTTTTTCATGGCGAGCCGAAATTTTGCCCCGGCGAAGAAGCTCCCGCAAATTAAAATCTTCGCGGGAACGGAGAATTTCCCGCGTGTCGGGCGCCGCGCCGTTCCCGCAATTCCGATTGAGGAGCAAATTGAAATTTGACGGAGGAAACACAGAAGTTTAGCATTCGCGCCTTTCACGTTTTAATACAATGCTGCGCACACACAACTGCAACTGCCTGACGACCGCCGATGCGGGGAAAAAAGTGACTCTGATCGGCTGGGTCGATACCGTCCGCGATCTCGGCGGCGTCCGCTTCGTCGATCTCCGCGACCGCGAAGGAATTACGCAAATCGTCTTCAACCCGTCCAATCCTGCGGTGCACGAAGTCGCAAAAAATCTCAAGTCCGAGAGCGTGATCCAAGTCACGGGAACGGTAACGCCGCGCGATGCCGATACGATCAACGAAAAACTTCCCACGGGAACGATCGAAGTCGTCGCCGAAGAAATCACGGTGCACAACGTTTGCGCGCCGCTTCCTTTCCCGATGGAAGACGACAAGGCGGACAAGGTGAACGAGGATTTGCGCCTCGCCTACCGCTACCTTGATTTGCGGCGTCCGCGAAATCTGAACCTGCTCCGCATGCGCGCGAAAGCGGGTCATGCGATTCGCAACTATCTTGACGAGCAGGCGTTCGTCGAAGTCGAAACGCCGATTCTTTTCAAAAGCACGCCCGAAGGCGCACGCGAATTTCTCGTGCCCTCGCGTCTCAATCCCGGTCAGTTTTACGCGCTCACGCAGTCTCCGCAGCAGTATAAGCAAATGCTGATGGTTTCCGGGATCGAGCGCTACTATCAGCTCGCAAAATGTTTCCGCGACGAAGACCTCCGCGCCGACCGCCAGCCGGAATTCACGCAGGTCGATATCGAAATGTCCTTCATCGAACGCGAAGACATTTACGCGCTCATCGAAGGCATGCTCAAACGCGTGTGGAAAGACGTGCTCGACGTGGATATTCCGACGCCGTTCCCGCGCATGCCTTACCAAGAAGCGATGGACCGCTTCGGCGTGGACAAGCCCGACACGCGCTTCGGCATTGAAATCACGGACTTCACCGACCTTTTCAAAAACTCCGCTTTCAAAGTGTTCAACTCCGTCGCGAACACCAAAGGAAGCGTCGTTCGCGCAATCAACGCGAAAGGGCTCGAAGACATCACGCAGGGCGAGCTCACGAATCTCGAAACCATCGCCAAAACGCTCGGCGCCAAGGGACTCGCGTTCATCAAGGCGGCAAACGGCGAATGGAAATCGCCGATTCTCAAATTTTTCTCCGACGAGGAAAAAGCGGCGCTCAAAGAAAAACTGAATATCGAAGACGGCGATATCGTCTTCTTCGCGGCGGCGCCGTGGGAACAGGCATCCGCAATTCTCGGACGCGTTCGTCTCGAATGCGCGAAGCTCCTGCAAGCGCGCGGCAAGCTCACGATTTCGCCCAAGCAGTTTAATTTCCTTTGGGTCATCGAGTTCCCGCTCATGCTCTGGGACGAAGAACAAAACCGCTTCGTTTCCGCGCACCATCCGTTCACCGCTCCCGTGAAAGAAGACGTGCCGTTGCTCGACACGAATCCGCACGCCGTGCGCGGTCAGCACTACGACATCGTGCTCAACGGCGTCGAGCTCGGCGGCGGCTCCATCCGCATTCACAATCCGGAAATGCAGAAAAAAGTGTTCGAAGACGTTCTCGAAATTCCGAAAGACGTCGTCGAAACGCGTTTCGGCTACATGCTCAAAGCGTTCAGCTACGGCGCGCCGCCGCACGGCGGGATCGCGCTCGGTTTCGACCGCCTCGTCACGATGCTCGCCGGGCGCAGTTCCATTCGCGATTTGCTCGCGTTCCCGAAAACGCAACGCGGGCAGGATCTTATGGCGCAATGCCCGTCCGCCGTCACGCCGCGTCAGCTCAAAGACGTTCATATCGAGCTCCGCGACGAAGAAAAATAAACGCACTCGCGTTCCCGCAACGCGAAGAAAAAATCTCCCGAAGAATTTTCTCCGGGAGATTTTTTTTGCGCGCAAAAAAAGCAACGCAGCGCGCCCGACGCGTTCCCGCGCGACAAATTGACAAGCGGGCGGGAACGTGGTTTGATTGCGCAAGCAATGGACAAA
>CAVFCB010000134.1:0-3866 GCA_963620895.1 Bacteroidaceae bacterium | reverse complement strand
TTCCCGCGATGCCGTCAAAAAAAACTTTGCACGAAGGCGGCGGGAACGTATGATTCCGCGCATGGCTCTCGCGTTTTCCCTTGAACAGCTCTGCAATGTGATCGACCCGATTCGCGTCGAAGGTTCGACGACGATTCCGCTCTCGAACATCGGCGCACTCGACTCCGCCAAGCCCGGCGACCTCGCCTTTCTCGGCAACGAAAAATACCACGCGCAAGTCGCGACCTGCGAAGCGTCGGCGATTCTCGTTCCCGCGGATTATGTCGGCTCCTCGCCGAAAGAAAATCAGGCTTACATTTTCGTCGAAAAACCGTCTTACACGCTCGCGCTCATCTGCGGGCAAATCGAAGCCGCGCTTTGGCAAAAACCCGCCGCGGGAACGCACCCGAGCGCCGTTATCGCGCCCACCGCGCAGATCGGCAAAAACGTGCACATCGGCGCGTTCTGCGTCGTCGGCGAAAATGCGAAAATCGGCGACGGCACCGTGCTCGAATCGCAGACGACCGTCGGGAACGCCGTCGTCATCGGCGAAAATTCGCACATCGAAAGCGGCGCGCGCATCGGCGCCTACACGCAAATCGGCGCGCGCGTCCACATTTTGCCCAACGCCGTCATCGGCGCGGACGGCTTCGGATTTATTCCCGTGGACGGGAAAATCGAAAAAATTCCGCAGATCGGGAACGTCGTCATTGAAGACGATGTCGAAATCGGCGCGGGAACGTGCATCGACCGCGCGCGCTTTTCCTCGACGCGAATCGGCAAGGGCACGAAAATCGACAATCTCGTTCAAATCGGGCACAACTGCGTCGTCGGCAAATACTGCTTCGTCTGCGGGCAAGCGGGAATGGCGGGTTCGACGACGGTCGGCGACTACGTCACGCTCGCGGGGCAAGTCGGACTCGCCGGGCACATCAAAATCGGCGACAAGGCGACGATCGGTGCGCAGTGCGGCGTGCTCGGCGATGTCGAACCGGGCGCGACGATGCTCGATTCGCCCGCGATCCCGCTCGGACTCGCGAAAAAACTTATGGTGCTGAAAATGCGCCTGCCGGATATGTTCTCCCGCCTCAAAGCCGTCGAAAAACAACTCGCGGGAAAATAAAAAAAATCAGGAGCGAGATTCTCGTTCCTGATTTTTTTGTTTTTCCGTTCCCGCGCGCGTTCAGAGAATCGCGCCGGGAGTAATGGCGGCGGCGGCAGGATACTGCGCCGAGAGCGCCTTTGCGGCGGCGACGAAATTATCCGTCTGCATGCCGGCTGTTCCCGTTTCGGCGGCGGCGATTTTCGCAATCGAATCGAAATCCTCGCGGGAAAGCCGCAAGCGACCGTCTTTCGCAAGGCGATCGAACAGATCGTTGTGAGAAATTTTTCCTTGGCGAATATCGCGCGCCGTGGCGACGGCGTGTTCTTTGATGACTTCGTGCGCGGTTTCGCGTCCGACGCCGCGTTTCACCGCTTCCATCATAATCGTCGTCGTGAGCAGGAACGGCAGATAGTAATTTTTTTCGCGTTCGATCACGGGAACGTTGATTTCCATCTGATTGAGAATGACGAGGAACGTCTCCAACAGCGCGTCGATCGCGAAGAACGAATCCGGGAGCGCGACGCGGCGCACGACGGAGCACGAAACATCGCCCTCGTTCCATTGGTCGCCGGCGAGATCCGCCGCCATCGAAAGGTAGCCTTTGAGAATGACGTGCAGCCCGTTCAGTCGCTCGCAACTGCGCGAATTCATCTTGTGCGGCATCGCGGAAGAACCGACTTGCCCGGGCAGGAAACCTTCGCTCGCAAGCTCGTGTCCCGCCATCAGACGCAACGTTTTCGCGAAGCTCGACGCGCCCGAACCGATGTGCACGAGCGTGGAAATCGTCGCAAAATCAAGCGAACGCGGATAGACCTGCCCTGTCGCGTTGAACGCATGCGGAATGCCGAGATGCTTGCGCACGCGCGAGTCGAATTCCATGACTTTTCCCACATCGTGATTGAAAAGCGTGAGCAAATCGAGCTGCGTGCCGACCGCGCCTTTCACGCCGCGCGCCGGATAATTCGCGATGAGCGCTTCGAGCTCGCGCAAGGCGACGAGCATGTCTTCGCCGAACATCGCAAAACGCTTGCCGAGCGTCGTCAGCTGCGCCGCGACATTGTGCGTGCGGGAAGTCATCGCAATATCGCGCGTTCCCGCCGCGCGCTCGGCAAGGCGCGCAATCGCGGCAACCGTTTTGAGGCGAATATATTCAAGCGAGCGAAACACCTGCAACTGTTCGACGGACTCCGTGAGGTCGCGCGACGTCATGCCTTTGTGAATGTGTTCGTAGCCGGCAAGCGCGCAAAATTCTTCGATGCGCGCTTTCACGTCGTGGCGCGTAATGCGTTCCCGCGCGTTGATGGAATCGAGATCCACGTTGTTTTTGACGCGCTCGTAGGCTTCGATCGCCTCGGCGGGAATGTCGAGACCGAGGTCGCGCTGAGCGCGCATGACCGCGATCCAAAATTCGCGTTCGAGAATGATTCTTCCCGTTGCCGACCAAATGTTGCGAATCGGCTCCGTGGCGTAGCGTTGAGCGAGGACGTCTGCAATTTTTTCCATAAAATTTCAAAAAAAAGTTGTGCGGCGATTATTGCGCCGCGGCAACGTTCCCGCGAGGAGAAAATGCGGGAACGAAAAACGCGCCGGGATTTTTTATTCGCGGGAACGTGCGGGAACGGATAGATTCGCGCACTTCAATGAGTTCCGAGATCAAGTCGCCTTTTCCCGCTTACATTTTCGACTGCGACGGCACGCTCGCCGCATCGATGAAGCTTCACCACGACGCATGGGAAGATTCCGTGCGCAGACAAACCGGCGACGACTGGACGTTCCCGTGGAAATTTTTCTGCACGCTCGGCGGAATGAATACGGAAGACACAATCGCAATTCTCGAAGCGCGCTACGGATTCAAAATCAGCATCGAGCGACTGTTGCCGGACTACCACGCCTACCTCGCCGAACACATTTGCGAAGTGACGCCGATCCCGGAAGTCTGCGCCTACGCGCGCAAGCTCGCCGCCGCAGGCGCGAAACTCGCCGTCGCATCAGGCGGTTTCCGCAAGGAAGTTCACCAAATTCTCGAATCCATCGGCGTGGCGGACATTTTCCCGGTCGTCGTCACCTCGGAAGACGTGGAAAACTGCAAGCCCGCGCCGGATCTTTTTCTGCTCGCGGCGAAAAAACTCGGCGTTCCCGCGCGCGATTGTCTCGTGGTCGAAGACAGTCCGAAAGGCTTTGACGCCGCCGAGGCAGCCGGAATGGCTTGCCTGATGGTTTTTCCGAGATAACGCGGCGAACAAAAGGAAAAATCAGGATATTCCGATTTGGCGGAGCGCCTCGTAGGTCGCGATTCCGGCGGCGGTGGAAAGATTGAGCGAGCGCAGCGTTTCCGCGGGCTGGGGAATTTTGATTTCGTGATCGGCGCCGACAAATTCGTGCAACCACGCGGGAGCGCCGTGCCCTTCGTTGCCGAAGACAAGCCCGTCGCCGTCGCGAAAATCCGCGTCCCAAAGCGATTTTTTCGCCTTTGTCGTAAGCAACCACAGGCGCGTCGGGCGCGACGGGAACGCGAGAAACGCTTCCCAATTTTCGTGGTGCACGACATCGAGCGACTTCCAGTAATCCATTCCCGAGCGGCGCAGATGCGCATCGGTGATCGTGAATCCGAGCGGATGAATCAGGTGCAGACGGGAACGCGTGATTGCGCACATTCTGCCGATGTTGCCGGTGTTTTGCGGAATTTCCGGATTAAAAAGGATGACGTGAAGCATTTGGGAAAGTTGAGGAGTATCGTGCGGAGCTTTGCCGAATGCAAAAAAAATCGGAAAAAGGAACCACG
>CAVFCB010000133.1:0-3907 GCA_963620895.1 Bacteroidaceae bacterium | reverse complement strand
CTTTCCGAGAGCATGAGAACGGCGGACGAGTTGCGGCAAAGATTTCCGTAATGCGCCCGCACGTGGAGAAGTTTTCGCCACGCCCGGAGCTTTTTGAGCGGGGAAAATCCGCGCGAAGAATCTTCAATTTTCGTGCGCCACATGTCCGTAGGCTGATGGAATACGGAAATCACGGGAACGTTCAGCTTGCGGCATTCGCGAACGTAGGGAAACGTCCGCGCAATCGCGCTTTGATGAATCACAGCGGAAATTTTGTTGCGCACGCAGAAGGCTTCAAAAAATTTTCGATTTTCGGATGCGTGAAAATGCGAAGAAGGCAACACGAACTGACGCGTGTCCGTTCCCGCATTCTCCGGCTTGCCCCAACGGGGAGAGGCGAGGAAAAAACACGCGAATTTCCCGGTGCCGTCGAGATAGTCCGCAATGTTTTTCGTCACGCGCTGAACGCCGCCGCTCTCGGGAATAATCGGGCGATCGAAAAGAAAGAGGACATTTTTCTTCGGCGCTTGAATTTCGGAGGGCGCACGCGAGGAAACTTCCGCGAGCAGTTTTTCCCACGCGTTGCCGATTTTTTCCGGGGAGAATTTTTCCGCGATGCGCAGAGCGTTTTTCGCGAGGCGTTCCCGCCGGGCGTCGTCGCTCATGAGCGCGGCGAGCGTTTCCGCGTATTTGTCCAAATCAAACGCGGGAACGAGCGCGCCGTTTTCGCCGTCGGCGATGATGTCGTGCACGGCGGCAAACGAATCAAACGCCACGGGAACGCATCCGAAAGTCGCCGCTTCGATGACGACGTTCGGGAAACCTTCGTAGGCGCTCGTCATGCAGAAAATCGCCGCGTTGCGGTAAAACGGTTGCGGTTTTTGAAAACCCTCGAACGCGACGTGCTCGAGTCCGAGCGTTCCCGCGAGTTTTTTCAAGCGCGCTTCGTCTCCGCCGTTGCCGACGAGCCGCAGCGTCCATTCCGGGAAACGGCGTTCGAGCTTTGCCCAACTGCGCAGAAGATAATCCGGACGCTTGTCCGCGAATTTCAGGCGTCCGACGAATACGAGTTCCTTTTTCTTCGCCGCGAAATCGATGTCTTCGTGCGGGAACGCGCACATATTGCCGATTGCGACGAGCGGGCACGGCACGTTCCCGCCGGGGAAATACGCGCGAAAATCCGGAAAATAATTTTCGGAAAGCAACTGATACGCTTCGGAATGCGCGGTGTTGAACGCGAAAATTTTCCGGTATTTGCGATCTTTCCACGCGAGTTTCAACGCGAGGAAAGCGCGTTTCAGCGGATTGCCGATTTTTGTCGAATCGAATCCGCACGCCTTGCTCAGCGCGGCGCGGCGATAGTAGTCGGGTTGCCCGCGATTGCAGGAAATCGCGGAAACGCCGAGCGCGTTGCAAACTTCGACAAACGGGAAGCGGCGGCTTCCGCCCGGCCACCACAACACGGCGTCGATTTTTTCGCGTTTCAGAAACGTTTCAAAAAAATTGCGATTTTCGCGGGAACGCGCCCCGCCCCGTTTCGGGAACGCAAGACAGCGCGGGTCGTCCGTCTTCGGCGTCAGCGGGAACACGGAAAGCAGGAAGCAGCGATGCCCGCGCGTTTCCAAATAATTTGCGACCGTGACGACGCTGCGTTCGGCGCCGCCGGTGATCGGCACAACGGGAGGATTCGTAAAAAATACGATGTTCATGCGGGCGTTTTCCTTTCTCAAAAAAAATCACACGCCGCGGCGCGAGGGAACAAGCAGCCGACCGATGAAATCTTTCGCGCGGTAAAGCATGCGTTTCAGCGGATGCAGGTAGCCGTAGCCGTCCACGACGGCAAGATCGCCGAACGTGTTGAACGTGTGCAAACCGACGTGCCAGACGGAGCCGATGTCCGAAAAATGCCGCGCAACTTCCTTGAACGAAAATTCGCCGTTCTCGAATTTCATCGCGTAAAACACGACGGCGGCGCCGTATTTGCGCGTGCAGTCCTGCGCAACGCGAAGCACGCGCCCGTCCGCGAGTCGGAGAAAATAACCGGCGCCGCGCGCGGAATCGTCGGGAAAGCGAATCGTTTTCCACGGCGTCGTTTCGTAGGGACCGAACTGCGTTCCCGTGGTCGAGCGATAGACGCCGAGCACGTTCCCGCTGTCCGCGCCGGGTTCGTCCACGCGCGTTGCAAAACAAAGCCATTGCCCGGCGAACGCATCCGTCAGAATCGCATCGGCGAGCGGCGCATCGCAAAGCGTTCCCGCGGGAACGGCGCGGGAAGTTTCCGCATCGTAGCGGAAAAGCGGAGATTTGCCGGATTCGCCGTTTTCAGGATGGATGAAAATCGTGCCGTCGGCATCGCGATAAATCGCCGGGAACGAGTAATGAAGCGTGTCTTCGATGACGGGAACGACTTTTTTCAGACGAAAAACGCCGTCCGCGTCGCGCTCGATTTCGAGCTTCGAAATGCGCCCCCAGCGGCGAGTCGCCTCGCGCCCTCGCCCGACCTGCCAAACCGTCGCCGGCGGCTTGTCGAGCATCATTTCTTCGACGAGAACTTCGACGCGATTCCCGCTGACGGAAAGGATGAACGGATCCGCGAACCAGCCTTTGTCGTAGCCGCACCAATCTACCCACGCGATTTTGAAATGCCGAAACGGCGTCGCGTCGTCATAGCGAAGAAAGCCGATGTTCCACGCTTTTTTCTTATAAACTTCGCGCTCCCAGCGCTTGTATTTTTTCAGGATGTTCATTTGGGTGGAGGGTGGAAGGTGGAGGGTGTAAGGTGTTCGGGTGAATCAGTCGAAGATTCGGCTCAGGCGGTAAATTTTGCGGAACAGGAAAAACAGCACGCGCCTCCGCAGCGCCGATGACTCCGGCATCGAAAGAATTTTTAGGCAGCAACGGGTTTTCCAATCCGTGCTTTTCAGTTTTTTTACTTCCTCCGCCATGATTTTCAGCGTGTCCGAATCCGTTCGGAGCCGCTTTATCACCAGTCGGAAAAATCGCCGCCGGAGCGCGTTGCTCCACAGAAATTCCGCGGAAGCTCCGTCGAATCCGGAGAAAATCATTTCCTTCTCGAGCATCGTGCGCCGAAAAATGTAGTCCGTAGTTTCCGGATACGTTGCGCAAAGCCCGTCTGCGTTGTCCCTGTACACGTAAACCGGGTGATTCACTTTCACGGCTTGGCGCACGCGGGGCGACAGGCACAGCAGCATCTGGTAATCCTCGCCCGTCTTCACCCACGGCGGAGATTGAAAAGCGGACTCGGAAAAAAGAGCGCGGCGAATCAGCTTGGCGTACGTCCCGCAGAAAAAGGTGTTCCACTCGGTTTTCGCCGATTCCTGAAGCGAATCGGCATAACGGACGCCGTCGCAGGAAAATTCGCGGTGGCGCGCGCTAAAGGTCCGGTCGGGTAGCCCCTCGCGCCGAACGTAGCCCTCGACGATATCCGCTTCCGGATATGCATCCGCGTACCCGCAAAGGCACGAAAGCGCTCCCGGCAAAAGCACATCGTCGGAATCGACGAACATAATCCACATACCCCGCGCTTTTTCGACGCCGAGCCGTCTCGCGGAAGTGCACCCGCCGTTCGCCTTGTGAAACACGGAAACGCGGGCATCCGTTCCCGCGAGGGTATCGCACAGGCGCCCGGAATCGTCGGGCGAACCGTCATCGACCAAAATCAGCTCAAAGTCGGAAAAATCCTGCGAAAGCACGCTCTGCACGCAGGCAGCGAGCGTTTTTTCCGCTTTGTAGACAGGCACGATTATCGAAATTTTCATTGGAGTTGAATCCGGGGTGTTCATTTTTTGGTGGAAGGTGGAGGGTGGATGGTGGAAGGTGTAAGGTGGAAGGTGGAGGGTGGAAGGTGTCCGTGTGGTTCAAAGTTTTAGCACATGGACGGACAACCGAGAAGCACGGATTTTAAAAA
>CAVFCB010000132.1:0-3939 GCA_963620895.1 Bacteroidaceae bacterium | reverse complement strand
ATAATTATAATTATCAGAAAGGGCGAGCCATGACGGAGAGCAAGCAGATTGAATTTAAGCGGGAATTTACGGACGCGGTCAAATACGCCGCGGTCGCGTTTGCGAACAGCGACGGCGGGAAAATTTGCATCGGCATCGACGACGACGGGAACGCCGTAGGCGTGGCGGAGCCCGAAGCGACGGCGTTGCGGGTCGCGAATCTTGTGCGGGACGCGGTGCGGCCGGATCTCACGCGGTTCGCGGATTGCGCGGTCGAGAGCATCGACGGGAAAAGCGTTGTCGTGCTGACGGTGCGGCGGGGCACGGCGCGGCCGTATTATCTTGCCGGGAAAGGCGTGCGGCCGGAAGGCGTTTACGTGCGGCAGGGCGCGGCGAGCGTTCCCGCGTCGGAAACGGAAATTCTCGAGCTGATCAAGGAGACGAGCGGCGATTGTTTTGAGGATGCGCGGGCGTTGGAACAGCGGCTCAGTTTCGCGAAAGCGGAGGAAGTTTTCGGAAAAAAATGCGTGGAATTCGGCGCGACGCAACGGCGGACGCTTGGGCTTGTCGGCGCGGACGGCACGTTTTCCAATCTCGGTTTGCTGCTTTCGGATCAGTGTTTCCCCGTTGTGAAAATTGCGGAGTTTGACGGGAGCACGAAGAGCGTTTTTCGGAATCGGCGGGAACCGACGGGATCGTTGCTTGCGCAGTTGGAGGAAACGCTGGATTTTCTTGAGCGGGCGAACGCGACGCGGGCGGAATTCAGCGGATTTTACCGGATCGACACGCGGGATTACCCGGAAGAGGCGTTGCGGGAAGCGCTTTTCAATGCGTTCGTGCATCGGGATTATTCCGTTCCCGCGCCGACGCTGATCAGCGTTTTTGACGATCGGATCGAAATCGTTTCTTTCGGCGGGTTGCTGAGAGGAACTTCGATCGGCGACGTTATGCTCGGCGTTTCCGTGTTGCGGAATCGGCGGCTCGCGAACGTTTTTTATCGGCTGAAACTGATCGAGGCTTACGGCACGGGAATTTTGAAAATCAACGAATGCTACGCGGGGCTTGCCGTGAAGCCGAAAATCGAAGTTTCGGAACACGCTTTCAAAATTACGTTGCCGAACGTGAATTTTTCGAAATCGCACGGCGGGAACGGCGGCGCGGAGACTTCGGCGGGAACGCCGAGCGAAGTGCGGGAAGTTTCTGCGGGCGCGGCTTACGGGAACGCGGCGCTTGCCGTTGCGCGGGAACGGCGGATCGTTGAGCTTGCGCGGGAACGGGGCACGCTTGTGCGGACGGATGTCGAATCCGCGCTGGGCGTTTCGCAGGCGAGCGCGATTTTGATTTTGCGGGAAATGCTGCGGAAAGGATTGCTCGAAAAGCTCGGCGCCGGGAAAAATTCGCGCTACGCGGCGCGGTGAAAAACGCTTTCGGAGCGCCTGAAATTTTCGGCAAAAAAATTGCGGACGTTTGTCAGCGGCTCGCGGCGCGGAGCGCGGAGCTCATCGTTTGTGCAACGGAAATTCCGCCGCGAAAATTTCCTGCAAAATGCAGCGGGAACGCCTTTTCGAGAGCGTCGAGCGCGGCGAGAAATTTTTCGTAACCGAGATTGTATTGCGGGATCGCGAAAGGATTTTCGACGCGTTGTTCGAAGACGGGTTCGCCGCTTGCGCCGAGCAATTCTCCCAGCTCGCGCAAAACGATTTCGCGTTGCGCATCGCTCGGAAGTCGCGCGATTTCCGGTTGGCGCGAGCCGCCGAGATAAGTGGAGAGCGTGACGAATCCGTCGGGCGCGCGATTGCGAAACAGCGAAGACGTGAACAGCGTTCCGAGAATTTTTCGATTTTCTTTTTCGGGAACGAGCATGCCGAATCCGTCGAGCGGGTGCGCAACGCGTTCCCGCGGGAACGCGAGCGTGAACATCGTCACGGGCGGCATCGCGAGCGGCGGAACGTTCGCGAATTTTTTTTGCAGAGCATCATCGCGAAACGGAATTTCGCACCATGTGCGCGGCGGCGTCGCGATGTAGAGTTCGTCGAAAAATTCATCTTCTTCGAAAAACGTGCAAACCGCCGCGCGGGAACGCCAGTGCGCGCGCCAACCGTTGCCTTCGCGGGAAAGCTCGGTGAGCTCCGAATTCGTGCGCACGCGGCGCGGATCCAGCAGCGCGCGCAACGTGCGCGGAAGCGTTTCCATGCCTTGCGGGAACGAAAGCGTGCGTTTTTTTTCGTAAAGTCCGGAAGCGCGTTTTGCTTTTGCGTTCGGGAACGTGCCGCGAATGAGCGAGCCGTAGCGTTGCTCGAGCGTCCAAACTTTCGGGAACGCGAAACGCACGTCGAGTTGCTCCGGATTTCCGGCGAAAATTCCCGCGACAAGCGGATTCAGCGCGTATTCATACATTTCGCGACCGATGCGCCGGCGCACGAAATCCGCAACGCTTTCGGCGTTCCCGTCGCGTTTTGCGGGAACGAAAATTTCTGCGGCGAGCCGCAGTTTCCCGCGCAGGGAAAACAGCGGCGTCGTCACGGCGGAAATCGGAGACATCGGCACGACGCGCGGTTTTCCGTCGCGCACGATAAAACGTTTTTTCGCGGCGGGCGCGGCGTCTTCCGCCTTTGCGAGCACGCCCGTTTCCCGCAGAAAATCGAAGAGCATTTTTTCTTCGACGACAAAGGTCTGCGGCCCGCCTTCCGCGAGAAATCCGTCGCGGGCGAACGTCCGAATCGAGCCGCCGATGCGCGGCGATTTTTCGATGAGGAACGGCTCAACGCCGCGCATTTTCAGAGCGACGGCAACGGTGATGCCGGCGATCCCGCCGCCGAGCACGAGCGCTTTTTGGGTTTCTGCCATGAATGCCGAATAATGGACGGGGGCGTTCCCGTGTCAAGCGGCTTTCGCCGAGCGCGGCGGTGCGCGTTCTTTTTTTTCGTTTCAAAAAAATGTTCGAGCGCGTGCGGCTTTGTGGTATTGTCGAAAAACTATGAAATTCAAAGTATCCGTTCCCGCGACGAGCGCAAACGTCGGTCCCGGCTTCGACATGATGGGGCTCGCGTTCGACATGTTCAACCGCTTCACGTTTGAGACGGGCGGGGACGGACTTTCGATCACGGGTTGCGAACCGCAGTTTGCGCGAGCGGAAACGAACCTCGTTTTCAAAACGTTGGAAAAAACCCTGCACAGCTACGGGCGTTCCGTTCCCGCGATGACGATTCACTTCGACACCGACCTCCCGTTGTGCAGCGGCTTGGGGTCGAGCTCGACGTGTATCGTCGCGGGCATTATGGCGGCGAATCAGATCGGCGGACTGAATTTCGACAAGGGCGAAATTTTGCGCATCGCTTCGCTCATCGAAGGGCACCCGGACAACGTCGCTCCCGCGATTCTCGGCGGGTTCGTCGCCGCCGTCATCGAAAACGACTTTGTTTATTGGCACGAATATTCAATCAGCGACAAACTGAGTTTTTACGCGCTGATGCCGGACGTGCGCGTTTCGACGGAGGAGGCGCGAAAAATTTTGCCCAAGTCTTACAGCCTTTCCGATTGCGTGTACAATCTTTCCCGCGTGCCGCTTCTCGTCGAAGGGCTGGAAAAAGCGGACGAACAGTTGATTCGCGCGGGCTGCAAGGACCGGTTGCACCAGAGCTACCGTCTTTCGCTCATTCCCGAGGGCGACAAGGTTTTCAATTTCGCGCGGGAAAGCGACAACGCCGTCACCACCTACGTTTCCGGCGCGGGACCGACCATCGTCGCCATCGTGCTGAACGACGACGACAGCTTCGGCAAGGAAATCGCGGATTATTGCGATACGCTTTCGCGAAATTGGCGCGTGCGCAAAATGCACGTCAACCACCACGGCGCGTCGTTGAAGATTATTCGCCCGTGAGCGGGCATCGCCGGTTCTCGGGAACGGGCGGAAACTTCGGGAACGGGAAGGCGTTTTGTCGCGCGTTGACAATGCGGTCG
>CAVFCB010000131.1:0-3957 GCA_963620895.1 Bacteroidaceae bacterium | reverse complement strand
CATTGATTTCCGCCGCGCTCTTCCTCGGCGCGGTCACGGGAACGCCGGTCTCCGCATTCGCGGAGGAATGGACGGACAACAAGACGGGCAACATCACCGTGACGAGCGATCTTGAAATCGAAATCGCCAAAGGCGCTGGCTACACGCTTACCGGATCGTTTCTTTCGCAAAACGGTTCTTATCTGGATCGTTATTTTGACCCCACGTTGGTTCCCACGGCAGACACGCAGACCATTACCATCAGCGGCGGTGGTACCTTGCAATATACGGGCGGCGCGGGATCGGAGTATTACACCAACTCCTACAAGGTTGTGCTCGGAGACGCCTTCGTTTTCGATCCGGACAGCAGTATTGCCCGTAAGTGGAAGGAAATGGACAGTTTTCTCTCCGCCGGTGTCTTTACGGGAACGGTAAAAGTTTCCGGCGAGGGAACGACGCTGAATCTTAAAGGGCAACTCGCGCAATACGTGGGGTTGTATAGTCCGGCATCACGAGACGCCAGCGTTCCCGCATATTTGAATATAACGCAGGTCTACGGGGCGGACATTCATCTCGAAGCGGAAACGACGCTTTCTTTCGAGCAGTCCGACGAAAACCTTGCAGACACGCGCCTGTGGAAAAGTCCGGGCACGGATCCTATCATCGCTCTGAATTTCGTTAAAAATCTCAAAGCCGACGCCTCAAGCAAAATCGTTATCGGGACGGATCCCGGTTCTCATAATCGCATTACCTTTTACACGGATCTCGGAGGCATGACGACGTATGCCCGCGGGGAGGCTCTCGACGAGAAAACATATGACGTAGTGCACGATGATAACGGGAACCAGAAGCTCAGGCGCGTGTTTTCGATGAGCTCCGAGGTTTCGACCATCGGGACGCTTTCCGGGAACGGGCGCATCTACGTTGTGGGGCGCGGCGCCGCGGCATTCATCGGAGAGTCCCAGCTCGATTCGGGCACCGATACAACGGGAAACACGTGGGTGTCGGGGAATTTTCTCGCGGACGTAGTCATCTCCAACGCGCAGACATTCGTCGGCGCAAACATCTACGGCAAAACCATTAATGGGGAAGACGGTTCCGGAACCGGATACACTTACGTGCTTCAGGGAGATGTCGGCGATCCCGACAATCCGGACTGGTTTAGGCAAACGGGCGAAGCGATTCACGTCCTGACGGACAAAGAAGCGCTTGAAGTCGCCGTGGACAACGTTTTCGCGGGAGCGACCGCCGTGCATTTTGAAACTTTGTCTCCCGGCAACAATTACACCGCCGACTACACTTCCACCGGCACGGAGGTTACTGCGGGAGCAGCCGTTTCCGGCTTGTCCGGAAGCTTGGGCGAGACCGGCGTGCAGCTGAACGGGCAGCAATACGCGGTAGATACGCGCTCTACGCAGCGCGATGTGAACGTGTACGGAAATCAGGTGTTCAACAATTTCCAGTCGCTCTTTCTCGAACGTTCGGAGTTGCTCTCGGATCCCGATGTGACGGGCTTGCGCCTGTCCGAACCGTATGTTTTTTCCTATAAAGTCGGCTCCACAATCGTTGTTTCCCGCGGAACCAACGTGTCCGTGCGCGTGGGCGGCGGTTCCGTGCTCACGATCAATCAGGACGCCTATCGCGACGGTTGGTACCAAGGGCAGTTGGTGACGCATCTTAGCGAAAATTCCTACGAGGGCTCCGAGGGAGATCCGACCGCCGCAGACGGCACGACGCCACTGAATCTGGGCGACAACGGCGACGGACTCATCGTCAAAACCGGACAGGGGAAAATTTTCTACAATCCGAGTGAATCTTGGGCGGATTCGACACGACTTCGCAGTCGCGGCACGCTTTCCCGCCTCCGCATTGAGGACGGGACGTGGGTGTCGTCGCTCGCGGGAGCGACCGACATGCGCGTGCAGGTCTTCGGCGAGGGCGTTTTTGAGCTGTTGGTCGATTCTCAGCAACAGACGATTTCCACGCTTCTCAAAGGAAGCGGCGATCTTTCCCTTACCCGTTTTGTGCTTCTCGAAAACGGGCTGACAACGGCTTCGAAAGATGCTCTCGGTTCGGATGACTGGACGCCGGAGTATCGCCGATATCTCGTCAATTATCTCAATTCCGGCGCGGCGGGCGTGCAGTTCAAATTGGAGCAGACGCAGTTCACGGGATCGATTATCGTCAACGACGGTCTGACGCTGATGCTCGGCGAGACTACGACCGACGGAAAAAGCAGCCCGAGCATTTTCTCCTCGGCGGAAAGCATCATTCTGCGGGGCGTGAATACTTCGTCTTCCCGCTATGCGGAATGCGATGCCTCAACCCCGGACATTCTCGGACAATGGATTTTGCGGGCTTATGACGGGGAGTCCCTGCAATATTCGACTTTGCAGGTGCTCAGCGGCGTGCAGTTGGTGAAAAACCTCATCGGCGATACGGATTATTCCAAAGTAATCCTCGAACACGGCTCTACGCTCGTGTTGACGCGCACGATGGGAGACACCAAGTTCGAGGGCAGTATTTCCGGGAGAGGCAACCTGATCAACCTCGGCGGCAAGCAGGTCGTCCGCTCGGATAAAGGCGATCTCTTCGGCATGTTGTCGGTGCTTTCCGGTTCCGTGGATGTGACACAGAAAACGGCGAACATAGGTTTTTCCGGGGTTGTGCTCGCAAACGGCGGGCGAGTGAATTTTACCTCCGGCGATTCCGTGTCCAAGGTCGGAATGCTCATCGGCGAGGAGGGAACGTCGATTACCGCGAGCGGCGATTTCATCGTCGGCGAAACGGCGGGAAGCGGTTTTACCGGAAGAGACGGGGAGTATTTTGCAACGGCGAATTATTCGGATTACGATGACTATTTCGAGGGAGCGTCCGTAAAGGGGTCCGTTTTGGATTCGCTCAAAACCAATGTGTCAAAAGCGCGGAAATACACCTATGAAACGAAAGATGACGACGGCAACACCGTGATTAACGCGGGAACGCACTCCGTTGAAGACACGAACGCGTATCTGAAAAATCCCGCGAAGCTCATTTACACGACCGATGCGAACGTCTACGACGGCGCGTTTTCCCGGCTCTACGCGACAACGGGAAAAGATCGCAACGGCGGAGACGTATTTGCGAAAATGTGTTCCGGCAGGAACAATGTAACCCGCTACGATTTCAGCACGAAAACGACGACGGAAGATACGCTTTTCCGCACCGGCGAAACCGTGGCGGAATGGTTGAAAAAAACTTTCACCGTCGAATACGTCACGGACTTCATCAATTCGTCCTCGGCGCAACTTTCTGCCGCGACGAAAGCTTCTCTGCTGGCTATGGCGAACCTCATCGCGAGCGGCGACACGGGCGTCTGCGAATATCTCGACGGCTCGAATCCCTCCACCGCGAATCTGAACGTCGAGGGCTGGAACAAGCTCGTCGCGGCGGGAGCGCTGGAATATTTGAAAGCGGCGTATCCGAGCGCCGGTCTTTCGGACTTGGACGAAACGCTCTACGCGTTCATCACGAATTTTTACCCGACGTCCGAAACCTACGAATTTGTTAAGACGGATCGAAATCTGAAGCTGATCAGCGACACCTACGGTGTGTCGTTCCCGGCAACCGCAAGTTACGCCGATGTTGTCGCAACGTTCGGCGTGGAATCCGCAGAATTCGCGGGAACGCTTTCCGGCGCACTGAATCTTACGAAACAGGGCTATGAAACGCTGACGCTCACGGGAGTAAATTCCTACACGGGAACGACGACGGTTGAAGCCGGCGAGCTCCGTATCGACTGGAACGCGATTCAAAACACGGCGGGAATCGTCGTTAAAAACGGCGCGTTGCTGACGATCAACGGCGAGCTTTCGGATATTCAAGCGGCGCACACGGATCCGGAGTCAGAGACGGGGGCGTATTATCCCGGCTACAACGACAAGTCGCCCGGAGATTTGTTCGTTTCCGGAAGCAAGGCTCGGCTGAGCGGCTCCGGCG
>CAVFCB010000130.1:0-3991 GCA_963620895.1 Bacteroidaceae bacterium | reverse complement strand
CTGATGCAAATCGTGCACGTCGTTTATTGCCGCCGCGCGTTCCCGCAAACCGCGCGCTACAAACCTTTTCGCGACAAAAATCTTTTCCGCGAACTCATCTCCTTTTCCGGGTGGAATCTTTTCGGAGGAATTTCCTATCTCGGGAACACGCAGGGGCTGAACATGGTCGTAAATATCTTTTGCGGCGTCGCCGTAAATGCCGCGATGGGAATTGCCAATCAAGTCAGCGCGGCGGTCTATCAATTCGCATCGAATTTTCAAACGGCGTTTAACCCGCAAATTGTGAAAAACTTTGCGGCGGATTCGCGCAAGACGACGACAACGCTTGTTTTCCGGGCATCGAAAATTTCATTTGCGCTCGTGTTGCTCCTCTCAACGCCGATTTTGGCAAACGCAGATTTCGTGCTCGGCGTTTGGCTCGGGAACGTTCCTGAGCATGCCTCCGCGTTCGTGCGTCTCACTTTGCTTTATTGCTTAACGGATGCGTTGAGCGCACCGCTGTTCACGCTCGTTTCCGCGAGCGGAAAAATCCGCGAATATCAGGTGATAATCGGGTCAATGTTTTTGGCGAACGTTCCCGTTGCCGTGCTTTTGCTGTGGCTTGGGTTTCCGCCCGAATGTGTGATTGCCGCACGTCTCGGGATTACGTTGCTGATGGTGCCGGTGCGTATGCTTACTGCGCGTTCCCGCGCGGGGTTGCCGTGCCGCGCTTACGCAAAAAATGTGCTGGCGCACATCGCTCTTTTGTCTGCATTCGTCGGAATTCCTACTGCCGCCGTCGCGCGTGCGTTCAGTGGCGGTGTTCCCGCATTTCTTGTTTCGGGGACGTGTTCGACGCTCCTCGTCATCACGGGAACGTGGTTCTTTTGCTTTTCTTCCGATGAACGCAAGCAACTGAAAATTTTCGCCGCACAAAAATTTTTGAAATCAAAATGAAAATTGTAAAAAGAATATTTCTCATTGCGCTTTGCCTTTGCGTTTTCGGCGGAGCGGCGGGAACGTTCATCGCGGTGAAAAGCTTGCCGCCGGAATGCACGGCGGAGCGAAAAGTCGTTCACGTCAGTATTGATGACTGTCAGCGCGCGCTTGCATGCTTGCGCGATCCCGCCGTGAAAAGCATTTATGATGTTCCGTTTTTTGCGCAGTTGAAAGAGTGGCACGAGGCATTCGGCGCAAAATTCACTTGCTACGTTTTCGGCGAATCTTCGGACTTTTCGTTGAGTGAAGTGCCGACTGTGTTTCGCGAGGAATTTTCCGCCGCATCGTCGTGGCTGAAATTCGGGTTTCACGCGACATCTACCGGGATTGAAAAAACGCGAGCGCAGACAGCGGCGGAATTTGCGGGAAACTTCGCAAAGGTGAATTCTGCAATTGATGCGTTCGCGGGAACGGAAGCGCGTTCCCGCGTGTTGCGGTTGGATTATTTTTTCGCAAAAGAAGATTGGATCCCTGAAATTTTCTCTGCGGGAACGCAGACATTGCTCGGTCCGGATACGGCAGGGCGAAAAGCTTATGCATTGAGCGATGCCGAAAGTTCCGAGCTCTGGACGCGCGGATCATTGCCGCTTGCCATGAGGAAATAGGGGGGGGTATATCCGAACCGATGCCCGCTTCGAGAAAATCTTCCTGCCGTGGTGGACGCTGGAAAACCTGCGGGATCAAGAACGAATCGTCATTTTTACGCACGAATGGGCGATGGGAAAACGCGTTCGTTTTGTGATGAACGAGAGCTTTCGTTGGCTTCGAAATCACGGCTATGAATTTACCTTTTTAGAAAACATCAATGAATACTGAAACTCCTAAAATTAAAATGTTCATCGAAACGTTTGTGCCGGTTCATACGTGCACACTACGTTGCCATTACTGCTACATTACGCAGTCTCGAAAATTTTCGGAAAAGCTTCCAACATTCAAATATTCTCCGGAGCATGTAGGGAAAGCGCTTTCGCAGGAACGACTCGGCGGAGTCTGCCATTTCAATATGTGCGGCGGCGGGGAAACGTTGCTCCCGCCACAGATGACAGATTTCCTGCGGGCGATTCTCGAGCAGGGGCATTACATCATGGTCATCACGAACGGCACGGTCTCCAAGCGATTCGACGAGATTGCGCAGTTCCCGCGGGAAATGTGTGAACGTCTTTGTTTTAAGTTTTCGTATCACTATCTGGAGCTGAAAAAGAAAAATTTGTTGGATTTGTTTTTCGGGAACATCAAAAAAATGCGAGAAGCGGGCTGTTCAATTTCGTTGGAGTTGACGCCAAGCGATGAGGCAGTTCCCTTTGCGGACGAATTGAAACAGGTTGCGATTGATCGCCTCGGTGCGCCGTGCCACATTACTGTCGCTCGCGACAATACAAAATACGAACGCCCGATTCTTTCCGAAAAATTCAAGACGCGGGAACAGTATCGTCGCTTTTGGGGAGAAAAATTTTTGTCCGATATGTTCGATTACAAGCTGAGTATTTGGGGGCAGAAACGGAAAGAATTTTGCTATGCGGGAGCGTGGTCCGGAGTGTTGGATCTTGGATCGGGCGATTTTGGGCAATGTTATTGCAGTTTCGTGCGGCAGAACATTTTTGAAAATATCGAAAAGCCGATAAAGCGCGTTCCGATCGGGAAGCGTTGTATGGAATCGCATTGCTTTAACGGGCATGCGTTTTTGACGCTCGGTCTTGTTCCTGAGTTGGATTCCATTTTTTATTCGCGCATCAGAAACCGCGTTTGTGCGGATGGCAAGGAGTGGCTGAATCCGCGAATGAAAGCGTTTCTTTCGCAGAAGCTTCGAGAAAACAATCGCGAATACACGGCGTTTGAGAAATTTGTTCACGGGTTGGTTTGGTCTCGCCCGCGGATTTTTGCGACACGCGCGGCGGCTCGGATCGGGCGCGGGTTGAAGAAGATTTTTTCAAAATGAAGAAATTTCTTCGGCGAGTTTTTTATCGTTTGGTCGCGTTTCCGCGCGGCTTGGCGGCGCGCTATGTGCGGCGCGCAAATATTCGGAAAATCCTCCGCTACCTTGACACCACGCGGGAACGCGGAGCAATCGTAATTTTCGGCACGCCGGAGCACGGGAACATCGGCGACCACGCAATCGTCGTTGCGATGCGCGAGTTTTTCAAAAAATATTTTCCGGAGCGATGCGTTGTCGAAGTCCCCGATGTCGTTTTCCCTGTTGCGGAAAAAGATTTTCGGAAGCTTCGCGCAACGGGCGGCGCGGAGCGGCTTTCGCTGACGATTGTCGGCGGCGGGAATCTGGGCAATTTGTGGCTTTCGGCGGAGCGTGCGTATCGTCGGATTCTTTCGACGTTCCCGCGGGAGCGCGTAGTGGTGTTTCCGCAGACGATTTTTTTTGAGGAAAACGAATCGCGGGAACGCGAGTTGGCGGCGACGCGGGCGGCGTATCGTGCGCATGCGGATTTGCATATTTTCATTCGCGACAAGTCGATTGATTTTATGCGGCGGGAAATTGTCGGCGGAAATTTTTCCGATGTGCGAAGCGTTCCCGACATTGTGCTTTCGCTTGATCGCTCGGCGCCGAAGTTTGAGCGATCGGGCGTGCTGTTGTGTTTTCGCGCGGACAAGGAAAAAACGTTGCCGGAGGACGCCGTCGCCGCGCTTGAAACGCGTTTGCGGGAACGCGGCGAATGTATTCGGCGCACGGATACGGTTGTGCCTTACGGCGTTCCCGCGGAGGTGCGCGAGTTTGAAACGGAGCGCAAGTTCGACGAATTTCGCCGCGCGCGCTTGGTCATCACGGATCGGCTTCACGGCATGATTTTTGCCGCGATTACGGGAACGCCGTGCATCGCGTTGAACAATTCGAGCGGAAAGGTCGAGGGCGTGTGGTCGCTGTGGCTGCAGCACTTGGATTACGTAAAATTCGTGCGTGAGCCGTCGGAAATCCCGGCGCTGCTCGATGCGATGCTCGCGCTCGGTGCCCAACGCTACGATCCCGCCGTCTTCGACGCTCGCTGGCGCGAAATCGCCGAAG
>CAVFCB010000129.1:0-4016 GCA_963620895.1 Bacteroidaceae bacterium | reverse complement strand
ACCAAAGAATGTAATTTGTCGCCTTGCTGAGTTCGTCGCCGCCGAGTCCGCTTGTTGAAGCGTAGGTAATTTGAGCTTCAAAATTTTCATCGCCGAAGACTTCGTCCATGAGTGCGCGGACGAGGTGAACGTTTTCGTCTCCGATTTGGACGAAGCAGCTTCCGGACTCGGCAAGCAGATCGCGAGCGACGGTGAGGCGATCCCGCAAATAAGAAAGATAGGAATTGATGCCGTTGCGCCACGTGTCGCGAAAAGCTTTGACCATCTCGGGTTCCCGCGTGATGTCCTTGCCGTCCTTGACGTTAGTGGTGGTGGTTGACCACTGAAAATTGGAATTGAATTTGATGCCGTAAGGCGGGTCGATGTAGATGCATTGCACTTTCCCGCGCAAGCCTTCGCGTTCGGCAAGCGAGCCCATGACTTGGAGCGAATCGCCGAGAATCATGCGATTGGTCCAATTTTGGTCATGGCGATAAAAGTCGGTTTTGTCGGCATCTGCGGGAACGCCGTTAAAGTCGCCGAAAAGATCGGGGAGCTCTCCGGAGTTTTCTGCGGCGCAGCGGCGCAAGTCGTCGATAAGGAATTTGGGGTGAATTTTTTCCTGAATGTAAAGCGGCGGAGCCTTGACGACGAGCGTTCCCGCGTTGTCCTGCTCGTCCTTCCCGCGCCAAACGAGTTGCGGGTCAAGATCGACGTTTCGCGGATAGCGGAGTTCGACGGGAGCGCGGACATCGTCCTGCACGACGGCCTGCTGTTCTCCGGTGGGAATGTTTTTGCGTTTCGCCTCGGCGTGCGCGTAGGAGGAAACGGTTTTTCGTGAATTTGCGGACGTTCCCGCAGAAGATTTTTTTGCCATGGTAAATCGGGAGTTAGAATTATGTTTTTAGAGGTTCATTTGATTGAATCGACGAAATCCGCGAATTCCTCTTGCTCGGCGACGAAATCCGTGAATTCCTCTTGCATCGTTTTGATTTCGCGGAACTCGACATGCGCCCACTCGCCGAATTCGCCGAGCGCGTTGATTGCGGGAATCCAGCACTTATCCATCGTATCTTTCTTTTCTTGTGCATCGGCGCCGCGATAGCCTTTGATTTCGACGGTAAGATTGAGCGGCTCGCGAGCGTTCCCGCGGTCAATACGGACGATGAAATCCGGCACGTAGATTCTGGAGTCGATGCCGATATGATAGGGAATTTCGAAGCCCATGTTGCAATTTTTGACATAGGCGAGCACGCGCGGGTGCGCTTCGAGAATACGGCAAAACTCCGCCTCCCAGTCGGAATCGCAGACGGCATAGTTGATGTGGCACTTGTCCGCGCGCGTTGCGTAGAGCGAGCGCTTCCCTTTCGTGTTCGCGTCTGCGCGCGGCACGGCGGTCTGAAAATGCACGTGGCGCGTGGATCCCTTCGGGTTGTAGGGATCGAGCACGGCGGCAATCGTTTTTTCCCCGGGAGCGGCAGCGACGATTGCGCGCGCGATGCGTTTGCACACCTGTTCCGCAAGAGAACTGTAACAGATTTGAGCCGGGAACGCGCCCTGCTCGCAAATGAGGCACTCGTCAACCCATCGGGCGACGATTTTTTTGAGTTTACCGAAAAGATGGAGCTTCGGCAGACCGTTTTTTTCGCAAAATTCCTGCTCAATCAGACGTTGCGTCAACGAATAGACGATTGTGTTGCGGCGGACGGTTTTGAGCTCCTCGAGCGATGCGACGATTTCTTTGCCGACAACGCCGGCGAGCACGGTCTCTGTCGGACCGACAACGTTCGCGTTGAGGTGAAACACGGAATCCTCCGTGAAATCGGCGGAAAGCTCTTCCTCCGGGAAATTCACGTGATAACCGGAGACGCGCGGGAACGTGATTTCGCAGGCATCGCGTTCGGGCGAGAGCGCCTTGACGACGACTTTTTCCAACTGCGGCGGAAGCGGTTTCGCTTGGACGGGTTTGGCGGTGAAATCGAAGGGAATACCGAAAACGTCCGCATACTCGACATCGAACAATCCGTTAGCGTTCTGCTCGTAAGAGTGGCGGCGAAGCGCACGCCCGATGACCTGCTCGCAGAGGAGCTGCGTGCCGAAAGCGCGAACGCCGAGAATGTGCGTGACGTTGTTCGCATCCCAACCTTCCGTAAGCATCGAAACGGAAACAACGCAGCGAATGTTCCCGCCGAGTCTGCCCGGCTTGCCGACGGTGTTCATTACTTCGCGAAGCAGATCGGAATCGGTGATTTTCTCGGCGGCGCCCGGATCTCCGCGTTCGGCGATTTCGCGGCGGAAGCGGTCTATCTCGGCGGAGGCAACGCGGCGGAAGTCATCGCTGAGCGTGTCGCCGGACTCGAGTTGAAGGCTGTCGATAAGCAGCGTGCGCGGAGAAGCGAGCGGCGTGCCGTCGGACTCATAATTTTGAAAAAGCTCGCAATGCCCGTTTCTGAAGACATCGTCAATCCGATATCCGGAAATGTAATCGTAAACGAGCTTAGAGGTCGAAGTGTTGTTGCAGACGAAAATGAAACACGGCGGCGTTTTCATTCCCGCTTTTTCCCAAAGCTCAAAGGTTTCCTTATACTGCCCGTAGAGCGCGTCAATCGCGTTGCACAGCTTCGTCGGCAACTTCGCGGGATCAAGCGCCGCAGCGTTTTTCCCGCGAGAAGTTTTCGGCATATCATTCCTGATGTGTTCCCACAAGTTGCGGTTGACGAGCGAGTCTTCGCTTGTAAGATTCTGCGCCACGGGAACGCGAGGAAGCTTGACGATGCCGCACTCAATAGCATCAAAAAGCGAAAAATCCGAAACCGTCCACGGGAACAGCGTCCCTTCCGCATAGCCGCTCCCGCGCAGGAAAAACGGAGTCGCGGAAAGATCGACAACCGGGCATTTCCCGAGTTTGCGCTGAACCGCCTCAAGCCCGGAAATCCAAAGGCGCGCCATTTCGTTGCGAGCCTTGACTTCATTTTTTTCGTCGGAAGAAAGCGATTTTTCCTCGTCTTCACGCTCCGGAGAATATTTTTCCCGGTAACAGTGGTGCGCCTCGTCGTTGATAATGAGAATGTGCTTCATGCGAAGCAATTCCGGCATCACGCGATGAAGCATCTGCCCTTCAGACTCGACAAACGTCTGCAACGCGTTCCCGCCGGGCGTTCGCCCCTTGAGCAGACGCTTCGTCACCGCCGGAGCTTTTATGCGCTCTCGCAACTTAAACGCGTGATAATTGGTAACGACGACGACCGCCTGCTGCATTTCGTTGAGCATGTCCGCGGGAACGAGTTCGCGCGAAGCGTAATAGGAATCCGGGTCGTTCGGCAGAAGCACGCGAAGGCGGTCGCGAATCGTCAGCCCGGGCGCACAGACGAGAAAGCCGCGCGTGAACATCTTGCTCGCCGGTGAACGGACGGCATTGAGCGTTTGCCATGCGATAATCATCGCCATAACGGTCGTCTTTCCCGCACCGGTGGCGAGTTTCAGCGCGATGCGGGCGAGTAGCGGGTTCGCCTCTTCGTTGGCGGATCGAATGCGGGAAAGGATCGCCTTGCCCTTTTCTGTCTTCGGCGCAACTTCCGTGAGCCAAATCAGCGTTTCCGCCGCTTCGACCTGACAGAAAAACGGACGTTGCGCTGAAAAATTATGATGCTGCCAATGCTCGAGAAGACGCGCAGTCACAGGCGTAACGCCCCACTGAGATTTGGGAAGCCCGCGCCAACTATAAACGGCAGAACGGATTTCGTTAATCTGCGAAGTAAGATCGTAGCTCTGTTTTTCGGAGGAAATGTTTTCACCTTCGTTCAGAACGAATTCCGTCTGTTGCACCGACGAAGTATCCGATGTTTTTTTGCATTTGCGCGGTGCCGGAATCGGCGTAACGAACTCCGCACGGCGCCGCGAATCTATGATGACCTGCGTCGGTTGCCCGTCTTTCAATTCCCAATGGCGAGACGGCGGATCATACGGAGAATTGAGGATAGGCTGTTCAAAAAAATCCGGGGTCTCGTTGCCGTGCGATTTTTCCATTCGGTGTGCAT
>CAVFCB010000128.1:0-4035 GCA_963620895.1 Bacteroidaceae bacterium | reverse complement strand
CCGCGACAAAATCGTCGCAGACGCAATCAACCGCGCGCCCGCAAGCGCGCAGGATGTCGAGAATCACTTTGGCGTGTCCGCCGGCTCCGTAGAGAAAAAACATCGGCGGCGTTTTTCAGGCGTTGCGAATGACGCTGACGACGCGGGCGAGATCGTCGTCGGTGAGCGACGAACCGGACGGCAAGCAGAGTCCGCGGGAAAAGATTTTTTCCGATGTGCCGTTCCCGTAGAACGGATTTTTCGCGTAAACGGGTTGCAGGTGCATCGGTTTCCAGAGCAAGCGGGATTCGATGTTCGCGTCTGCGAGTTTCAGGCGAAGCGCATCGCAGTCCGCGCCGTATTTTTCGGGATCGACGAGAATGCACGTAAGCCAGAAATTCGAATTGAAATCGGCGTTCGGCGCCGTTTTCACGGTGATTCCGGGCGTTCCCGCGAGCGCTTTTTCGTAAAACGCGTGAATTTCGCGGCGGCGGGCAACGTGCGCCGCGAGCACTTCCATTTGCCCGCGACCGATGCCCGCGCAAATGTTGCTCATGCGGTAGTTGTAGCCGATTTTTTCGTGATGATAATACGGACGATTTTCGCGCGCCTGCGTCGCGAAAAATTTCGTGCGTTGCGCTTCGGATTCCGTGCGGCAAATGAGCGCGCCGCCGCCGGATGTCGTGATGATTTTGTTCCCGTTAAAGGAAAGCGAACCAAATTCGCCGAATGTTCCGCATTTGCGTCCGCGAAATTCCGAGCCGAGCGCTTCCGCGGCGTCTTCGAGCACGGGAACGCCGTATTTTTCGGCAACGGCGAGAATTTCGTCGATTTTCGCGGGCATGCCGTAAAGGTGCACGGGAATGATCGCTTTCGGGAATTTCCCGGTTTTTTCGCGGCGGTCGAGAAGCGCTTTTTCCAAGAGCGCGGGATCCATGTTCCACGTATCTTTTTCGGAATCGACGAACACGGGAACGCCGCCGCAGTAAACGACCGGATTCGCGCTCGCCGCAAACGTAAAGCTTTGGCAAACGACCTCGTCGCCCGCGCCCACGCCGAGCTGAACCAACGCAAGGTGAATCGCCGCCGTTCCCGCGCTGAGCGCGACCGCGTGCCGATTTTCTCCCAAATACGATGCGAGCGCCTGCTCAAAAGCGTCCACGTTCGGACCGAGCGGAACGACCCAATTCGTTGCGAAGGCCTCGTTGATGAAGACCTGTTCGCGACCGCCCATGTGTGCCAGCGAAAGCCAAATTTTTTTGTCCATTGCAGTGATTTTTCCGAACTTTTTACCCGCAAATCGCACCGTTTGCAAATCTTTGATTAGCAAAACACCGCAATCGCACTCAAAAAAAAGCCTCTTGCCTTTTGCCCGCGCATTTTCGCGGGAATAAATTTGTCGGCTGTAATGGAACTGATTGACACTGCGCTCTTGGACGCGTTGCGCGATGCGGCGAAAACGAATCCGCGACTGCGGATGAACCGCAATTTTCACGAAACCCTCGACGCTCCCGCACAGCGACTGCTGAACGCGCTCGAACCCGGCACGCGCGTTCCCGCGCATCGGCACGCCGCGACGGCGGAAACCTACGTCGTGCTGCGCGGCAAATTGCGCGTCGATTTTTACGACGATTTCGGGCGCATAACGGAATCTGCGGAGCTCGATCCCGCGCGCGGAAATTTCGGCGTGCAAATCCCGACGGGAACGTGGCACGGCATAACGTCGCTCGAAAGCGGAACCGTTATTTTTGAAGTGAAAGACGGACCTTACACGCCGCTTTCCGAGGAAAACATTTTGCGCATTCCCGCCGAGGCTTCCCGCTCATGACGTTTTACGGATGGATTCTCGTTCCCGCGCTTTTCGCGTTGGAGCTGTTTTATTTTCGCATCGCGGATCGTTTCGGAATCACGGATCGCCCGAATTCGCGCAGCTCGCACACGATCGCGACGCGGCGCGGCGGCGGCATAATTTTTCCGCTCGCGGCGGCGCTGTGGTTCTGCGCCCACGGATTCGCGTTCCCGTGGTTTTTCGCGGGATTGGCGCTGATTGCGACGGTGAGTTTTCTCGACGATGTTTTTTCCGTCGCAAACAAATTCCGTTTGCTCTGCCATTTCGCGGCGTTCGCGCTGATGTTTCACGAGCAATCGCTGTTCACGACGTTCCCGCCGGCGGTCGCGGTCGTTGCGCTGATTTTTTGCGTCGGAATCACGAATGCCTACAACTTTATGGACGGCATCAACGGCATCACGGGCGCGTATTCGCTCGCCGTGCTGGGCGCGCTCGCGTGGGCGAATGCGAGCATCGCGACGTTCGCAGATACTTCGTTGCTGACGACGATGCTCGCCGCCGTCGGCGTGTTTTGCGTTTTCAATTTTCGAAAAAAAGCGCTCTGCTTTGCGGGCGACGTCGGCTCGGTTTCGATTGCGTTCGTCATTTTGTTTCTTCTCGGTCGGCTGATGATTGAAACGCGTGACGTCTCTTGGATCGCGCTGCTTCTCGTGTACGGCACGGACAGCTCGCTGACGATCGTGCATCGCCTGATGCTACGCGAAAACATCGGCACGGCGCACCGCAAGCATCTTTACCAGATTTTGTCGAACGAACTGCGCGTGCCGCACGTCATCGTTTCGCTCGGTTATTTCGCGGTTCAGGCGGCGATTTCCTCCGTGTTCGTGCTCGTTTATCCGGCGGGAACGCTTGCTCGCTGGGGCGTGCTGCTCGGCGCGGGAACGCTGTTGAGCGCGTTTTACGTTGTTTTCATGAAAAAATATTTTCACCTGCACCGACAAAAATGAACGCCTCGGAAAAACGCATTTGGCTTTCGCCGCCGCACCTTTCCGGCAACGAAGAAAAATTTCTCGCGGAAACGCTTGCGAGCGGTTGGATCGCGCCTGCGGGAACGAATCTCGACGCATTTGAGCAAGCGGTCGTCGCGGCGCTCGGAGTGCCCGCGGGAACGCTGTTCGCAGTCGCGCTAAACTCCTGCACGGCGGCGATTCACCTTGCGTTGGTTCAGCTCGGCGTGGGCGCGGGCGACGAGGTCGTTTGCCAAAGCTTTACGTTTGCGGCGAGCGCGAATCCGGTCGTTTACTGCGGCGGCGTTCCCGTGTTCGTCGATTCCGAAAAAGATACGTGGAACATGGATCCCGCGCTCTTGGAAAAAGCGCTTCTCGACCGCCGCGAAAAAACCGGGAAATTCCCGAAAGCGATCATTCCCGTGCACCTTTACGGCATGCCCGCGAAAATCGACGAAATTCTCGCCGTTGCCGAAAAATACGGCGTTCCCGTGCTCGAAGACGCCGCGGAAGCGCTCGGCTCGGAATTTCGCGGACGCAAATGCGGAACATTCGGCGAATTTGGTTCGCTTTCCTTTAACGGGAACAAAATCATCACGACATCCGGCGGCGGCGCGCTCATTTGCCGCACGGAATCCGAAGCGCAACGCACGAAATTTTTCGCGACGCAGGCGCGCGAAAATCGTCCGTATTATCATCACGAAAAAATCGGCTACAACTACCGCATGAGCAACATTTGCGCGGGCATCGGTCGCGGGCAAATGGAAGTGCTCGCGGCGCACGTTGCCCGCCGCCGCGAAATTCACGCGTTTTACGAAAAAGCGCTCGCGGGAACGCCCGGAATCACCGTGAAAACGGCGCCGAACGCCGATTTCAATTCGAATTTCTGGCTTACGTGCATTCTCGTCGATCCCGAAAAATACGGCGCGGACTGCGATGCGCTTCGCCTGAAACTCGCAGACGCGAACATCGAATCCCGCTTGCTCTGGAAACCGATGCACCTGCAACCCGTTTACGCGAAAAATCCGTTCTACGGGAACGGCACATCGGAAAAAATCTTTTCCCGCGGACTCTGCTTGCCGTCCGGTTCGTCGCTCACCGACGACGATCTCGCCCGCGTCGTCAGCGTCATTCGCAACGCCTGAAAAACGCCGCCGATGTTTTTTCTCTACGGAGCCGGCGGACACGCCAAAGTGATTCTCGACATCCTGCGCGCTTGCGGGCGCGCGGTTGATTGCGTCTGCGACGATTTTGTCGCGG
>CAVFCB010000127.1:0-4164 GCA_963620895.1 Bacteroidaceae bacterium | reverse complement strand
GGCGGTGGATCGCTTGGTCGCGCTCATCAAAAGCCGCGGAAAATGGATCGAGCCGTAATCGTCGCGGCGCGGTCGTTTTCTCTTTTGTTTTTCAGCGCAGAGCGCGCTTGAAAAGGCTCTCGAAAGGCAGCCCGGAAGCTTTTTCAAGCCCTTTGATAAGAATCCGCAAGGCGGCAAAAATAAACAGCAGACAAGGCGCGACGATGACGGGCCACGAGAGCGCCATCATCTCGCCGATTTCTTCGTTGAATTTTTCGCTGTCGATTGCGGGATCGGTCGTGACGAGAATTCGCGCGAGCACGAAATTCAGCACGGCGCTGAGCAAAAAAGAGGCGGTGAGCACCTGCGAGCATCGCCGCAACGTTCCCGCGAGCGCTTCTTCGTTCCCGCGTTCGCGCGCCGCCGCTTCAATCGCGGGAACGTCGAACACGTTTTCGTTGAAAAGAAATGTGCGAATGAGTTTTCGCGAAAAAATCATCACGACCGCGATGAGCAACGGAATCGACGCTTCCTTGACGGCGATCCACAGCGGCGAAAGACGAAAAAGCCCGATCCCGCCCGTGAGCAGCGTTCCCGCAAATCCGAGGACGGAAATCCAGTTCGTGCACCGCCGCCGAAACAAATCCCAAACAAAATATCCCAGCGGGAACGCAAGCGCGCCCGCGAGCACGACTGCGGGCGAAAGCTCCGTGCCGAAATGCGCCGCAAGCTTCGCGCCCTTCGTCAGAATCAGCGCGGGAACGACGATGTTCGCCGCGAGGCTGACGAGCAGATTTTCTTTTTTTTCGGTCGCGGGCATGACTGAAAAATCAGAACGTTCGGGAACCGAATTTCTTTTTGTGCGCGGCGGAAACGACGAGATATTTTTCCGCCCAGAGACGAAGATCCGCCTGCTCCTGCTCCGTGAGCATTTTTTTGATTTTCGCCGGGCAACCGACGACCATCGCGCCCGCCGGAACTTTCATGCGCGGAGGAACGACCGCTCCCGCCGCAACGATGCAACGCTCTCCGATTTCCGCGCCGTCGAGCACCGTCGCGCTCATGCCGATCAGACTTCCGTCGCCGATTTTGCAACCGTGAAGCACGGCGCAGTGCCCGACGGTAACGAACTTTCCGACAATCGTGGGCAGGTCGTCCGCGAGGTGAATGCAAACGCCGTCTTGGATGCTCGAACCTTCGCCGATTACGATTTCTTCGATGTCCGCGCGAAGCACCGCGCCCGGCCAAACATTGGCGCGCGGACCGATCGTCACGGCACCGAGCAATGTCGCGCCGTGCGCAACGTAAGCGCTCGCGTCAACCTGCGGTTCCCGCGAAAGAAATTTTTCCAGACGCGCCTGCGCGTCTCCGATTTGTGCTGTCGTCATTGTTTTTGAAAAAAATTGAAGTCGCAAGCGTAAGCTCGGCGGGCGCGTTCCCGCGAGAAAAAAGCGAGGGAAACGCGGGCGGCAATCGAATTTCAATTTGCGGGAACGTCCGCAAAAACGTTTAATCACGCAACTTCATATGTCCGATTACGCACTTGCCATGAAACAGCGCGCAGACCGCATCGCGGAACTCAGCGCAAAATTGCTCGCCGCGCTTCCCGCCGATGTCGTCGCGGGAACGCGTGCGCTGACGCTCGAAATCGGTTGCGGGCACGGACATTTTCTCGCGGCTTACGCGGCGGCGTTCCCGCAGGAATTTTGCGTCGGGCTCGATTTGATTTCCAAACGCATCGAGCGCGCGAATCGCAAGCGAGAACTCGCCGGGCTCGACAATCTCGCATTTTTCAAGGCGGAGGCGACGGAGCTTTTGCTCGCGCTTCCGGAAAAATGTCGGCTCGGGAAAATCTTTTTTCTCTTCCCGGATCCGTGGCCGAAAAAACGTCATCACAAAAATCGTCTCATTCAGCGGGAAATGCTCGATCGCCTTGCGGCGCGCGCGTGCGCGGGAACGCACCTGCATTTTCGTTCCGATCACGCGGAATATTTCGAGTGGACTCGCGAACTCGTGGAAGCGCATCCGCAGTGGAAACTTTTGCCCGATGAGCCGTGGCCGTTCGAGCGCGAAACGTATTTTCAAAGCATTCTTCCCGATGCCTATCGCTCGCTCATCGCGGAGATTTCTTTCTAATTTCTGATTTCCCGCTTTCCCATGGCTTTGCTTTCGGTCAGAAATCTTTCGCTCAGATTCGGCGGCCCGTCGCTGTTCGACGATGTTTCGTTTCAGGTCGAGGCGGGCGAACGCGTTTGTCTCATCGGGCGCAACGGCGCGGGAAAAAGTTCTTTGCTCAAAATCATTGCGGGACTGCTCGCGCCGGACGTCGGAGAAGTTGCGGTCGCGCGCGGCGCACGCGTTGCGTATCTTGCGCAGGAAGTGCCGTCGGAATTTGCGGGAACGGTGCGCGATGTCGTGCTCGGCGGGCTCGGCGAGGCGGGTGAAAAAATCCGCGCTTACGAAACGCACGACACGGAAAAATATTCCGAAGCGGAGCTGGACGCGATTTTTCGTTGGCTCGAAGAAAATGCCGCGTGGAATCTTTCGAGCGCGGCGGATGCGATAATTTCAAAAGTCGGTGCCGATCCGGCGCTCTCGTTCGCTTCGCTTTCCGCCGGAATGAAGCGCCGCGTGCTGCTCGCGCGGGAACTCGTTTCTTCGCCCGACGTGCTCGTGCTCGACGAGCCGACGAATCACCTCGACATCGTCGCCGTCGAATGGCTCGAGGAATTTCTTCTCGCGTGGCGCGGCGCAATTCTCTTCGTCACGCACGATCGCCGTTTCCTGCGGAAAATTTCCACGCGCATTCTCGATCTCGCGGGCGGGATCGTGACGTCGTGGGACTGCGATTACGACACGTATCTCGCGCGGCGCGAAGAGCTGGACGCGTCCGTCGCCGCGAATAATGCGGAGTTCGACAAGTTGCTTGCCCGCGAGGAAGCTTGGTTGCGGCGAGGCGTGAAAGCGCGGCGTTGCCGCAACGAGGGACGCGTGCGCGAATTGAAAAAGTTGCGCGAAATTCGCGCGGCGCGGCGCAGTGCCGTCGGGAACGTTCGCGCGACAATCGCCGAGGGCGAAAAATCCGGCGCAAAAGTCATCGTCGCAGAACACATTTCGCACAGTTGGAACGGCGTTCCCGTAATACGCGATTTTTCGACGACGATTATGCGCGGCGACCGCGTCGGCGTAATCGGTCCCAACGGCATCGGCAAAACCACGTTGCTGAAAATTCTGCTGGGCGAACTCGCGCCCGATACGGGAACGATAACGCACGGAACGAAATTGCAAATCGCGTATTTCGACCAGCTTCGCTCGCAGTTGCGCGAAGAAAAAACGCTCGCGGAAAATCTCGCCGGCGAAGGCGCAGACACGGTTTTCGTCGGCGGAAAGACACGCCACGTCATCAGCTATCTCGGCGATTTTCTGTTCACGCCGGATCGCGCGCGTTCGACGGTTTCGATGCTCAGCGGCGGCGAACGCAATCGCCTTTTGCTCGCAAAAATTTTTCTCAAGCCCGCCAACGTGCTCGTGCTCGACGAACCGACAAACGATCTCGATCTTGAAACGCTCGACCTGCTCGAAGAGTTGCTCGGCGATTTCGACGGCACGGTGATTCTCGTGTCTCACGATCGCGAATTTCTCGACGACGTGACGACGAGCCTCGTCGTATTCGAGGGCGACGGGCGCTTGCGGGAATTCGTCGGCGATTACGATGCGTGGAAAAAAGAACACCTCGCCGAGCTTTCCGCAAAAAACGTTCCCGCGACAAAGCCGGAAAAACGCGCCGCCGCCGTTGCCGACGTTCCCGCGACGGCGACAAAAAATCCGCCCGCGAAAAAGAAGCTTTCCTACAAGGAGACGCGCGAGCTTGAGGCGCTCCCGCAGAAAATCGACGCGCTCGAAACCGAGCAGAAAACGCTTTCGGAAAAACTTAACGATGCGGATTTCTACCGCGATCCCGCCGCCGTGCGCGACGTGAACGCGCGCCTCGCCGCCATCGAAGACGAGCTGATGTCCGCTCTCGAACGTTGGGAAGAACTCGAGTCGCGCAAATAGCGGAAAACGGAAAATGAATCCGTGAAATCCGCGGGAAAAATCGTTCCCGCAGGTGGTAGTGTCGCCTCTCCGAGGCTCGATGTGTGGGCGTTCCCGTGTCCCCACGCTCACGCGTGGGGTTACGATAGT
>CAVFCB010000126.1:0-4212 GCA_963620895.1 Bacteroidaceae bacterium | reverse complement strand
AAGTGGAGCGATTCTCGCAAAAAATCTCTCGCGGGGACGCCGAGACGCGGAGAATAAAGAAATAAAAAAACTCCGTGCCTCCGTGTCTCCGTGAGAGCTTAAAAAAAGATCCGCGCTTGCGGGAACGGCGAAAAAAAGTTTCAATTTGCGCCATGAAAAAACCTACCGCCTCCGCCCTCTCCGTCTCCCAAGGCACGCAAGAACGCGACGAACTCCACCGCACGATTTGGCAAATCGCGAATGACCTCCGCGGAAGTGTGGACGGCTGGGATTTCAAGGCCTACGTCCTCGGCATTCTCTTTTACCGCTTCATTTCCGAAAATCTCGCTGCATACATCAACGCAGAGGAGCGCCGCGCGGGAACGAGCGACTTCAATTATGCCTCGCTCAACGATGCCGATGCCGAATGCGGGCGCGAAATTACCGTCAAGGAAAAGGGCTTTTTCATTCTTCCCTCCGAGCTTTTCGAAAACGTTCGTAAAACAGCAAAGTCCGATCCCGATCTCAACGAAACGCTCGGCACCGTCTTCAAAAACATCGAAGCCTCCGCCAAGGGCACAGAAAGCGAAGACGATTTGAAAGGGCTTTTCGCCGACATTGACGTGAACAGTCCGAAGCTCGGGAACACCGTTGCGCAACGCAACGAAAAACTCGCAAAAATCCTCGACGCCGTCGGCGGTTTGCGTTTCGGCGAATTTTCCGAAAATTCAATCGACGCGTTCGGCGATGCGTATGAGTTTCTGATGACGATGTATGCGAGCAACGCGGGCAAATCCGGCGGAGAATTTTTCACGCCGCAGGAAGTTTCCGAATTGCTCGCTCGCATCTCCGCTCACGGGAAAAAGTCCGTGAATAAAGTTTACGATCCCGCGTGCGGCTCCGGTTCGCTTTTGCTCAAATTTGCCAAAATTCTCGGCAAAAACAAAGTTCGCCAAGGCTTTTACGGACAGGAAATTAACCTCACCACCTACAATTTGTGCCGCATCAATATGTTCCTGCACGATGTCAATTACGACAAGTTCGACATCGCGCTCGGCGACACGCTCACCGCTCCCGCGCACTGGGACGACGAACCTTTCGACGCCATCGTTTCCAATCCGCCCTACTCCATTCGCTGGGCGGGAGCGGACAATCCCGTGCTCATCAACGATCCGCGCTTTGCGCCCGCCGGCGTGCTCGCGCCCAAGTCCAAGGCGGATCTCGCGTTCACGATGCACATGCTTCACTGGCTTTCCACCGAGGGCGTTGCCGCCATCGTCGAATTTCCCGGTGTGCTTTATCGCGGCGGCGCCGAGCAAAAAATCCGACAATATCTGATCGAAAACAATTACGTCGATACCGTAATCCAGCTTCCGCCGGATCTTTTTTTCGGCACGTCAATCGCCACCTGCGTCATCGTGCTCAAAAAAAGCAAAAAAGACAACGCCGTGCTCTTCATCGACGCGTCTGCGGAATTCGTTCGAGGCGGAAACAAAAACAAGCTCGCCCCCGCGAATCTTGAAAAGATTCTCGATGCCTACGCCGAACGGAAAAACCGCGCACACTTCGCCAAGCTCGTTCCCGCAAAGGAAATCCTCGCCAACGAATGCAACCTTTCCGTTTCCTCTTACGTTGAGCAAAAAGATACGCGGGAACGTATCGACATCGACAAACTCAATGCCGAGATTGAGAAAATTGTCGCCCGGGAACATGTTCTCCGTAAGGAAATTGCAAAGATTATCGCAGAAATCGAGGTGGGCGCATGAAAAAAGAAAAGCGGGAAGTCAGCATTGTTCGCTCATCAGCCGCGGAGTATCTCACATTCATTACCGCTACCGGCGAAAGCGATGTAAACGCCGTGTACTTCGATGAAAATGTTTGGCTGACACAAAAGATGATGGGACTGCTGTATAACGTGGAAACCCACACGATTAATTATCACCTAAAAAAGATTTTTGCCGACGGCGAGATCGATGAAAGTGCAGTTATTCGAAAATTTCGAATAACTGCCGCTGACGGCAAAAGCTACAACACCAATCACTATAATCTGAGTGCCATCATTGCCGTAGGAAACAAGGTGGATTCTCCCCGCGCAGTGCAGTTCCGGAAATGGGCAAACCACATTATCGAGGAGTTTACCGTGAAAGGCTTTGCAATGGATGATGAACGCCTGAAAAACGGCGGCACCATCCTGACAAAGGACTATTTCAGGGAACAGCTGGAGCGCATTCGTGAGATTCGCCTTTCGGAGCGGCGGTTTTATCAGAAAATTACCGATATCTATGCCACCAGCATTGACTACGATGCAAAGTCGCAAACGACAATGCGGTTTTTCGCACGGGTGCAGAATCAACTCCATTGGGCAATCCACGGTGAAACGGCGGCGGAAACCATCTATCGCCGTGCCGACAGCACAAAAGACCACATGGGGTTGACCACGTGGAAGGATGCGCCCGATGGCAAAATTCAGAAATTCGATGTGGTGGTCGCCAAGAACTATCTGACCAAGGAAGAGCTTTCCGCAATGGCGAGGATTGTTAACGCCTATCTGGATTTGGCGGAGCTGAGAGCCGAGGAAGAAGTGCCCATGACGATGGAGGATTGGGCGGAACAGTTCGAGGGCGTTCTCCGATTGAGCAGAAAGGAAATACTTACCAATGCGGGAACGATTTCTGCAGAAATTGCCGAGCAGCACGCTCTGAGTGAGTTCGAGAAATACCGTGTCCGTCAGGATCGGCTGTATCAGAGCGATTTTGATCGTATAATGCTGGAGGAAGCAGCGCCGAGTTCGCAGAAAAGTATCGAAACGGAAACCGGGAAGGAAAGTGATGGCGCATGAACAGACCGGACGAGTTAATTCAAGAACTTTGCCCCAACGACCTTACCAAAGGTTGAAAAAACAGCTCTCACGGAGACACGGAAGCGCAGAGAATAAAAACAAAAAACGAACATGAACGAAAACGAAATCGGAAGCATCATTGTCGGAAGCGCGGTTCGCCTGCATCAGGAACTCGGACCGGGATTGCTCGAATCCGTGTATGAGGCGATTCTCGCAAAACTGCTCAAAGACCAAGGGCTTGATGTCAGACGCCAGGTGCCGATTCCGTTCGAATACGCGGGCGAGCGTTTCGAAGAAGGATTTCGCGCGGATTTAATCGTGAACGACAAGGTCATCATCGAATTGAAATCCGTCGAAAACCTCAATAACGCACATAAAAAGCAACTGCTCACGTATCTGAAACTTTCCGGGAAAAAGCTCGGCTATCTCCTTAATTTCGGCGGAGCCCTCATGAAAGACGGCATCGTGCGAAGCATCAACGGAAGATTATAAAAATTTGAAAATAAAAAAAGAATTTCTCACAGAGGCTCAGAGACACGGAGACGGTTTAGCAGGAGATTTTTCTGAAAAGTTGAAAAACTTTTAAAACAAAAAAAGCTCTGTGTCTCCGTGACTCCGTGAGAGAATAGAAAAGGAAGCGTTGAAATGAACGAAATCGAAAAACTCATCAAAAAACTTTGCCCCAAAGGCGTTCCCGTGAAGCCCCTCGGGGAAATCGCAATTTGCAAACGCGGAGATATGATTACGAAAAAGGATGTTGTCGAAGGCTCCGTTCCCGTCATCGCCGGAGGGCAAAAGCCTGCGTATTATCACAATGTGCCTAACCGCGAAGGCGAAACAGTCGTCGTTTCCGGATCCGGTGCCTATGCGGGATTCGTCAGCTACTGGGATATTCCCGTTTTCCTTTCGGATTCTTTTTCCGTATAATCAGAACTACTGATTCCGAAATTCCTTTTTCATGTATTAAAAAATCAGCAGGATAAAATTCACGCCTTGAAAAAAGGCAGCGGCGTTCCGCACGTTCACGGAAGCAGCCTCGCGAAACTTTCCGTTCCCGTGCCTCCGATGGAGGTTCAGCGGAAGATTGTAAAAATACTGGATAAGTTCACGGAGTTGGAGGCGGAGTTGGAGGCGGAGTTGGAGGCGCGAAAGAAGCAATATTCATTTTATCGCGAGCAGCTTTTGAGCTTCAATAATGAAATGGGGGGGGGCACAAACTCCTAACCCTCGGGGAAATTTGTGTGTCATTGAAAAAGTCAGTTTTAACGAAAGAACAGCTGATAGAAGACGGAGAATTTCCCGTAGTGAACGGCGGGAAGGCTCTTTACGGTCGTTTTTCAGATTACAACAACGACGGGAACGCGTTTACGATTTCTGCGCGAGGTGAGGCAGGA
>CAVFCB010000125.1:0-4317 GCA_963620895.1 Bacteroidaceae bacterium | reverse complement strand
CGCGGAGACGTGGACGTCTCCGCCCCCAGTTTTGCCGCAGGCAAAAAACCGCACTTCACTAGTCCACCAGTAAACCAGTCAACCAGTCCACCGGTTTCGCGTTCATTTGCGTGAATTTGCGGACAAAAAACCTTAGGTGCACGGATACCAACCGCCGGTTTTCCGAGAGCCGCGATATTCGACAACGCCTGAATCTTTGAGCGATTTTAGGTGTCTGTCGATAGTGCGGAGAGGAATTCCCGTTTTCAGTAGAAGCGCTTCTCGTTTGATGCCGGGATGCGTTTTGATTGTATTTTTAATTTTTAATTCGCCGTTTATCTTGCCATTTGGCGAGACGAAGGTGCTTTCGGCGTCGTTTATTTCGCCATTTGGCGGGATAAACGCGTTCCCGGTGTCATTTATTTCGCCATTTGGCGGGATAAAATTATCGTGAACCGGACGAATGGTTACTCGAAATTCAGTTCGATGGTTGACGTCGAAGGTCGGTTGCGGATTCCTGTTTTTGCGGAGCTCCGAGCGAACCTTGGCGATGCCGCGATTGAATTTGTTGACGTATCCGAGCACTTTTAGCGATTCTGCCAAAAGCGGATTGCGGTAATCACTTACGCAGGGAAAATTTTCGGGTGTTGCCAGTCCGAAAAGTCCGCCCGGGTTTGAGATTTCCATTCGAGAATCGCCGTACTCGCATATTTTAGTCGGTGCGTTCCCGATACGATAATCTCGATGAATCAGCGCGTTGAAAATCAGTTCCCGTAAAGCCCATTCCGAATAGGCGGGGCGCGTTTCTTCCCTCAAGGCGGAGACTAAAAAGGGTCTCTTCGCACACAGCGTTGTTCTTGCGAATGTGTCCAACTCTGCCGCGATGTTCATCAGCGGACCTTTGAAGGCGTGTTCCTGCAAAACATCTCCGCCGTTGTTTTCTCCGGAAAATTTCACGTATTGAACATAGGCGGACGGAATGAAGTGATCGGGGTGTTTTGCGAAAAGGATGACACCGAGATTGGTCGGGCAATTTTTATTCCTGTCAAAAAAACGGAGAGAGGAAAGCTGTTCTTTGGTGGTACGGTCGTCATCTTCAATCACATCGGAGGCGATTGCTCGCGGGAGGTAGGTATTTTTGAAGAGCTCGATATCAAGGTCATCGAGGCGTGCTGTTTCGCACGGGAATTCTTCAAATCGCAACCCGAATCTCGCACGGCGTTCCTCCAAAAGACGGATGTCGTTTTCGGTCGCGATGGATTTTCTCGGCCCTACGCGAACCCAAACTTGCCCGTTGTAGCGAATCGGCGGATAGTGGGAAGGGAAGACCTCAATGACGACGACGTCGCCTTCGGGGAATTCAAAGCGTTCAATTGCCATCGCGGGCGGCGGCAGAAGGTTCCCGTCGGTTTTCATTCCTCCGAGGGAAGCGAACTCTTTGTCGGCGATTCGTTTTCCGGAGATGCGCCCATCGTTTTCGACGCCGAGAAAAAGATAGCCAGATGCCCGGCGATCTGCCAAGTCGTTGGCAAAGGCGCAAATCGCTTGCCCCATTTTATCCGCCTTGTCGAAAGCCCGCGTGCGTTCGATGTTTTCGGATTCCGTTTGCGAGAGCATCGCTCGCACTTCGTCTTGAGTCAGCATTGTCGGACGGGCGTTAATTTTTCAATGAAGCCGGTTCAAAAACGCCGAAGAACCCGTTCTTCGCGTTAGAAAATTAGACTCGACCTTGCACACTCCGCCGTTCCTCATCGGTCGCATTCGCCTTGAACGAAGTCGAGCGAGCCGAGGATTGCGGGAATGTCCGTGACGAAGTTTCCGGGAACGAGTTTCGGCAGAATTGACAGCGAAACGAACGACGGACCGCGCACGTGCAGGCGGTAGGGATGTCCTTCGCCTTTCGAGTGGATGAAGAAGCCGAGCGCGCCTTTCGGATTTTCCGCTTCGAAATAGGCTTCGCCGGCGGGAATCTGCGGCCCGTGCGTGGTGATCATGAAGTTTTGGATCAGGTCTTCCATGCCGGTGAGCACGCGATTTTTCGGCGGGAGGCAGATTTTTTTCGCCTCTTGCGCGAAGATCGGACCGTCCGGGAGCGTTTTGCAAACTTGGCGGACGATACGCACGGACTGGCGGATTTCTTCCGTTTTGAGCAAATAGCGGTCGTAGCAGTCGCCGACGGTGCCCACGGGAATGTCGAAATCATACTGTTCGTAGCCGCTGTAAGGACGGTCTTTGCGGAGGTCTGCGGGAACGCCCGCGCAGCGCAGGTTCACGCCGGTGAGTCCGTATTGGAGCGCGTCTTCCTTGGTGATGACGCCGATATCCTTTGTGCGGTCGAGGAAGATTTTGTTGCGGGAAAGGAGCCCTTCCATTTCGTCCACGCCTTTAAGGATGCAATCGCAGGCTTTTTCGACTTTTTCGAGCCAGCCTTCGGGAACGTCGCGCGTGACGCCGCCGATTCGCGTGTAGCTGTTGGTGAGGCGTTGTCCCGTGAGTTCTTCGAAGAGCGAGTAAATGCGTTCGCGTTCGGTGTAGGTGGTGAGGAAGACGGTGAGCGCGCCCGTATCCATCGCGTAAACGCCGAGTCCGAGCAGGTGCGAGGAAATGCGGGAAAGCTCGCACGTGAGCACGCGGAGCGCGGCGCAACGCGCGGGAACGGCGAGCCCGGCGAGTTTTTCGACCGTGAGCGCGTAGGCGACGTTGTTGCAGATCGGCGCAAGGTAGTCAAGGCGGTCCGTGAACGGCACGAACTGATTGTAGGTCATGTTTTCCGCCAATTTGTCGTCCCCGCGATGCAGGTAGCCGATGACGGGCGTGCACTTGGTGACGATTTCGCCGTCCACTTCGAGTTGCAGGCGCAGAACGCCGTGCGTTGACGGGTGCGACGGCCCCATCGTGAGGTGCATTTTTTCGCAGGGAACGCGCTCGTCCTCGCGCGAAGCGGCGTCGGAATAATTGAAATCAAGGGACTCTGCCATTTTGAAAAAAACTTAAAGATTAACGAAGTTTCAGCCGTTTTTTCGAGCGCCTTCGCGCCATTCCTGATCGAGTGCGCGCGGCTCGGTTTCGTGCATCGTGTTCCCGCAGGCGGCGAGGAACGGTCCGCCGTTTTGCGGAGCGGGCATGACCTTGACGCCGGTCTGCGCGACGGTGTCCGCGTCCGGGAACGGCACTTCGACGCCCGCGAGCGGGAAATCCTTGCGCAACGGGTGGTGCGGGTATTCGTCCCACATCATGATGCGGCGCATGTCGGGATGCCCGATGAAATTGATTCCGACGAGGTCGAACGCCTCGCGTTCGTGCCAATTGCAACCTGCCCACACGGAGCAGAGCGAGGGCACGGCGGGCTTGGCGTTGTCCGGCGCGTAAACGTTGATGCGCACGTAGAGATGCTTGTCGTAGTTATACACGTGCCAAATTGCGGAAAAGCGCGGGGACGCGTTCACGCCCCAGTCGCAACCCTCGCAATCGCTGATTGCGGCGAAGCCTTCCTTGTCGCGGAGCGCGAGCGCGAATTCGACCGCTCTGTCTGCGGGAACGTCGAACGCCGCGTGGTCGGCGGAACCCGGACGAAGCGCAACGTAAGGATACGTCGCAAGCAGGTGTTTTTGGAGTTCTGAATCTTTTTCGGAAAGCATTTTGGAGCGAACGTTTTTTTTGAAATTCTTATCGGCGTTCCCGCGAACGTTTAGGCGAAATAGAGCGGTTTCACGGGGCGATCGCGTTTGAGGAGCTTGAGTCCCGGTTCTTTCGCAATCATTTTTTGAAGCGCCATCAGCCCGTCGAAAAGCGCTTCCGGGCGCGTCGGGCAGCCGGAAACATAGACGTCCACGGGCAAAATGCGATCGACGCCCTGCAATGTGGAATACGAGCGGAACATGCCGCCGGAACTCGCGCACGCGCCCATTGCGACGACCCATTTCGGTTCCGCCATCTGGTCGTAAATGCGGCGCACCGCCTGCGCCATTTTGTAAGTGACCGTTCCCGCGACAATCATGCAGTCCGCCTGCCGCGGAGAAAAGCGCGTGACTTCCATCCCGAAGCGCGAAATGTCAAAGCGCGAACAGCTCGCCGACATGAACTCGATCGCGCAACACGCCAGCCCCATCGGCATCGGCCACACGGAGTGGGCGCGAATCCAGTCGATCGCGGCGTCGAGTTTGGTGACGACGACCCCGCCTTCGATTTTGCTGTTGTAGGCGACTTCGGTATTTGCGGAACTCATTGGAAAAACAGAAAAATTGAGATTCGGAAAGTCTAAAACATCCCCACGTTCCCGCAAGGAAAATTCAAGAAAATCCGCGATTAACGGCGAAGTTTTCTTTTGCCACAGATTTC
>CAVFCB010000124.1:0-4352 GCA_963620895.1 Bacteroidaceae bacterium | reverse complement strand
GCGGTTATCCTATATTCGCCCGCTTCGCGGACGGAACACACCTCATTTTTTTGCCTGCGGCAAAAATATAAATACGCGGAGACGTGGACGTCTCCGCCCCCAGTTTTGTCGCCCCCGGTTTTGCCGTAGGCAAAAATCCGGACTTGGTCGGCTATTCTTCGTCGTTCCCGCGGTGAAGGCGTTTCAGTTCCTCGGCGTCGGGCAAATCCGCCTCGTCGTGCTCGGCGACGTCGCGTCGCAGCGTGGGCAGGCTGAAATGATATTTCATCGAGAGGCAACGCAGAGCGATGACGCTTGCGGCGGTGAGCAATTGCACCGTTGCGGCGTTGCGATCCATGCCGAGCCCTTCGACGCAGACGGCGAAAACGATCCCGCCGAAAACGCACGCGAGCGCGTAGATATCTTTTCGGAAAATGAGCGGTTCGACGTTGATGAAAACGTCGCGAAACACGCCGCCGCCCGCGCCCGTAATCATGCCCATCAGAATCGCGACCCAAATCGGCATTCCGCAATCGAGCGCTTTTTCGATCCCGATGACCGTGAACATGCCGAGCCCGATCGCGTCGAACAGAAAAATGGAATCGTTCATGCGCAGAAGCCAGCGTCCGAGCAGGGAAACGAGCACCAGCGCGAACGCGACGACGAGCAGGTAAAAATATCCGCCCGACCAGAACGGATCTTTCGTGCACATCCAGAACGGATTCACGCCGAGCAGAATATCGCGCAACGTGCCGCCGCCGCATGCCGTTGCAAGTCCGACGATGTAGGCGCCGAAAAGATCGAAATGTTTCGCCGAGGAGCGGCGGATTCCCGAAATCGCGAACGCGAACGTTCCGATGTAGTCGATGAGCAGGGTGAGCGTCATTGGAAACGAAAATTCGAAAAAAGGCGGGAGCGTGCGTCAGACGAAAAGGAGCACGGCGGTCGCGTTGTCGTTCCCGCCGGCGGCGTTGGCGGCGGAAATCAGCGCGTCGGCGGCCTGCGCGGGAACGTCTGCGGGAGCGGCGGCGACGATTTCGGCGATTTTTTCCGGCGAAATTTCGCGCGTGATTCCGTCCGTTGCGAGCAAAATGCGATCTCCGGGTTGCGTCTGAAGCGAAAACGTTTGCGGCGCCGCGTTCCCGCCGATGCCGAGCGCGCGCGTGAGCGTGTGGTCGTACACGGGCGGAAAATTTTTGTTCCCGCGAGCGTTTTCTTCGGCGGCGAGCGTGTGTTCTTCGGAAATTCGCGTCAGCGCGTTCCCGCGAAGCAGAAAAATTCCGGAATCGCCCAAATGCGCGAAATACAGAAGCCCGTTCCCGCCTTCGGCGACGACATCAAGCGTCGTCGCGATGCAAAATCCGGGAACGAGTTTTTCGCCGAGCGCTTCGATTTCCGCGTTCAATGCACGAAACATCGCGGCGAAATCCGGGCTTTCGGCGAGCGGAAATTTTTTTTCGGAAAAAAATCTTTTCACGCCGTCGATCGCCGCCGCGCTCGCGCGTTCTCCGAATTCCAGCCCGCCGACGCCGTCCGCGATCGCGGCGAATCCGCCGTGGCGCGCGGGATCGCAGAAGAATGCGTCTTCGTTCGTGCGCCGCGCAACGCCCGTGTCGCTTTTTCCGGCGACGCGCCAAGGTGCGTTTTTTTTCGGGGCGGGGGAATTCATTCGAAACAAAAAATCGAGGCGGCTGCGGTTAAATGAGGTTTGAAAAATCCGGAGGTCTGACGGTCGAAAGCGTCTCACGAAACAGATGCCCGCGCAAGAGATTTTCTTGAATTTCGGGCGGCGCGTCGCAACGGAAAGTTGCGCGACGCGTGAGATGCGCGGCTCCGGTTTCGAGCGAAAGTTCGTCGAGCCGTTCCCGCGTTCCCTGCGGAAAAATTCCTTCGTCGCAGGCCCAACGCAACAGCGAAATCAGCTCGAGCGATTCCGCTTCGGAGAGCGTGACGGCGAAGCGCAACGTGCCGTAGGCGCGGGCGATGCGATCCGCGAAGTGCTCGCGTTCCCGCTGAATTATGCGTTTCCGCGCGCGAAGTTCCTGCTCGATGATGTCCTGCGCTCGGCGGCGCATTGTTTCGAGCGTTTCCGTTTCGCTGACGCCGAGCGTGTGTTCGTTGGAAACCTGAAAAACGCAACCGGTCATTTCCGTGTCTTCGCCTCGAAAACCGCGCGCGGTGAATCCGACGGCGGCGAGCGCGCGCAGAACTTTTTCCGTTTGTCCTTCCGAGACGAAACCCGGCAGGTGCAGCATCATGGAAATTCGCATGCCCGTTCCCGCATTCGTCGGGCAAGCCGTCAGAAAACCGTATTTTTGAGAAAAAGCGAAATCGAGCGTTCCCGCGAGTGCGCGTTCGATCGCCCGCGCTTTTTTCCATGCGGCGTCGAGTCCGTCCGCGGGCGCGAAAACCTGCAAGCGCAGATGATCTTCCTCGTTCAGCATCAGCGCGATGTCGCGGGAACGCGAAATGATCACGCAGCTTCCCGCGCCGCTCAAATCCGGCGAAATGAGGCGATGTTCAATCAGAAATTTTCTTTCGGGCGAATCCGTGCTCGTGTCGAATCGGAACGCGTCTTTCAGCTCGGGAACGCGTTCTGCGGCGGCGGCGATTTTTTCTGCGGCGGCGCGGCGGCGCGTTTCGTCCGCCCATCCGGGAAAAGGCGTTCCCGCGAGGTTTCGCGCGATCCGCACGCGCGTGCTCATGGCGCAGGGCGCGGATTTGAACGCCGTTCCCGCGCTCTCCGTTTCAATCAGAAATTCGTCGAACGAGGTTCTCATGGCTTGGTTTTCCTCGAAGATTTTTTGCCGGCGGCGGGCGTTCCCGCAGACGCGCGGGAACGTTTTTTCGTCGCGCTCGACTTTTTCGCGGCTTTCGCCGACGTCGCATCGGCATCGGCGTTTGCGGCTTTTTCCGCGCGGCGGATTTCATCGCGCAAAGTGGTCGCGAGCGCGTAGTCTTCTTTGAGCACCGCCGCTTTCAGCCGGTTGCGAAGTTCTTCGATCGGGACGGCGGCGGGCGCGGGTTCGGCGGCGGGAGATTTTTTCTCCTCGGTCGCGGCGTCCCCGCAGTAGCGGCGTCCGGGCTGAATTTCGGGCAACAGCGCGTCGATTTCTTCGGAAAAAATTTCGTAGCAACGCGGGCATCCGATCAGATGTTTTTTTTCGAAAACGATGTCCGTCATTCCGCAAGCGGGGCAGACTTTTGAGGGCGTGCGCCCGGCGTCTTCGGTGGAGGAAATTTCCTGCGCCGCTTTTTTTCCGCCCGCCGCCAGCGTCTTGGCGAGCATTTCCGTAAATTTCAGAATGGGCAACTCCGCGACTTTGCTTTTCGCCGCGCATTTTTCGCAAAGATGCACCTTGTGGATTTTCCCGTCCACGATTTGTGTCAGATGCACGGTCGCCGGCGCTCCGCAGATATCACACTTGTATTCTTCGCTCATTGTCGTCAAATCCTGCATGAAGCGAGCCGTTCCCGCGTTTTTTTTGCGAAAGAAAACGGGAACGGCGCGTCGCCGCAGACGTTATGATTTTTTGCGGACGATTTCCCAAATATCAAGGCAATCGGAAACCAGTGCGCCGAGCTCCGCGAGCGGGAGCTGCGTCGCCGCATCGGAAATCGCTTTGGCGGGATCGGGGTGCGTTTCGATGAAAAGTCCGTTCGCGCCCGCCGCGACCGCCGCGCGCGCGAGCGCGGGAACGAATTCGCGCTGACCGCCGGACGCGCCCATCATTGCGCCGGGAAGCTGAACGCTGTGCGTCGCGTCCATAATCGTCGGGCTGCCCGTTTTTCCCATAATGGCGAAAGAACGCATGTCCACGATGAGATTTTGGTAGCCGAACGCGGTCCCGCGATCCGTGAGCCAGATTTCGCGCGCGCCCGAAAGCGCGAGTTTATCGTAAACGTAGCGCATTTCCTGCGGGGAAAGAAATTGTCCTTTCTTCACGTTCACGCAACGCCCGGTTTTCGCCGCCGCGACGAGCAGATCCGTCTGCCGGCAAAGAAACGCGGGAATTTGAAGCACGTCGCAAGACTGCGCGACGCGGGCGCATTGCCCGGGTTCGTGAATGTCCGTGAGCACGGGAAAACCGTATTCCTTTTTCACCATCGCGAGCAATTCCAGCCCGGCGTCCATTCCCGGACCGCGCGCGCCGGTGAGCGAGGTGCGGTTCGCTTTGTCGAACGAACCCTTGAAAACGATGTTCAGCTGCGGGAACGCGGCGCGAAGCTCCGTGAGCTTGTCCGCAACGGCGCGGCACACGTTTTCGCATTCCAGAGAACAGGGACCGGCGATGAGCAAAAAGCGGCGGGAATCGTAAATCATAACGGCTTCAATTTTCGTCGCGGGAACGTTCGTTGCAACGCAAAAAAAA
>CAVFCB010000123.1:0-4444 GCA_963620895.1 Bacteroidaceae bacterium | reverse complement strand
GCAGAACGCATTTTTGCTCGTCGCAAGCTACGTTTTCTACGGCTGGTGGGATTGGCGATTTCTCGGACTGATCGCGTTCACGAGCTTCACGACGTGGGCGAGCGGTTTGGCGATTGATCGTGCGCGGGAACGCGCAGCCTTATTACCCCCCCCCCCCCATTTCGGCTCCGTCTCTGCGGGAACGCCTAAGCTCGGCTAAATTTTTCTGCGGCGCAAACATCGTCGCAAATCTCGCCGTTCTCGGCGTTTTCAAATACTACAATTTCTTCGCCAACGAATTTGTCGCCGCCTTTTTCGGCGGAAGCGCGGAACCTTGGTTGCTCTCGATCATTCTTCCCGTCGGCATTTCGTTTTACACGTTTTCCGCGCTCAGCTACACGATTGATCTTTATCGCGGGAACGTTCCCGTCGCGAAAAATCCCGTTGATGTTTTCGCCTACCTGAGCTTTTTCCCGCAACTTTTCGCGGGACCGATCGGGCGCGCGTCCGAACTCATGCCGCAATACGCGAAAAAACGCGTTTTTGACTACGCGCTCGCGGTGGACGGCTTGCGGCAGATGCTTTGGGGCTTTTTCAAAAAAATGGTCATCGCCGACAACTGCGCGAAGGCGGTGGACGCGGTTTGGAGCGACTACACGGCGTTCAGCGGGAGCTCGTTGCTCGTCGTCGCCGTGCTTTATTCGATTCAAATTTACGGCGACTTTTCCGGTTATTCGGACATGGCAATCGGGTGCGCGAAGCTTTTCGGCATCAAAATCAGCCCGAATTTTCGCTTCCCGTATTTTTCGCGCAACGTCGCGGAGTTTTGGCGGCGCTGGCATATTTCGCTCAACACGTGGTTCCGCGATTACCTGTATATTCCGCTCGGCGGCTCGCGCGAAGGCAAAGCCAAAACGATTCGCAACACGCTGATTATTTTCGCGGTTTGCGGATTTTGGCACGGCGCGAATTGGACGTTTATCGTGTGGGGGCTTTTCCACGGCTTGCTTTTCGTGCCGCGGCTTTTGCGCGGAACGAAGAAAAAAGAAACCGGCGTCGTCGCCGAAAATTCCGCGTTCCCGTCGCTTCGCGAGATTTTCCGAATGGGCGTGACGTTTGCGCTGATTACGGTCGGCTGGGTTTTCTTCCGCGCGCCGAGCATTTCCGATGCTTTCGCGTTCTTCGAGCACATGATTTGCTCGGGAACGCTTTTCGCGGTTCCGCGCGGACTCGGATTAACGAAAATCATTCCGCTTTTCATCGTGATGATGTTCGCGATTGAATGGTTCGCGCGACGCCAAGAACACGCGCTTTCCCGCGTTCCCGTGAAAAACGTCGTTCTGCGTTGGTTCGCGTATTTCGCGCTCGGGTGCATCATTCTCCAATACGACGGCGGCGCAACACAATTCATCTACTTCCAATTCTGAAAAAAGGCGTTCCCGTGAAAAAATTTCTTCTGAAACTTTCCCTTTTCCTCGCCTTGTGCGCCGCGGCATTTGTCGGAGCGGTCGCACTCATTTTTGTGCGAACTAATGAGTTTGAATACAAATTTCCCGCCGACAAGCACGTGCTTTTTATCGGACACTCGCATATCGAAGTCGGAGTAAATCCCGCGCTTGTTCCCGAGAGCATTAACTGGGCACGAAGTGCTGATAGCTTTCATACATGCGCCGCGCGTCTTGAACTTGCGCTGCGCGACAATCCGCAAATCGACACGGTTTTTCTCGCCGTAGCTCCGTTTAATTTCAAAAAAAACGTGGACGCCGGATTCGGAAGCGAGCGGGAATGCGGATTTCACGCGATGCAGTATTTCAGAATATTCGGACTTCGGAAATCTTGGAATATCTGGGGCTTCGGGTTCGTAAAGGTCATTTTGAAAAATCCGATGAAGCTTGCTGTAAGGCTTCTCAAAACACAAGAAGCGCAAAAAAAATCGTTAGGCGGCTTTTTCGATCATCGTGTGCGAAATCTCGAGAAAGACATTCGCTACGGATTTCAAAAGCGAACCCGAAATAAAACAAAAAATCCGCGATATTCCGGGGAAGGAATCCTTTACGGATATTTTCGTAAAATGGTGGATATGTGCAAAGCCAGAAAGATTCGCGTTATCGCCTTGGATATGCCGCTGTATCAAGCGGAAAAATATTATGATATGCCGTATTTTTACAAAACTTTTCAAGAATACTTTCCCGATGTTGAAATGTGGGATTATGCGAATTGGGAATGCGCAGATGAAAATCGGGCAGACATCAACCACCTCAATCGTTGGGGCGCGGAAATTTTTTCGCGGGAACTCGCGGAGCGCATGACCCGCGAGGGCATTATTCGCGTTCCCGCGGAGTAAAATAAACGCGGAGACGCGGACGTCTCCGTTCTCCCCAAGAATTTTTTGCCGATCGGCAAAAATTATGCGGGATTTTCCAGCTCGGAGGAAATGCGCATGGAGCAGAAATCCGGACCGCACATGGAGCAGAACGCGGCTTTTTTTGCGGCGTCCTGCGGGAGCGCTTCGTCGTGGAGTTTGCGCGCGTGTTCGGGATCGAGCGCGAGCGCGAACTGATCTTCCCAGCGAAATTCGAAACGTGCGCGGGAAAGCGCGTTGTCGCGATACTGCGCGGCGGGATGCCCTTTCGCCAAATCCGCGGCGTGCGCCGCGATTTTGTAGGCGATTACGCCCGCGCGCACGTCCTCGCGGTTGGGCAGTCCGAGGTGTTCTTTCGGCGTGACGTAGCAGAGCATTGCGCAGCCGTACCAACCGATGAGCGTTGCGCCGATTGCGCTCGTGATGTGGTCGTAGCCGGGCGCGATATCGGTCGTGAGCGGTCCGAGCGTGTAGAACGGCGCTTCGTGGCACCAGTCGAGCTGGTTGCGCATATTTTCGCGAATGAGCTGCGCGGGAACGTGCCCGGGACCTTCGTTCATTACCTGCACGCCGTGTTCCCACGCGCGTTTTGTGAGTTCTCCCTGCGCCTTGAGCTCGGCAAACTGCGCTTCGTCGTTCGCGTCCGCAATCGAGCCCGGACGCAATCCGTCGCCGATGGAGACGCCGATATCGTATGCCGCCATGATTTCGCAGATTTCGTCCCAGTGTTCCCAGAGAAAATTTTCGGCGTTATGGCGTCGGCACCATTTCGCCATAATTGAACCGCCGCGCGAAACGATTCCCGTGACGCGCGAGGCGACGAGCGGCACGAAATCTTTTTTCACGCAAGCGTGAATCGTGAAGTAATCGACGCCCTGTTCCGCCTGTTCGATGAGCGTTTCGCGGAAAATTTCCCACGAAATCTCATCGCTTTTGCCGCCGACTTTTTCGAGCGCCTGATAAATCGGAACGGTGCCGACGGGAACGGGGCAGTTGCGCAGAATCCACTCGCGCGTGGCGTGAATATTTTTTCCCGTGGAAAGATCCATGAGCGTGTCGCCGCCCCAACGGCAGGACCAGCGCATTTTGTCCACTTCTTCTTCGATCCCGGAGGCGATCGCGGAGTTCCCGATGTTCGTGTTGATTTTTACGAGAAAATTCCGTCCGATAATCATCGGTTCGGCTTCCGGGTGGTTGATGTTTGCGGGAAGAATTGCGCGGCCGCGCGCGATTTCCGAGCGCACGAATTCCGGCGTGATTTCCTCCGGAATCGCCGCGCCGAAAGCTTCGCCCGGGTGCATGAAATCAAGCCGCTTGCGCGTCGGCGTTCCCGCAGCTTCGCGCATTTCCTGCAATTTCATATTTTCGCGAATCGCGACAAATTCCATTTCCGGCGTGACGATCCCGCGGCGCGCGTAGTCCATTTGCGTGATGTGCGCGCCGGGCTTCGCGCGGTAAATTTTGCGGTCGCCGCGGTCAAATTGTTCGACATGGCAGGCGCTTTTCACCTCGGGAACAATGTAGCTCGCGGGAACGGCTTCGACATCGCCGCGTTCGAGAATCCACGGCGTGCGCAGGGCGGGAAGCCCTTTGCGAATGTCTTTGTGAAACGCTTCGTCGCCCCACGGTCCGGACGTGTCATACACGCGGACGGGCGCGTTTTCGCGAATGATTTTTCCCGCGCGGGAACGCGTCGGCGAGAGAGAAATTTCGCGCATGGGCACGCGAATGTCGGGGCGGGAACCTTCGATGTAAACGCGGCGACTTTGCGGGAACGCCTTGCGGATTTCGTCGTTTTCTGCTTTTGCGGGAATGTCTGCCATATCGGAAAAATTTTGAAACGTGAAGCTTAGAACCTGCGGCGCAAAGGTTAAAGCGGAAAATGGCGGAGATAAAAGCAAAAGCCGCACTTCGTGGTTTTTTTTGAAAGAACCACGGATGAAAGAACCACGGATGAAAGAACCACGGATGGACACAGAGGAACACGGATTTTTTTAAGGGATTTTTTGCCTGCGGCAAAAACCGCACTTCACCGGTTGACCGGTTCTCCGTTCCCGCGGGAGTAGTGTCGCCTCTACGAGGCTTGATGTGTGGGCGTTCCCG
>CAVFCB010000122.1:0-4509 GCA_963620895.1 Bacteroidaceae bacterium | reverse complement strand
ACGCCTCATCGAAAATCCGCGTTCCCGCGAATGCGCAAATCCCGCACGCTCCCGCGAGCGCATAGATCGGGAACACTTCGCGCATTTGGCGCAGATAAGTCATTTTCAAAAATTTTCCCGTGTAATACGTGTTCATCGCGAGTGCGATCTGCGCATAAATCGCTCGCCCGATGCACAAGCCGAGCAAGCCGAACGGAACCGACGAGAACAGAATCGTCGTCGCCGTAATTTTTTTCACGATTTCGAGACGCAACACCAAATCCGTCCGCCCTTTTACGTAAAGCAAATTCAGGTTCACAAGCACGATCGGATCAATCATCCACCCCAGACAAAGCACGCGCATCAACGGTACGGCGGGCAACCATTTTTCGCCGAGCAGCACGAGCACCACCGGTTCCGCAACCGCACACAACCCGATCATCGCGGGAGCGATTGCGCCCGTCGAAACACGCAGATACTTGCGATAAACTTCGCCGAGTCGCGCATCGTCGTCCTGCACCGTTGCGAGAAGCGGGAACGTCACGCGCCCCAAAATTCCCGACCCCGTCGAAGCCGGCAACATCGCCATCTGCTCCGCGCGGGAGTAGTAGCCGAGCGATTCCGCCGAGAAAAATTTCCCCACGACGAGCGGGTAAAGATTCGCATAAACCGTGTGCAGCAAACTGGAACACAGCAGTTTCGAACCGAAGGAAAACATTTTTCGGAACGACGCGAACGAAAAGAAATGTTTCGGCCGCCATCGCACAAAAATCCACAGCAACAGCGTTCCCGCGCCCGCATTCACAAGCGTTTGCGCGACCAACGCCCACACGCCGAATCCGCAATACGCCATCGCGATGCCGACCGCGCCCGAAATTACAACCGCGCTCAGCGAAGCTTTCGCCTGCGTTTTGAAGTCCACGCGAATCGTCAATTGCGTGCGATGCACGGCGGAAAGCGCGGAAAGAATCAGCGAAAGCCCAATCACGCGCGTCACGGGAACGAGCTCCGGCATCGCATAAAAACTCGCAATCAGCGGCGCTCCCGCAAAAAGTATCGCATAAAAAAATACCGCGACCGCCGAGTTGAAGAAAAACGCCGTTGCGAAATCGTGCTCCGTTCGCCGTTGATTTTGGATGAGCGCACTCGTGAATCCGCTGTCGATAAACGTCTGCGAAACCGCAAGAAAAACCGAAAGCATGCCCACAATCCCGTAATCCGCCGGCGTCAGCAATCGCGCAAGCACGATTTGAATGACAAATTGCATGCCCAGCAACGAGAACCGCTCAATCGCGCTCCACGCAACGCCGCGCACCGATTTTTCTCTCAACGAATCTCCCACGGGAACGCACTCCTTTCTTCGATTTTCACTTCCAGCCCAGCCCGCGCTCGATTTCGTCGAGAATATTTTGCGCCGCGCTCCGTCCGTTCGGCGGCAACAGATATTTTTCGTAAAAACGTTCCCGCTCCGCCTTCATCGGATCGTTCCCGCCGAGCACTACGTCCTCGAGGAAACGGCGAATCTCCGCTTTTTCCGAGCCCTGATAATAGCAGTCGAGCGCGGCGTGCCCGATCGCGTCCGCCTTGCGTTCGCTCCCGGGAATCATCAGATACATGCCCGGTTTTTTCGTGTAAAGCCATTCGACGGTGAACGAACCGCAGTCGTGCACAATCGCGTCCGCCGATGCGAATAAATCGACGTAGGCACCGAGTTCGAGCTGCCCGTCCCGCATGTTTTTCCACTTCGCGAAATACGCTTCGGCGCGTTCCCGTCCCCAAAATTCCGGCTTACTCAACGTCGGCAAAAGAAACGGGTGCGGCTTGAACGCCCATTGAATTTTCCCGCGAAATTCTTCCGCGAGCTCGAGCATCGCCTCGTGCAGGCGCAGAAAATTCGACACGTGAAAAATCGCGTTGTCCGAAATCGAAAAATGCGGCGCCCAAATCACGCGCTTCGGCGTTCCCGCCTGCGGCTTCCACGGATCGTTTTCTGCCTCGGCGGAAAGTTCGTCTCCGAACGAATAACCGGCCGCGACGCAGTTCCGCGCTTTGTTTATCGCGCAGGTTTTCACGGCTTCAATTGTTTCCTGCCGTTCGTGGAAAATTTTCCACGCGATATTCTGCATGAAATTGTTGTGCTGCCATTTTTCCGCCGACACGCTCGGAAATCCGTACGGGCAATAGCAGAAAATTTTATTCCACGCGAAACGCGTGAGATACGGCGGGAAGTAGGGTTGCGTGAAACACACGATGTCCGCGCGGACGCTTTTATCGAAAATGAACTTGCGTTCGTTCCAAAAAATTTTCGGGTGAATTTTGTAGCCGCGCGCGGAAAAGACCTTCTGCATTTCCGCGAGATCGCGTTCCCGCGTTGCATCGTCCTTTCCCGGGCTCGGCGTCAGCACAACCACGGGATCGAAGCGCGGATGCTTTTCCAACAGCCGATACACGCTGTGATATTTCCACATCGAAACGTTCCACGCCGTGAAGACGACCTTCAGAATCCGCTTTTTGCGCGCGCGGCGAAGCAGAATCGGCAACAAAAAATTGTTGTATAGAAAAATATCCGCGCGTTTCCGTCCGCAGAACCAGCATTTTCTGAAAAACACGTAGCCGGGCACGCGTTTCAAAAATTTTTTAAGAGAAGCGTTCATCGTCGTTCCCGCGCAGAATCGAGAGCGTTTCCGCGACCGCGTCGCGCAGCGTCCATTGTTCCCGCCAGCCGAGCGCGCGCAGTTTTTCCGTGCTGAAAAGCGCGTTCTGCACGACGGAATAGCCCGATTTTTCCGCGCCGTTTTCCGGCATTTCAAAAACGACGCGCGTTCCCGCGAAGCCCGCGCACAGCTCCGCAAAATCGCGCAACCGAATCGCTTCGCTCGCGATGTTGTAGGCTTCGCCGGCGACGCCTCGGCTCAGCGCCGCAAAAATCCCGGCGACGCAATCCGGCGTGTACGTGTAGGAAAAACGCTGCGTTCCCGCGCTTTTGAGCACGATGTCCGCGCCCGCGAGCGCGTTGCGCAGAAACTGCGACGACGCCTTGCTGTCGTCCGCGAGCAGCGTCGGACCGAAAATCCGCGACGGCCGCGCGGTCACGTAATCGAGCCCGCGCTTCTCGTATGCGATGCGGAAAAAACATTCGCACAGGCGCTTCGCCTCGGTGTAGCAGGCGCGCAACGTGTTGCAGTCGAGGTAGCCGCAGTCCGTTTCGGAAAAGGCGTGCTGCCCGGCACGGTTGTCGCCGTAAATTTCGCACGAGGAAAGAAAAACGCAGCGTGCGCCGGGAACGCGCGTCGCGGCGGCAATCAGATTTTTCGTGCCTTCGAGATTGACGTCGATTGTTCCCGCGGGATCGCTCCCGTAGGCGACCGGGTGCGTGACGGACGCGCCGCAAATCCAAAAATCCGCCGCGATTTCCGCCGGAATGCGTTCCCGCGCGTCCTGCTCGACGAACGTGATTTCTCCGCCCGACGCGCCGCAGTCCGCAAAGCGTTCCCGCGCCCGCGCCGCGCTACGCGTGAGCGCAAAAATCCGCGCGCCCAAGCCGTCCCGCGCGTTCAGGAAACGCAACACGTCGATCAGCGTTTTGCCGATCATTCCCGTCGCTCCCGTGACGAAAAACGTCTTCCCGCGAAATGCGGAAAAATCAAGAAAATCCGCGCGCGCGACGCGTTCGATCGAGCGCAGATAAAGCGGGTGCGGTGTATTCATCGTTTCAGCCATTTCTCGGGTTCGATCGAAAGTAGCGCTTTGAAAAGCGCGATGTCGTCAAGCGTCGTCAGCTTGATGTTTTTCTCGGAGCCGGCGGCGAAATAAAGCGTTTCGCCGAGGTCGGTCATCATCGTGTTCGTGTAGGCGGAACCGTGAATGCCGATGTTTTCCGCGAACGCTTTTTCGTAAGCCCAGAGAAGTTTCGCGAAGCGGTAAGCCTGCGGCGTCTGGACGCGGCGCAGCGTCTCGCGCGGAATGTAGCGGCGCGTCGATTCCTCGTTTTCTTTGATGAAAATCTGCTCGTTGTAGGGCAGTGACGTAACGGCGTTCCCGTGGATTTTCGCTTTGACGATGACGTCGGACAGCACGCTTTCGTCAACGAACGGGCGAATGCCGTCGTGGATGATTACGATGTCGTCGTCCGCGCAACGTTCCCGCAGCCCGAACACGCCGTTGCGGATGGATTCCTGCCCGGAATTTCCGCCCGGAAAAACATGTTTCAGCTTTGTGATGCCGAACTGATTCGCGTAGGCGTGCAGCACGGTTTCCCAGCCTGCGAGGCAGACGACCGCGATTTCCGCGATGTCCGGATGCCGCTCAAATGCTTCGAGCGTGTGAATGATGATGGGCTTCCCTGCGACGTGCATGAATTGCTTGGGAATGTCCTGCCCCATGCGGTTGCCGGTGCCTCCGGCGATAACGAGTGCGATGTTCATAAATGCTTTTTGTAATTAAAATTTTTTAACGTTTTCCATTTCTCGTTTTTCTTTCGGTTATCCGAGCAGGTTTTCGATTGCGGGAACGAGTTGCGCGAGAGCGTCT
>CAVFCB010000121.1:0-4544 GCA_963620895.1 Bacteroidaceae bacterium | reverse complement strand
GATGCTTCGCATCGTCGCCCCGCGGTTATCCTATATTCGCCCGCTCCGCGGACGAAACACACCTCAATTTTTGCCTGCGGCAAAAACCGGACATCACTAGTTAACCAGTTGACCAGTTAACCAGTCCACCATTTCTCCGAATTTGCGTTCATTTGCGTGAATTTGCGGACAAAACCCGTTCCCGCGGGAGGGCGTTCAACTTTTTTTTTGCTCCGGGCGTGCGGGAACGTCAGAATCAAAAAATGCGCACGAACAATCCGCTCAACGGAATCAGGAAATTTTACGATGCCGTCGTCATCGGCTCCGGGCTTGCCGGGCTCACCGGCGCGAACTACCTTGCGAAGGCGGGGCGTTCCGTGCTTTTGCTTGAGCACCATTATCAGCTCGGCGGGCTTGCGACTTATTTCAAGCGACCGGGCGGGCACATTTTCGACATTTCGTTGCACGGTTTTCCGCACGGCATGATCAAGTCCTGCAGAAAATACTGGACGAAAGAGATTGCCGATTCGATTCGTCAGCTCAAAGACATTCGCTTCGTCAATCCGGAGTTCAACGTGCGCACGACTTTTGACCGCGAAGATTTCACGCGCATTCTCATTGAGCAATTCCGCGTTCCCGCCGAGCGCGTTCGCGCGTTTTTTGAGCATCTTGCGCAAATGAATTACTACGACCGCGACACGCGCACGACGCGCGAGCTGTTCGAAGAATTTTTCCCCGGACGCACCGATGTGTGGCGGTTGTTGCTCGAACCGATCGCCTACGCAAACGGCTCCACGCTCGACGAGCCCGCGATCACCTACGGCATCGTGTTTTCCAACTTCATGAGCCGCGGCGTGTATATTTTCCAAGGCGGAACGGATTTGCTCATTCAGAAAATGACCGAAGAGCTTCGGAAAAACGGCGTCGATATTCGTCGTTCCTGTCTTGCGGAAAAAATTCTCACGGAAACGGGCGCCGACGGCGTTCCCGCCGTGCGCGGCGTGCGCGTGCGCGATATGCGATTCGGCGAAACCGTCGAGATTGCGTGCCGCGCAGTGCTCTCCAACGCGAACATTCGCGACACTGTTGAAACGATGCTCGACGCGGGCACCGTTCCCGCGGATTTTCTCGCCGAATCCGAAGCCGTGCGCGTGAACACGTCTTCCTGCCAAGTTTACATGGGCGTGCGCGAAGGCGAATCGCTCCCGCACATCGGCGATCTCGTGTTCACTTCCGCCGCGCCGAAATTTTCCAGCGAAGAGCTTGTCGATTTGCACACGACCTCGCGCACGTATTCGGTTTATTACCCGGACACGCGTCCGCAACGCGCGACGCCGCACTACGCGATCGTCACCTCGATTAATCAGAAATTTTCGAGTTGGGAAAATCTTTCCGATGCCGATTACGCGGCGGAAAAAAATCGCATCATCGAAGAATCGTTTGCGGGACTGGAAAAATACGTTCCCGACATTCGCGGGAAGGTCGATTGGGTCGAAGCGGCGACGCCGCGCACCGTGCGCCGCTATGTGCGCCACCGCGACGGCACCTCGTTCGGCACGAAGTTTGAAGGGCTGAAAATTTCGATGGAGCTTCCGGAAAAAGTGCGCGGACTTTACCACGCGGGATCGGTCGGCATCATTATGTCGGGCTGGCTCGGCACGATCAATTACGGCGTCATCACCGCAAATAAAATGGCGCTCGCGATGAAGTAGAAAATCGGGAAGAAAAATTAGCGCTTAGAAAAGAAGCTCTTTCGCCGCGCGGACGCGGGCTCAACCTTTTTTGCGTTTTTTCTTTTTGTCGTTTTTTCTGTCGGCGGCGTTGCCCCAAATTTTTTCGGATTCGTTTGCAACGGACGCCCAAACGGAATCCGGATCGATTTCGCGAATTTTCTGATGAAGCGTTTTGATTCGCGAATCGCTTTTGTTCTGGCGGCGCAGGTAAGCGGCGCATGACGCGAGCAGCTCCTGACGTTGCCACGGCAGATAGGTTTCGGCGTCGTCGATTGCGAGTTTTTTGACGAGCGCGAACGCCTCATCCGGCGGCATCAGCTTCAATTCGGGCTTGTCGGGATCGGTGTGCGTTTTGTCGGTAATGATTTTGAAAACGTCGAACTGAATGCGTTTGGCGTAGGGCGTTTCGCCGTTCGGGTCGAATTCCTTGAAAATTCTCAGCGCGTTCGCGGGATAATCGATGCCTTCGAGCATCGCCTGTCCGTAGAGTTTCGCTTTCTCGATCCCTTTTGTTTTGTTCGCTTTTTGAAGAATGGATTTCTGTTTACGGAAAAGCGCAAGTTTCGTTTTGATTGTCTCGGCGACCTGCTTGGTATCGGCGAAAATTTCGTCGCCCTGCAAAATGTAATACTTCCGTCCGTCCTCGTCGCACATGACAACGGCGGGATAGCTGTAGATGTGCGGCACTTTCATTCCGCCGAGCGTGTCCTGCTCGCGTTTTTTTTCTTTTTCAGAAGGATTCTGATAGACGGGAACGGCGAGCATGGCGGCATCGCCGCAAGCGTTTTTCACGTCGCCGTTGCCCCAAAATGTTTTCAGCATCGCGGTGCTGCGCGCGTCCCAATCGGGACCGTAGAAATAGACGAGAATTCCGTCCTTGGGTGCGCGTTTTTGGGCGGCGGCGAAAGTTTTCACCTGAATTGCGGCAAACGCGGACGTTCCCGCGAGGCACAGGGCGAAGATGACGGCAAGAAATTTTTTCATCGTGAATTACGGTTTTTTGCTGCGGGTTTATTTACGACCGATGCCTTTTTTCCAGTTTTCGAAATGCGGTGCGTAGTCTTTTTTCGAAGCGAGCGCGGCGCCGACTTTTTCCTTGTAGCGCTGTTTCGCAGCGTCGTTCCCGGGAGCGGCGGGCGATTTTGCATCGTAAGTTTTTTTGAAGCTCGCGAGCGTTCCCGCGCCTGCGCCGTCGCCGATGTTTTTCGCCTGATAATCCCAGACGGATTCCGCGTCCCAGCGACCGCCGATTCCCGCGCCGTCCGCCTTGCTCCAATAATCGACGCAGAGCGCGATTTTTTCGTCGTCGCTGAGCAACGGGAACATCACGGGATAAACGTGTTTGCAGAGCAAAGTTGCGGCGACTTCCGGGAACGCGGGCATGTAGGCGGCGAGAATTTTCTCATGCGTTTTTTTCCAAAAAGCCTTGTCCTTTTTTTGTTCCTTGGCGTATTCCACGTATTCGCGCCACACGGGGAAATTCACCGGCTGTTTTTCGAGCGCGTATTCGTAAACGGAAAGCACGGTCGCCGCGCCGGGTTTCTTGTCCGCCGCCGCAAGCCGCGCGAGCGCAGCGATGCGAAACGCGGGAAGAACGTTTTTCCCGCCGTAGATTTCCTGCGTCAGGTGGAGAAACGACCACGCCGTCTCGTCCCACAAACGCCAATGCAGACTGCGATCCCACGAAACGGAATTGTTGTCGCGCCATTTTTTTCCGACGCGCACCGCGAACGCGCAGTGTCCGGGTTCGCCCATCGTGACGGCGGGAATGCCGTTTGCGCAAGCGGCGGACATGCCGTAGTGCGAAACGCCGCCGCACACGCAACCGACTTCCCGCGCGCGTTTCAGCTGATTTTTCCCGTACCATTCCATAAACGGCGCGTAGTAATCCGAAGTGTGCACGCTGTCGCCGATTTTGTTCCACAAGCGATACGGCATCTGGAAAATATCGCGGGCACTGGCGTAGCCGGCTTCGGGAAGCTTGACGTTGTCCTGCCCCCAGCGGAGAGATTCTTCGCTCCCGAAATAAATGTTGTTCGTGCGCCCCGTCATCCCGACGACGATGCGCGTGTCCCAGTAGTCGAGATCGTCGAAAAGTTTGTTGAGGCGTTTTTCCCGCCAACTTTCCGCGTAAAATTTGAAGCGGTTGTAGATCCGAGTCGGACCTTTTTTGAGCGCTTCTTCCTTGTCCTGTTCGAATTCGTCTTCGAACCATCCGCGGCGGGCGAATTCGCCGGCGACGCCGGTCGCGATGCGCTTAATCGCGGGAACGGTTTTCACTTCCGGATCGCGGTCGGAAAAAGCTTTCAGCAACTGCAACGAAAAAAGCGCGTTCTGCGGGGGCGCCGAATAAAGGTAGCCTTCGAGCCAATCGATATCGTCCGCGAACTCGGCGAGGAATTTGCGCGACGGGCTTTTTTTCGCGAAGCTTCGAAATTCGCGCGCGCCGTTTTCGCCCTCGACGCACGCGCGAGCAAGCTCCCAGCGCGCAACGTCTCTGCGGTTTTCGTCGTCCTTGAAAAATTTGTCGATTTCCGCCGGCTTCCACGTCTCGAATTTTCTGACGATCTTGCTGTTCAGGTTGCGCATCAGTTTTTCCGGATCCGCCCATTCTCCGCCGCCGGAAACCGGCTTTTTCGCTACGGGAGCGGTTTTCGCTGCAGGTGCGGATTTTGCGGGCGATGACGGAGCAGCGGCGACGGCTGCGGGAACGCAAAAATTTGATGAAAAACAGAATGCGCAAAGCGCAAAGGCGATTTTCGGGGCGTATTTCACGGGGCAAATTTTCCTGAAAAACATACCCCCGCGCAAGTAAAAACTCCCGTTCCCGCA
>CAVFCB010000120.1:0-4570 GCA_963620895.1 Bacteroidaceae bacterium | reverse complement strand
CCTCGCGAAAAACGCTCTGCGCATCGCGGAAAAATTCTCCCCGGAAAAAATCGGCGAGAAATGGGAAGCTCTTTTCGAGGCTTGCCTCAAAAAACAATGAATAAGGAATCGTGAACAATGAATCTTTTTCACTCGATGAAGAATAGAAAATGGGGGGGGGGTAAGACGTTCGCGTCTCCGCCCGTCCGCGGCAAAAGATTTTTTTCTTTGCCGCAGATTTTCACGGATGATTTTTTCAATCCGTGTTTCTCCGTGTTTATCCGTGGTCTAAAACCGTTCCCGCGCGGAGACGCGAACATCTTTGCTTCCAAGAATTTCAACTTCTCGACTTTTTAAAATGAAATCTGAAGTTTTCGTCATTTCTCTGAAAAGAGCGGAAGCGCGGCGGCGAGATCTGCTGGCGGCGTGTCCCGAAGAGCTTCGTTCCCGCATCGAATTTTTCCCGGCGACGGACGGGAGCGATCCCGTTGCGCTTGCGCCGTGGAAAGCGCGCGTAAGTCGCCTGCGGACATTTTTCACGCTGAAAAACCACTATCTTTCGGACACGGAGATTGCGGTGTTCGCCTCGCATTTTTTGCTTTGGAAACGTTGTGCGGAAAGCGGCAAGCCGATGGTCATCTGCGAGGACGATGTCGTGTTTTGCGACGATTTCGTCCGCAAGGTCGAAGCGCTCGAAGCGTCGAGCCTTCTTTGCGTGCGGTTCGTCGTCTGTCAAACGTCGAAACTGGTGCGCGTTTCCGAGCATTTTTCCGTGCCTCGCCACAGCGGGAACTGTTGGAGTTCCGCCGGATATTGGCTCACGCCCGAAGCGGCGCGCAAATTCATTTCCGCCGCGGGAACGTGGGCGGAGGAAGTGGACACGCTGATGGACAAATATTGGCGCACGGGCGTTCCCGTCGTCGTTTCCGTGCCGAATTGGATTTCGTTGAATGAGAGCTCGAAAAATCCGCAGATTTTCGGGCGCGAAGAGCGTCCGAATACGTTCCCGCGCTCGCTTATTTTCTCGATTTTGCGGAGCGTGCGCGGCGCGCGTGCGTTTTTTGCGCGGAGAAAAACGGAGCGTGATGTTTTGCGCGGGATCGCCGAAGCGGAGGAACATCTATGAAAATTGTTTCGCAAAATTTCGGGAACGGGCGGATCGAATCTTGGCTCGCCGTTTTGCTGACGGCGCTGTTTTCCGCGGCGCACATTTTTAACATAAAACCGCTCTGGGGCGCGATTTTCGTTCCCGCGCTCGCGTTGCTGATTTGGCGAGCGCGGCGGGAACGCCGAGCGCCGGTCGCATTCGAGCGCGGCGATCTGTGGCTCTTGGTTCCGCTCGCCGTCGGTTGGGCGCTGATTTTAGTTTCGATGTGCCTGCAACATCTTTGGGGCGTTTCGGATTCGACTTTCGCCTTGAAGCAATTTCGCATTTTCGCGTGGGCGTTTGCGGGAACGGGCGTTTTTCTCTGCCTTTCCCGAAAAACGATTTTGTGGAGCGCGGTCGTCGCGGGAACGCTTTTCGGCGTGCTCGGAATCGGGGAATTTATCGCCGCCGGCGGGAACGGACGCATCGGCATCGGCACGAATCCCAATTCCGTCGGCTACTTGGCGATTATTCTCGCGTTTTCGCTGCTCTACGTCGCCGAATCCGCCGCGCGTTCCGAGCGCTTTCTGCGTTGGGCGGCGTTTGCGGCGCTGATTCTGACGGAAGCCTCCGCCGCGCTTTCGGGAAGCCGTTCGTCGTTTCTCGGCATCTGCGTCGCGCTCGGCGTGTGGATGTTTTTTTCGCGAAAAAACGTTCATCGCATGCTGCGCATCGGATTCGCGGGCGCGTTTTTGTGCGTCGCGGCGTGGATTTTGCCGAACGGCGCGCTGTGCCGCACGTCCGGCTACGAAGCCGCCGCGGGAACGGGCGATGTGGCGGAAACCGTGGAAGTTCACTCGAACGGCAGAATGGAAATTTGGCGCGAGGCGTGGCGCGTTTTTTCCGAATCGAACACGCTCGTCGGAATCGGCGGCGAGGAAATCGATCGGTTCCCGAGCTTGCCGAACACCGACAACGCGGCGACGCACAATCTGTTTCTTAATTATTTGCTGGAATACGGCTGGCTCGGCGGCGCGGGGATCTTGCTCGTCGCGCTTTCGGGCGCGATTTGGGCGTTGCGGAAACGGCTGTCCGGCGCCGCCGCTTTTCGCGCGGAACACATCGCGATGCTCGCGTTTTCGCTCGGGCTCTGCGCGGAAAGCCTTTTCGAATATCAGCTGGCGGTGCGCTTTTACTGGATACTTTTCGCGGGAACGTTCGCGCTGTTCTTCCTCGCTCCGAAAGATGAATTAGGAAAGAGGAATTCCTCAGAAAACTTTTTTCAATGAACTCCAAAATTTTCAAAAAAACCTTGCCTGACGGTTTCCGCGTTTCTTGGCTGAACGACGGGAACGATTGGCTCGGTGTTTTTGAAAAACTGCGCACGGCGCTCGCCGACGAAAATCGCGCCGATGCCGATGCGTGGAGCCTTTTGCAAAGTTCGGACAAGGAGGGAAAACTTCTTCGGCGGACGTGGCGCGTAAAATCAAAAACGGGAGCGCCCGACGTGCTTTTTAAGCAAGAGAAAATTTTCCGTCCGTGGAACTTGGATCGCGTTTTGCTCGGGTTTCGCTCGCGGGCGAGCGCACTTCAGGAGCGCATCGAGCGCGCCCGCGCCGCCGGCTTCACGTTCCCGATGCGAATTTTCCTCACGGCGGAACGCTACGCCGCGGGAATGTTGCGGGAACGCTTTCTGATTTGCGAATTTATCGACGGGAAAAACGCGGGCAGGGGAGCGGCGCGGGATCGCGAGGTCGTTGCGGCGGTGTGCCGAGCGCACACGTTCGGGCTTTGCTGGGGCGGCGATCCCGCTCCCTGCGGCGGGAACATTCTCGTCGATGCCGACGGGAATCTGCGCGGCGTGGATATTTCTCCGTTTCGCGCAACGTGGCGCATGCGCGGCAAAGATCTCAATTTCTTCTTCGACGCGGGAATGCTTTCGGGCGCGCTCCCGCTTTCCGTGCGCGTCGCACGACTCCAAGCCCGAATCAAAAATTTTCTTCGAAAAAAATAAAAATCCGCACTTAAAAAATAAAAATTTATCTGAAACTTTTAATTTTTGCCGCAGGCAAAAACCGCACTTCACCAGTCCACCAGTTAACTAGTCCACCATACACCTTCCACCTTTCATACACCCTCCACCCTCCACCTTCCACCAAAATGCACCTCCTTTTTTTATCTCCGTCACCGATAACGGAACTTTGCCGCGGCGGGATTGAACGCGCGACGGAACGTTGTGCGCTCGAAATGATTTCGCGCGGGCACACGGCGCGGGTGCTTGCGTGGGAAAAGTCGGCGGAGGGCGAACCGCTTTGCGCCGCGTTCCCGCAACAGTTTTTTCCGCAGGAAATTCCGCACGATGCCTCCGAAAACCGCGCGCTTTTCGCGCAAACGCTCCGCGAGGGAAAAATCGACGTCGTCATTTTCCAATGCGGCGCCGGTTGGAAATTCCCGTTCCCGCGCGAGGCTCGCGCCGCCGGCGTTCCCGTGATTTCGACGATTCATGCCGTGCCGAATTCCTACGAAGCGCGCTACAAAATGAAATATTCCGGGATCGCCCGTTGGTGGAACATCGCGACGAAGCGTTGGCGGCAGGCGCGCAAATATCGATTCAACTACGATTGCTGCGCGTGCACCGTCGTTTTGTCGAACGGATTGATTCCCTTGCTCGAAGCGCACCTGACGCGGCGGCAGATTGCACAGAAAAAAATAGCGGTGATCGGGAATTTTTCTCCGGTAAAATCTTACTTCGGCGACCTTTCGGAAAAGCGCAAAGAGCTGCTCTTCGTGGGGCGAATGAGTTTTTTTGAAAAACGTCCCGACTTGCTCCTGCAGGCGTGGATAAAGTTGCAGAAACGCTTTCCCGATTGGCGGTTGCGCTTCGTCGGCGACGGCGATTATCTGCCGAAGCTGAAAGCGCTCGCGGGAACGCTCGGCGCCGAACGCGTGAGCTTCGAAGGCTTTCAAAATCCGGACGCGTTTTACCGCGACGCGGCGATTTTCTGCATGACGAGCGCTTACGAAAGCTTCGGGAACGTTTTGGCGGAAGCCGCCGCGTTCGGGTGCGTTCCCGTGGCGTTCGATTCGTTCCCGGCAGCGAAAGACATCATTTCTTCCGGCGAAAACGGCGTGCTCGTTCCCGCGTTCGACACGGACAAATACGCGGAAACGCTCGCCGAACTCATGAGCGACGACGCCCGGCGGGAACGCCTCGCACGCAACGCGATTTCTCAAATCCCGGAAAAATTCTCCCCGCAAAAAATCGGCGACGCGTGGGAAAAGTTGATCTCCGAAGTCGTGAAGACTAACCGATAGCGGATCGCGCGCGAGGCGGATAGCGAGAGGCGGATCGCGAGAGCGGCGGATTGCGCGGGAGGAGGATTGCGCGCGAGGAGTGCCGCGCGTGCTGAAACGTCCGCGAAGCGGGCGAAATGATGCTAACCGTGGGGCGAGCGCGGGAACGCGCGAGTCCTACGGATACTGCATGAAGAGAGATTCGTCTCC
>CAVFCB010000119.1:0-4576 GCA_963620895.1 Bacteroidaceae bacterium | reverse complement strand
ACGTGGACGTCTCCGCCCCCAGTTTTGCCGTAGGCAAAAACCGCACTTCACCAGTTGACCAGTTCTCCAGTCAACCAGTCCACCGGCTCCCCGTTCCCGCGAGAGTAGTGTCGCCTCTACGAGGCTTGATGTGTGGGCGTTCCCGTGTCCCCACGCTCACGCGTGGGGTTACGATAGTAGCGCCTCTACGAGGCTTTCAGCTTCCTCAATTTTTGCCTGCGGCAAAAATTGAGGACTTCACCAGTTAACCAGTAAACCAGTTCTCCTTACACACTCCACCAATTTTTTGCCGCAGGCAAAAATCCGCACTTACCTAAGAGTTAAGAGTTAAAAGTTGGTCCGCTACTCGTAAATTTCCCGCTGTTTGTTCGGACCCAAATCCGGACCGACCTTGCCCTGCTCTTCGAGGATGTCGATGATTTTTGCGGCGCGGTTGTAGCCGATGCCGAGCCGGCGTTGCAGGTTGGAAATCGAGGCGCGCTTCGTCGTGCGAATCACATCCCACGCCTTGCCGACGAGCTCGTCGCGGGAATCCGCGACGCCGTTCCCGCCGTCGCCTTCCTCGTCTTCTGCGGCGTAGCTGTCGATTGCGGAAGAAACATCTTCCGCGTATTTGGGCTTGCCGTTTTTCTCGGCGAGGAATTTTACGATGTTTTCGATTTCCTCTTCGGAAACCCACACGCCCTGCGCACGTTGCGGGAACGGCGAACCGGGGCCGAGAACGAGCATGTCGCCCTTGCCGATAAGCGTTTCCGCGCCGACTTCGTCGAGAATGATGCGCGAGTTCGTTCCCGAAGTTACGCGCAACGCGATGCGCGTGCCCAAGTTTGCCTTGATGAGTCCGGTGACGGTTTTCGCATCGGGGCGCTGAGTCGCGAGAATGAGGTGAATTCCCGCCGCGCGCGCCTTTGCCGTAAGGCGAGCGACGCCGTTTTCGATTTCCGCCGCGTTTTGCGCCATGATATCCGCAAATTCGTCGATGATGCAAACGATGTAGGACATTTTTTTGCGCCCGCGCAGTTCGTCGAGCACGCCTTCGTCGCGCGGCACGGAGAGCGCCGCGGGAACGGCGTTTTCCTCGGCGGAATTTTCGGAAGAAAGATTCTGCACGCCGGTGAACGCGTCTTCATTTTCGGAAGCGGCGGCGAGCTCGGCGAGGCGTTGCGCCTCCGCCTTGTCCTTTTCGATTTTCGCGTTGTAGCCGACGATGTTGCGCACGCCCGCTTCCTCGAGCAGCTGATAGCGGCGTTCCATTTCGTCGATCAGCCATTTGAGCGCGCCGGGAGCGCGTTTCATGTCCGTAATCACGGGAATGAGCATGTGCGGCGCATCGTTGTAAACTTTGAGCTCGACGACTTTCGGATCGACCATCACGAGCCGCACGTCCTCCGGCGAAGAATGGTAAAGAATCGAAGTGATGATGCCGTTGAGGCAAACGGATTTGCCCGATCCCGAAGAACCCGCGATAAGCCCGTGCGGCATTTTCGCAAGGTCGATCAGCACGGGACGCCCCGTGACGTCTTTGCCGAGCACGGCGGGAATTTCCATTCGATTTTCGTGCCAAGCCTTGGATTCGAGCACTTCGCGAATGAGCACGGTTTTCGGGCGCTTGTTCGGCACTTCGATGCCGATCGTGCCGTGCTCGGGAACGCTCGCAAGGCGCGCGGATTGCGCCTGCAACGCCATCGCCACGTTGTTTTGAAGATTGAGAACGCGCTCCGCCTTGACGCCGGCGCCGGGCTTGATTTCGTAGCGGGTAATCGTCGGCCCGACCTGCGCGGAAGAAAGCGTTGCCGGGCATTTGAAATTGGCGAGTTCGTTGATGATGACCTGCCCGCGCGCCTCGTAATCTTCGTCCTGATCCGGCGTATTCGCGCTCGGCTCGGCGAGCAAATCAAGCGGCGGGAACACGTAATTTCCGCGCACGGGAACGGCTTCGACATCGTCGGCGCGTTCGAGCGTTTCCGCGGCGACGATTTTGAGCGTTCCCGCGGGAACGGCTTCCGGCGCGGGAACGGCGGCGTCTTTTTCCGCCGCTTCCGCCTCGTCGGTTTCCGTTGTTTTTTCGGACGCGTCAAAATCGATCGGCGTGAGCGTGGCGTCGGAGGGAAGTTCTTCGAGCGCGGGCGAAGCGTCCTGCGGGAACGCATCATCGGCAACGGGAACGCCGGAAAAATCTTCGTCCCCGACATCGATTCCCGTGCGCGATTCGGGCGCGGACGCGGCAAATTCGTCGATCGGCATCGGCGATTCGTCGTCGTCTTTTTCTTCGTTTTCTTCGTTTTTCTCCGCATCGGCATCGGCGGCTTCTTTTTCCGCCGCCTCGCGATTTTTACGCAACTGTTCCTGCGCGGCGAGCATCGCCTGCCGTTGCGCCTCGCGGCGGAGCGCAAGGTGTTCCCGCCACTGTCTGCGATGTTCGAGATATCTGCGCACGCCGGCGAAAATTGCGTTCACGCCGCGCGCAATTGTCCGTTGCGGAGCGGAAACAATCAGCCCGAGCACGCAAAACGCATACACGAAAAACAGCAAAACGACCGTTCCCGCCGTGCCGACGACGGGACCGAACACGTCGTTAAAAAGGAATTTTCCGAGCCGACCGCCGGGACCGCCGAGCGGCGGCATATACGGATCCGGCGGATAGACGTCGGGATTGAACCCGACCAAATCTTTCGGAAAAATTTCCAGCAAAGTCGCGCCCGAACACAACGCGAGCGCCATCAGAAAAGTTTTCCACAACAGCGAAATGTCCGCACGAAAACGCGCCATGTAATACGCGTAAAGAAAAAGAAACACCGGCAACATGAACGCCGCGAGTCCGAGGAAATTAAAGGCGACGACCGCGATCGTCGCGCCGAGTTTGCCCATCGGATTGGACAGATTCGGCTCCGTCGTGACGACAAAATCTTTCAGGCAACTTTCGCTCCCGAAAAACGGTTGTCCGTTTTCATACCGCATCAACGCTGCGAGCAACAGCAACCCGGCGATCAGCGCCGCAAGAAACAGCAACGGATGCGTCGTGCTGTTGAAATCGGCTTTCGCGGGCTGAGGCGCCTGCGGCATCGCCTTGCCGCCGCGTTTCCGCGAATCGTTTTTTTTCGGAGTCGCCATTTTTTCAGAACAGAGACGGTTGTTCGGGCGCCGGCGTTCCCGCGTTGCCGACTGCCGGCGTTCCCGCCGCGTTCCCGCGCGATGCGGCGTGAATGTGGCGAGGCGGTTGCGCGATGTTTGACTCCACGGCAAAATCGCGTGCGCGCACGATGCGCGCAATCATGTCCTCGATGCGCAGGCAAAGCCATTTATACGTGAATTGCGTCGGCTCGTAATTGTTCGGTCCGTAGCCGTTCACGCGTTTGCATTCCTGCAACGTATCGTTTTGGCGAAGCTCCGCCGCGTTGCCTTCCGCATAAACCGCGTAAGCGAAACCTCCGCCCTTGCGCACAACGGAAAACACGGGAACGTCGCTCGGGCCGTCCGCGATATACACCATATTTTCAAACGGCACACGGCGATCCTGCGCGCGAACGACCGCGTTCACGTCGATTTCCGGATTTTTGTTCGAACCCTTGTTGATTTCAAAAATGAAACGCGTCTTGATCGTGTTGTCCACCATGACGCCGATTTGGGAAATTTCCGACGGAAGTTCAAGCGCAAGCTCGTCCTGCTCCGTATAATGCGGCGGGAGCGGCTGTTCGATAAATTCGCAACCGTAAATGCCGTCCACAAACGGCGCAACCGCGCTCCCGCGAATCATTTCCGCAAGCCCCGTGCTCACGATGTAGTGCTCCAAATCAATGTCGAGACCGGTCTCCTCGCCGATTTTTTTCGCATATGCGCGAAGCTTGTCAAACACCGCGGGAACGCCCGGACAAAGCTCGATGTGCGCACCGAGCTCGCGCAACTTGCGATTCGACAGCCCCTTGAGCGGTCCGTTTTTCACGCAACTGAGCAAATGATTCAGATAAACCGTGTCCTTGGAAACATGAATGCCCTGCCGCGCGTAAATCTCCGGCAACCGATTCACTTCCGTCCAAAAACTCGCTTCGTCAATTCCGTATTCGCGAAACAGCGGCGTCTGCATGTAGCCCGGCGTCAGCGTTTTGTCAAAATCCCAGATACAGGCAAGCGTGTGGTGGGTGCGGATGTCTTGTGAAATCATTTTGCGAAAAATTCTTCGAGAAGCTCCGCATTAAAACACCCGCGCCGTTCCCGCGCAATCTTTTCAACGGGAACGCACTTGTCGCTCGTCGCCGCCGCGGGAACGAGGCAACCACGAATGAACACGAAAACTGGAGAACTGGTGGACTGGAAACTGGAGAACTGGTTGACTGGTGAAGTGCGGGTTTTTGCCTACGGCAAAACTGGGGGCGGAGACGTCCACGTCTCCGCGCGGGAACGGGTTTTTGTCCACGGATTTCACGGATTTCACGAATTCTCTTTCAGTTTTCTTTGCCACAGATTTCACAGATGAGCACAGATGAAAAAATGGAACGCGGAACCACGGATGGACACAGAGAAACACGGATTTTTTGTTTTCTGTTTTTCTTTCCTCTTTCTCGTCCGCGGAGCGGGCGAA
>CAVFCB010000118.1:0-4579 GCA_963620895.1 Bacteroidaceae bacterium | reverse complement strand
GTCGTTTTTGATACGACGAAAAAGCAAATAAACGCAGACGGCGCGGCGACGAGCACGGGAACGGGCGCGACGATTACTCTCGGCGGAAAAATTACACAAGCTGCGGGAACTACGCTGACTGTCTCCGGCGCGGGAACGCTTGCGCTGACGGGAACGAACACGCTGGACGGCGCGGTCACGGTGGATTCCGGTGCAGTGCTCGATCTTTCCGGGGCGGACGTCACGCTCTCGAGTGCGATTACGAATTCGGGAGCGGTGACGGTCAATTCGAGCACGGTTTTCGTGCTCTCGGATGCGCTGAAAAGCGACGACACCTACACGCTGATTTCCAACAGCGGAAGCGGCGTGGTTGACGGTTGGGATGCGATCACGCGGTCGAATTTCCGTTATGCGGACGGTTCGGATTTTTCCGATCGTTCTACTTTTGACGTTTCGACGTCCGGCGCCGTGAAAATTACCGGTGCTGCGTTATCGCTCTACTGGAAAGGCGGAGACTCGGGAACGTGGGACAAGGAATCGACGACAAATTGGAGCGCGGATTCTGCCGCGACGACTGCCGATGAGACGTTTTACAATCTTGACTCGGTTATTTTCGCCACGGAGGGCGCGAATGTCACGGTCTCCGGCGCGGTTTCTCCCGCCGCGATTACCGTGAACGAAAATACAACGCTGACGGGAACGGATTACTCCGTTGCTTCGGTCGGGAACGTGGACGTTGCGAGCGACAAAACGCTGACGCTTTCCGGCACGGGAACGCTGACGGTCGCTTCCGCCGCGAATCTTTCCGGTGCGGGAACGGTTAATATCGGAGCGGACGCATCTCTTTCGCTGACGGAAAAACTTACGGCGCAAGCGGATTTCGGCTCGAAAGTTTCCGGCACGGGAACGATCGCCGTTATCGGCGGCACAGGGAACGGGCAGGGCGTTGTCCTCGGAGACGATTTCACGGGAACGCTCTACGTGAAAAAAGATTCTGAAACTTCACGGCTTTTGCTGAGCGACTCTTCTTTCGGGAGCGCCAAAATCTTGGTTGCCGATAGCGCGGGTCTCGTTTTTGACGGAGTCGGAACAGAGATTTCCAACGAGATAACGCTTGAAGGTGATGCGGGGATCCTCGTCAACAGTGAGAAAAGCGGCACGCTCAGCGGGAACATTTCCGCTACGGGAATGTTGGAGAAATACGGCGTGGGAACGCTGACGCTTTCCGGGGCAAACACAATCGGAACGTTGCAGGTCGATTCCGGAACGGTGAATATTTCCGAGAAAACGGAGCTGACAAACCTTCGCGCCTGCAGCTCCGCGAACGTCAACATCGCTGCGGTTTTGAATATTGTCGGGACAAGTCAGAGTGTGACGAGGTATGATTCGGCATTCTTTTTGAACGACGACAGCGGCACAAGCACGACGACAATTTCTTCCGGTGGCGTCCTCAATCTCGCCAATGCGAAAGTTTCCAACCGCGACGGAACCGGGAATTTGGTCATCGCCGGCGGCGAAGCGAACTTCGGGAAGGGGTTGGATATTTTGACTAATTGGGGATACATCAACGTTACGATGAACTCCGGAGCTCTTAATATCGGCGAAGGCGGAATTGCTCTCCGGAAGGTGTATCGAGGAACTCTGACCGTGGCGCTCAACGGCGGAACTGTCGGCTCTTTGGCGGACAGTTGGTCCACAACGCAAGCGATTGCGCTCGGTGGGGATGTCGTTTTTGATACGACGAAAAAGCAAATAAACGCAGACGGCGCGGCGACGAGCATGGGAACGGGAGCGACGATTACTCTCGGCGGGAAAATTACGCAAGCTGCGGGAACTACGCTGACTGTCTCCGGCGCGGGAATGCTCAAAATCACGGGAACGGACACGTTTGGGGGCAATATTTCGGTTTCCGGCGGGACGTTGGTCATCGGCGGAACAACGACGTTCTCTGGGAATGTCGACGTTGCTTCCGGCATTCTCGATCTTTCCGAGGCGGATGTCACGCTTGCAAACGCCATCACCAACAGCGCGACGGTGAAAGTTTCTTCGGGCTCGGTTTTTGCACTCTCGGATTCTCTGAAAAACGGCGATACCTACACGCTGATTTCCAACAACGAAGGCGGGAACATTGACGGATGGAACGCGCTCAACCGTTCAAATTTCCGTCTTGCGGACGGCACGGATTTTTCCGGACGCACTAAGTTTAATGTTTCAACAGCCGGCGCCGTGACGATTACCGGAGGAGCGTTGTCGCTTTACTGGAAAGCCATAGACGGCGCCGGAGTGTGGGACAATGGAACGGGGTATAATTGGAGCGCTAATGCCGATGCCGTGTATCCCGACAATAAGTTTTACGATCTCGATACAGTCATCTTCGACACGGCGGGCGCAGACGTTGCTGTCTCCGGCACGGTCGTTCCCGCAGCAATTATCGTGAACGAAGATACAAGGTTGGGTCCTCTGCTTTATGCCTCCTCCGTGACTCCAAGCGGAAACGTGGAAATCGCGAGCGGAAAAACGCTGACGCTCAACGGCGTAACGCTGTCCGTCGCTTCCGTCGCGAATCTTTCCGGCGCGGGAACGGTTCGCCTCGAATCGGATGCTCGTTTTTCCCTTACGGAAAAACTTACGGCGAAAGCGGATTTCGGCTCGAAGGTTTCCGGCTGGGGAACGCTCGCCGTTATCGGCGGCACAGGGAACGGGCAGGGCGTCATCCTCGGGAACGATTTCACGGGAACGCTTTACGTGAAAAAAGATGCGCAAGACTCGCGGCTTTTGCTGAGTGATTCCTCTTTCGGGAACGCCGCTGCCAAAATCTTGGTTGCCGACGGCGCGCAGCTTGTTTTCAACGATGTCGGAACCGTGATTTCCAACGCGATTACCTTTGAGGGCAATTCGGGGATTCATGTGAACAAGGAGAAAAGCGGCACGCTCCGCGGATACATCACGGCGGAGGAAACGTTTGTAAAATACGGCGGGGGGACGCTGACTCTTTCCGGAAAGTGCTATATCGACACGCTGAGAGTTGCTCTCGGAACGCTGCGTGTCGCCGAAAGCGGCGTGCTCACGGGGAAGCTGTCGTTTATGGAGGCGGGAACGTCGCTCATTCTCGAGGGAACGGGTGATAAATCGATTATCGCGCTTTCGGGTTCAAAGTCGATTTCCGGAAATCTCACCATCGGGAACGCGACGGTTACCGCGTCCGAGCAAAAAGACATTTTCAACTATAGCGTTAGACAAAGTCAGACGATTACTCTGAATCCGGGCGGCACGCTCGACCTCGGAGAATCGCTCCAATCGTTTAGCGAAAAAGTTTTGATTAAACTCAACGGCGGAACGATTACCGGCGCGGGCGATGCCGACGGCGCGATGGATTTTTACACTACCGGTAATATCTCGGTGATGTCCGACTCGGAAATTTCCGCGACGATTCGCGTGCGCTATACGGTTTCGCGAGAAACCGGGGATGTAACATTCGCTGTGGCGGACGGTGCAACGCTGACGCTTTCCGGGAGAATCAATAAAAACCAAAGCGATGCAAGCAACACGACTCGCAAAATCATCAAGTCCGGCGCGGGAACGATGAAATTGACGGCAGACAATTCTTATTTTGCCGCAGGATTCGTCGTTTCCGGAGGAACGCTCATTGCCGAACACGCGAACGCACTCGGCACGGGGGAAGTGACGGTTGCGAGCGATGCGAAACTCGCGCTGGTCGCGGGAACGACGGGTTCCGGCGACCGCGATTTTGCGAACACGCTTTCGGGCGCGGGGAAATTGACGACGGACGGGAACGTTAATTTTACAAGCGATGCTTCGAGCTTCACGGGAACGACGGAAGTCGAAGCCGGTACGCTGACGATTGCGGAAAGCGCGAAACTCGGTAACGGCGAATTTGATGTCGCGGGAACGCTCGCGCTCAACGGCGATCGCACGGTTGCGAACGCGACGAGCGGGAACGGCACGGTGAACGTGGCTTCCGGCACGACAACGTTCGCGAAAAACATCGGCGCAAAAACGTTGAGCGTGGCGGACGGCGCGAAATTGCGCGGGAACGTTGAGTTGACGCACGGCGCGGACGCGGTTTTGGAACTCGCGGGAACGCTCGCGCTCGACTCCGACGCAGGCGAAAAGGTTTCGCTCGGCGGCGGCAAGGTCAACATCGCAAATACGGCGAAGCTCGATTTGTCGGGCAATTCGTCTTCGGGAATGCAGACGTTCGCCGCGACGGGATCTTCCGTGTTGGAATCCGGCGAGTGCGTAACGATTTTTGAAAACGGGACGCTTGCCGGCACCGATGCCGTTTCTTTCCTGAGCACGGACACGACGCTGAGCGATCTTGCGACGCGCTACGCCGTGGTGTATGATGCGTCGAACGGGCTCACGATTCAGACATTGACGCATCCGGGGGCGCTGACCTCAACGCTGGACAAGAGCGACATCAGCGCGAGCTTCCTCAATTGGGCGCTCGGCAGCTTGGAAGATGATCTCGCAAATCTGGGGAATGGATTCGTTTCCGTTGATGCAATCGGCGGCGGGAACGACCCGCTGTTGAACGCGTTGCTCGCGGGCGATGCGGGAACGGCGCGTGCGATTCTCG
>CAVFCB010000117.1:0-4596 GCA_963620895.1 Bacteroidaceae bacterium | reverse complement strand
GAAAGCGAATCGCGATTCAACTTTTTCATTGCCACGAACGGGAAGAAAGTATTCGCTCTGTGCCGTTTTGAACGCCCTGTTCGTCTAATGGTTAGGACAGCAGAACCTCATTCTGAGAATAGCGGTTCGATTCCGCTACGGGGTGCCACTTTTTTCCGCGCCGCGAGAGCGCGGTTTTTTTTGCGTTCAGGGCTGGAAACTTTTCGCGTATTGCGTAAAACGTGCGCCGCGTTCCGCGTAGCTCGAAAACATATCGAAGCTCGCGAAGCCCGGTGAAAACAGCACGACCGCGTCCGCGCCCGATTCCACCGCGGCGCGTCCCGCCGAAGCGACCGCGCCTTGCAGAAGCGGGCAAATTTCCGCGGGAACGCCGACGGACGCGAACGCTCCGCGCAACAGCTCCGCCGTTTCCCCGATGAGAAACGCGCGTTCGATGCGCGGCGCAATCGTTTTTGCGAAACCGACGATATCGCCGCCCTTGCTTTGTCCGCCGCCGATCCAAAAAATTTTCTTCCCGGGAAAAGTCTCGATTGCCGCGCGCACGGCGTGAAAATTCGTGCCCTTGGAATCGTCCCAAAATTCCGTCCGCGGCGTTCCCGCGGAAGCTTCTTCGCCGAGAACGCGCACGCATTCGAGCCGGTGTTCCCGCGCGGGAAAAGCGAGCGCCGCCGACTCCAAATCTTTTTCGGCGAGTCCGACGGAGCGCCAGAATCGCCGCGCGATCGCGTAATTTTCCGACTGCGGGAACGTTGCGAAAATACTGCCGGCGGGGATTTTTCCCGCGACTTCGGCGCGCGTCGCAACTTGCGTCCATTTCGGCAACGCGATGCCGAAACGCGCGGCGGCGGCGGCAACGCTTTCGCCGACGATCAGCGTGCGTTTTTCGAGCACGGCGCGAACGTCGGGATCGTTTTCCTGCGGGAAATCGCCGACGATGAGGCGCAAGTTTTCAAGGCATTCGACGAGGCGAAATTTCGCGCGAAAATAATTTTCCGCCGAGCCGTGGCGATCGATGTGATCTTCGTCAAAATTCGTCCACAGCACGCTGCGCGGAGAAAAATAGCGCAACTCCTCCGCCTGAAAAGAACTGATTTCGCACACCGGACGAAAGCTCGCCGAGGACGAATGCGCGAGCATGCGCGTCATCGGAACGCCGTTGTTGCCGACGGCGAGCGAATCGCGTCCGATTCGACGAAGCGCGAACGCGAGGAATTCCGTCAGCGTAGTTTTCCCGTTCGTTCCCGTGACGGCGGTCAGCCCGAGGCGAGTATCCGCGCGCGCCAAGAAATTTTCTGCGGTTTCGCCGGGCAAGCGGCGAATCGGCGGGAGCGCGCCCTGCCAGAAAAGCGCGGCGAAGTCCGGCTCGCAAAGACACAGCAAGCCCGCGCGACGCGCCGTTTCTTTCCACGGATGCGAATGCGGGAACCCCGGACTGCACACGACGAGATCGTGCCGCGCCGCTTCCGCCATATCGAAACGCGTTCCCGCGCCCTCGGCGATGCGATCGTAAATCACGGCGGAAAAACCGTTCCCGCGCAAAAATTCTTCAACCGCTTTGCCGCTGACGCCGCCGCCGAAAATCGCGACCGGCTTTTCGAGTTTTTTCTCCAAAATTTTTGGAATATCCATCGTTTTCCCCTCCTTTTTTTACCGAATTTTCAACGAAATCAACGCGAGCACGGCAAGCGCGAGCGAAACGATCCAGCAACGCACGACGATTTTCGTGTTCGGCGTTCCGCGCAATTGCCACGCGTGGTGAATCGGCGTTTTGCTGAAAATTCGCCGCCCTTCGCCGTAGCGCCGTTTCGTGTATTTGAAATAATTCGTCTGAATCATCACGGTAACGGTTTCGACGACGAAGACGCCGCCGGAAACCGCCAGCAACAGCGGATGCCCCGTGAGCAACGCCGTTGCCCCGAGTGCGCCGCCGAGCGCGAGCGATCCCGTGTCGCCCATGTAAATCGTCGCGGGAGCGCCGTTGAACCACAGAAAAACGAGAATTCCCGCGCCGAGCGCCGCGCAGAAAATCGCCAGCTCGCCCACGCCCGCAACGTATCCGATATTCAGATACGCCGCCCAACGCGCGTTCCCGACGAGGTAAGAAACGATGCCGAGAACAAACACGCTCGGCACCGCGCAACCGCCCGCGAGCCCGTCCACGCCGTCCGTCAGATTCACCGCATGACTCGCGCCGACGCTCACGAACCAAAACAACGCGCACACGCAACCCGCGAACAGAAGCGCTCCCGGCGTCGAAAGATTATTCGAACAAATCACCGCGCCGTCGAACGCGACAAGCGGTTGTTTCAAAATCGGCACCCAAATTTCGAGCAAATCCATGCGAAAACCGCCTCGGCAAAGCAAAATTCCGAAAGCGGCGAGCGCCGTCAGCGATGTCAGCGTCCACTTCAGTCGCGAGCTGATTCCGTCGGTGTTCCCGCGGCGAATTTTCAGCCAATCGTCGAGAAAACCGACCGCCGTCATGCCGACGAAAACCGTCAGTGCGCAGAAAACATACACGTTCGGGCGCGCGCACAGGAGCGTTCCCGCGAGCGCGGAAACGGCGAAAATGAGTCCGCCCATCGTCGGCACCTTGCGTTTTTCCTGCGCGGCGGCGCCGAGCAAGTCGCTCCCGCGTTCGGGCTGAACCGCATTTTGCAGTCGGCGAATAATATACGGCGCGAAAAAGGCGCCGACGACGAGCGCGATAAAGCCCGCGAGCACGGCGCGGACGGACTGATATTCAAACAGGCGGAACGGCCCCCAGAGCGGTTCCAAATTTTTCAGAAAATACAACATCGTAAGCGGAAAAATTTAGCCGCTCGCGAAAAAAGTTTAAAGCTTAATGCTTAAAGAAATTATGGAACGGGAACGGTTTTAACCACGAATGAACACGAATTTTATTTTCCCGGTTCGTCCGTTTCTTACCGGTAAAAAATTCGTGAATTTCGCGGATAAAAGCAAAAAACCGTTCCCGCGGTTTCCTCAGAAGCGCACGCGCAGAATTGCGTTGACCGAGTGAACGGGATCCGCATCGTCGCGCAGGAACTGCATGTCGTAATCAAACGAAACGGTGGACATTTCGCCGAGCATCACGGTCAGCCCCGCGCCGACGGTCGCGAAATCGTCGCCGGTGCTGTTGATTTTGCAGGAATACGTTTCCGCGCCCGGCATCGCGAGCTGTGCGTCGAAACTTTTTTCCGTGTCGAGGAATTCGTGATTCCACGCGATGCGAAGCTCAGGCAGGATCGAGACGAATTCGAAATCCGCGCGATAAGCGATGCGGAAGCCGACGGATCCCAGCAGAGAATCGTAGCCGACGGATCCCGTCTTCTGACTCGCCCACTCGGCGGAAGAAGATTCGGTGTAGCCGTCAACGTGATTCGAAACGTGGCGCAACGAAAGATTCGGGCCCAGCGAAAACTTGTCGATCTTCCACTCGTAGCCGCCCTCGATCGCCGCAACGCTCTGCCAACCGTCGGGAGAAGCGGTTGACTTCGCATTCAGCGAACCGACGGAAATTTTTCGCGTAAAATCGTATTCTTCGAACCCGAACGCGGCGAGCGCCGAGTAGTAGAACGAACCGATGTAGGACGTTTTCGCGCCGGACAGATAAACGCCGATGTTGCGCGACTGAATTTCGGTGCGGCTGCCGCCGTCGAACTTCGTGCGACCGTTCGTGTAGCCGGCGAAAAGCCCGACGACGAATTCGCGGGAAACGGCAAAATCGGCGCCCATGAAAACGTTGAGCATGCCCGTATTTGTTGACGAAACCGCCGTTCCCGCGGCGTCCGTTCCGGAGGAAGAGTAGCCGCCGTTCATCCAAATCATCGTCGGGAAATCATCCTCGGGAACGAAATAGGGAACGAAACCTTTTGCCGCGACCTGATTCGGACGCGCCGAGAACGTGAATCCGCTGTTTGAGAAAAGCGGATTGCTCCACGTATCGGAATGAATGAACCCGGAACGCAGCTCGCGGGAACGCCGGGAAAGCGCGCCCGTGATCGCCGTTGCCTGCTTGTCGTGCAACTCGTTGATTGCGATGAGATTCGACGGCGTTCCCAACTTGTCATACGCCGCCATCAGCTCGGAAGCGTAGTTCATGGTGTCGAGCTCGTTGATGAGCGCTTTGATGCCCGTCGCCGTTCCCGCGGTCGAAGTCGCGCTCAGAAGCGACATCGTGTTCCCGGACGAGGAAACATCGCTCACGGACGAATCTTCTTTCGCGGGTTCGTTTTTGATCAGCGTGCGTTGCACCGCCGTTTGGCGCGGTGTCTGATACGAGTAAAAAAGCCGATGTGCCCGAATGTCGGAATCTCCGCCGTCGGCCCCCAGAGAGATTGTCCCGGCGCTTTCGTCAAAGGAAACGCTCAGCGTCAACGCGCTCAGGCTTAAATCGTCGTTAAACACCTGCACGCCTTCGATTGCGGGAACTTTCTTTACGATGTTATCCCAACCGAAAATTTTCTGAATCGCAGTTTTATTTCCGTCGGCGTCCGTTTCATATTCCGGAACCGTTTTGATGATTTCGGTTCTGAACGGAAGAACATCGCCGAACCGATACACGAAAGTGACCGTGCTCTCGCTGCCGGTTTC
>CAVFCB010000116.1:0-4663 GCA_963620895.1 Bacteroidaceae bacterium | reverse complement strand
GGAGACGAATCTCTCTTCACGCCGTATCCGTAGGACTCGCGCGTTCCCGCGCTCGTCCCACGGTTAGCGCCGGTTCGCCCGCTTCGCGGACGTTTCAACTTTTTTTCAGGGAAAGAAAGCTTAAAAAAAACTTTGCGTTCCTTTGCGTCCTTTGCGGTTTTCCCCCTCATATCGTTTTCAAAAAATCCAGCAACTCTTCGGCGAATTTTTCTCCGATTCCTTCGACGGCGCGAAGCTCGTCGAGCGTGGCGGCTTTGAGTCGCGGGATCGTGCGGAAATGCGCGAGTAGGGCGGCTTTGCGGCGTTCGCCGAGACCGGGCATTTCGTCGAGCACGGATTCGCGAATTTTGCGGGAACGCAAATCTGCGTTGTAAGTGTTTGCGAAGCGGTGCGCCTCGTCGCGCAGGCGTTGAAGCAGGCGGAGCGCGGGCGAATCGTCGGGCATTTTCAGCGGGGCGCGTCCGTCGTGAAAAATCACGTATTCTTCGCGCTTTGCCATGCCGATCATCATGGGCGGGGGAACGCCGATTTCGTTGAAAGCTTCGAGCGCGGCGTGTACTTGCCCGATCCCGCCGTCGATGACGATGAGATCCGGGAACGCTTTATTTTCGCGGTGCAAACGCGAGTAGCGGCGCGCGATCGTTTCGTGCATCGAGCGAAAATCGTCGTTCCCGACGTAGCCTTTGATGCGAAAGCGGCGATACTCGTTTTTGTCGGGAACGCCGTCGCGAAAATGCACGCAGGAGGAAACGACGAACGTTCCCGAAATGTGCGAAATGTCGAAGCATTCCATTGTGCGCGGGAACGGGTTCATTCCGAGCATTTCGCCGAGCATGCGTGCGGCGTCGAGCGGCGAGGTCGGGTCGGGAAGCGGATTTCCGCGCGAGAAGCGGCGGGATTTTTCGAGCGTTGTTTCGAGCGCGGCGATGCGATCGCGAAGCGCGGCGGCGCGTTCGTAATCGCGCGTTCCCGCCGCCTGCGCCATTTCGCCGCGGAGGCGTTCGACTTCCTCGCGGTCGCGTCCTTCGAGAAATTCACAGGCGGATTCGACGCGGGCGCGGTATTCGTTTTCGGAAACTTCGTTTGCGTGACCGTAAATTTCTGCGCGGGCATCGTCGTAAAGCCGCCAGCGTCCGTCTTCGAGCCGGCGCGGATGCGCATCGCCGAGCAGCACGCCGAATTTTTTTCGAAGTTGCGCGAGCGTGCGGCGCACGCCGGTCGTGTGCGGGAACGGTCCGAAGTAGCGCGCCTTGTCCGTCGCGCGAACGCGCACGAGACGAAACACGGGCAACGCGGAACCGAGATCGACGCGGATTTGGATAAACTGTTTGTCGTCGGTGAAAAGCGTGTTGTATTTCGGTTTCAGCTCTTTGATGAGCCGACCTTCGAGCAAAAGCGCTTCCGTTTCCGAACGCACGACGTGAAAATCGAAATCGGCGATAAGCTCGACGAGCATTTTGATTTTCGGACCGAGCAAAGGGCGGCGCCCCGGCTGAAAATACGTGGAGACGCGGTTTTTGAGGTTTTTCGCTTTGCCGACGTAAATGATTGACCCGAGGCGATCTTTCATCAGATAAACGCCGGGTTTGCGCGGGAGCGCGCGCACTTTCGCTTTCAGCGATTCCTCATTTTTTTCGAACATCTGCGGGAACGGCATCGTCTTTTCTCGCGGCATAACGATTCGCGAGCACGGTGCAGACGAGGAGTTGCAACTGGTGATAAAACATGACGGGCAAAACGATCATGCCGATTTGCGGCGCGCTCCCGAAAATGAGTTTCGCCATGGGCACGCCGCCCGCGAGCGTTTTTTTCGAGCCGCAGAAAACGGCGGTGATTTCGTCTTCCTTTTTGAAACCGAGCGCGCGCGCGGCAAGCGTCGTTCCCGTCAGCGCAACTGCGAGCAGAATTCCCGCGCCGACGAACGTTTCGAGAAGCAAGCCGGGACCGTGCTTCGTCCAAAGCCCGTCATACACGGAATCCGCAAACGACGAAAAGACGAGCAGGAGAATGACGAGCTTGTCGAACACGTTGATGTATTTTTTGTAGGGCAGGATTTTCTGATAAAAAAACGGATTGAGAATTTGTCCGAGCAGGAAGGGCAGAAAGAGCAGAATGAAAAGATTCAGAAAAGTTTCGCCGATGGGAAGCGTTCCCGCGCCTTCCGTCGAAACGAAAATTCCGACGATGAGCGGCGTGAGAAAAATTCCGAGAATGCTCGAAAGCGATGCGTTGAAAATCGCGGCGGGAACGTTCCCGCGCGCGGCGGCGGTCATCGCGACGGACGACGAAATCGTGGACGGAATCGCTCCGAGAAAATAAAAACCGAGCACGAGGTCTTCGGGAATGAATCGCCGCGCGAAAAGGCAAAACAGAAACGCGACGATCGGGAACACGACGAACGTCGTCACCTGCACGCAAAGATGAACGCGCCACGAGAGAATGCCGTCGCGCAGATTTTTTCGGGAAATTCCCAATCCGTGAAAGAAAAAGATGAGCGCGATTCCGAAGTCGGAAAGTTTGTCCGCGTGGATGGTTCCGTCCGTGCGCCCGACTTCGGGGAAAAGCGTCGCGAGCACGACGCAGGAAATCATTCCGAGCAGAAACCAGTCTTTGAAAATATTCGGCAACGGCAGTTTTTTTCTTCCGTTGTGCGGATTTTCGGTTGTGAGTGAATTTGCGTTCATTGAGTTTCGCGTTTTTTTTCGGCGTTCCCGCGAGGTGCGGAAAAGCTCGCCGTTCCCGCCGCGGTTATTTCTTTTTCCCGGCGGAATTTTTTCGCAGTTTTTCCCGCAACGCGTTCCAGTGCGCGAGGCGTTCCGCGATCGCGGCTTCGGCTCCGTTGAGCTTTGGCGTGTAGAGTTTCAGCGGCGTTTCCAAATAAGTTTGCCCGGAAATGCCTTCGGGAAATTCGTGCGAATACAAATAATCTTTTCCGTGTCCGAGCGATTTGTTCAGCTTCGTGTGCGCATCGCGCAAATGCATCGGCACCTTTTGCCGCGGGCGTTCCCGCACGGCGGATTTCGCGGCGAAAAGCGCTTCCGTCGCAGAATTGCTTTTCGGACACGAGGCGAGAAAAATCACCGCGTGCGCGAGATTCAGCGCACATTCCGGCATGCCGACAAAGTCGCACGCCTGCTGGCACGCCACGGCAACCGTGAGCGCGCGGGAATCGGCAAGCCCGATGTCTTCGCTCGCGAGAATGACGAGCCGCCGCGCGATGAAACGCGGATCTTCTCCGCCTTCGAGCATGACCGCGAGCCAATACATCGCCGCGTCGGGATCGCTCCCGCGGACGGATTTGATGAACGCGGAAATCGTGTCGTAGTGCTCGTCTTCGCCGCGATCGTAGCGAATTTGGCGTTCCCGCGCGAACGCTTCGAGGTCGGATTCGCCGATTTCGCTTTTCGGCGGGCGGGAAAGGGCAAGCGTTTCCAAAGTGTTCAGCGCGCGGCGCATGTCGCCTTCGCACATTTGCGCAACGGCACGCAGAACTTTTTCCGATGCGGAAATTTCAAGCAGCCCCAGCCCGCGCTCCTTGTCCGCAAGCGCGCGGGAAAGCGCCGCGACGACAAATTTTTCCGGCACCGGCTCAAGACGAAAAAGGTGCGAGCGCGAAAGCAACGGCGGAATCACGTAAAAGCCCGGATTGTGCGTCGTGCAACCGATGAGCCGCACGTTGCCCGCTTCGACATCGGGCAGAAGAAGATCCTGTTGCGCTTTGTTGAAGCGGTGAATTTCGTCGATGAGCAACAACGTGCGATTCTGCGGGAACGCACGCGCGGCGCGGAGAATTTCGCGAAGCTCGCCCGTGTTCGAAAGCACGGCGTTCACGCGCACGCAACGACAACGCGTCACGGACGCAATCGCCTCGGCAAGCGTCGTTTTGCCGCAACCGGGAGGACCGTAAAAAAGAAGACTTCCGAAATTGTCCGTCTCAATGAGCCGCGGGAGCAACGCGCCCTTGCCGAGAATTTTTTCTTGTCCGAGAATTTCGCTCAAATCCCGAGGACGCATCCGCGCGGCGAGCGGACGACGAAACCCCGCCGCGGGCACCTGCGCGTCCGCAAAATCTTCCGCGTTCCCGCTTCCGAAGCGCGCGGGAACATCGCCGGCGTTCCCGCCGAAAAGCGAATCTTCGAAGTCTTCCGCCATCGTCGTTTGAAAAAGGCGAAAGGCTAACGCTTTCCGCAGTGTCTTTCAATTAGGAAGAAAAGAGAAAAACGGAAAGCGGAACCACGGATGAACACGAAAACCGGTGGACTGGTCAACTGGAGAACTGGTTAACTGGTGAAGTGCAGGTTGCCTGCGGCAAAAGAAGAACGGGAAGCGGAAAATGAAATTCGCGTGAATTTGCGTGAATTTGCGGACAAAAACCGTTCCCGCGGGAGTAGTGTCGCCTCTACGAGGCTTGATGTGTGGGCGTTCCCGTGTCCCCACGCTCACGCGTGGGGTTACGATAGTGTCGCGTCTCCGACGCTCTTAGTTACTTTCATTTTTGCCTGCGGCAAAAACCGCACTTCACTAGTCAACCAGTGAACCAGTCCACCGATTCACCGGTTTCGTGTTCATTTGTGTTCATTCGTGGTTAAAACCGTTCCCGCGCGGAGACGTGGTTCCTTTTTCCGATTTTTTTTGCATTCGGCAAAGCTCCGCACGATACTCC
>CAVFCB010000115.1:0-4824 GCA_963620895.1 Bacteroidaceae bacterium | reverse complement strand
GCGTGGGGACACGGGAACGCCCAAACATCAAGCCTCGTAGAGGCGACACTACTCCGCGCGGGAACGCGCCGGTCAGTGTTTTTTCCGAAGCTTGGCGATGAGCCACGGCGGGAGCTTGCGCTTTTTCCCGTCGCCGAATGCGGAGCTTTTCTTTTTCTTCGAATTTTTTCTTCCGATGGACGAGCCGATTCCGGAGAGAAAATCTTTTTCCTCGCGGGAAAGCACTCCGGGATCGCGGGGCACGGAAATGTTGCGCGGGACGGAGTCGAGACCCGCGCGCGCTTTGCGGTTCACGGGAACGCTCGGCGGCTCGGGCCAATTCAGTTCGAAATTTTCTTTGCCGAACATCACCGCCGCGCCGTGCGGCGTAAGCCCGCAAAGCGAATAATCTTCCTCCTGCCTGATGAGCAACAGACCTTCTTTCACCATTTCGTCCATCAGCGCGGAAATGTATTCGCGACCTTCGCGCTTCAAAATTCCGTAGGTGGAAAGTTTGTCGAGCCCGAATTGAAGCGTTCCCGCGTTGCGTGAACCGACGAGGCAATCGGTGATGCGCCGGCGCCCGAAGCGCGGAATCCATTCGCCGTTTGAGCTTTTATGCGACATGCGGGCGACGCCGCTGAGAATTTTTTTGACGACGGTCAGCTCGTCCACGTCGGGAACGCGGCGGGCGGAACTTTTCAGCGCGACGCACACGTCGCAACGCCCGCAGGGATGCGCTCCCGCGGTGTCGCCGAAGTAGCGCAAAATCGATTCTTGGCGGCAAGTCGGCGAGTAGGCGATGCGGATGAGATCGTCGAGTTTTTTTTCGTCGCGCGACTTTTTTTCGTCGAGATTTTCCCACGGGATTTTGAGTTTTGAAGCATCCGTATCCGGGAAAAGCAAGCGCGTGCCGCGGATGCGCGTTCCCGGAATGTCGAAGCGTTCGATTGCGCCGAAGCGCACGAGCAGTCCGATGCTCGTGGAAACCGCCATCGGATTGATTTTTTCGGAGATTCGCATTTCGATGCGTTCGGCGAGATCGTCTGCGGAGATGCGGAGTTCGTTCCCGTTGTCCGCGAGCGCGCGCATCGTGTTATAGACCGCGCAAACGATTTTGCGTCCGGGATTTGCGCCTTCGATGAAAAAATCCTGCACGCGTTTGTCCGCGTAGTTGAAAAGCATTTCGCAAACGGCGGGCTTGCCGTCGCGTCCCGCGCGTCCGGCTTCCTGATAGTAAGCTTCGACGCTTCCGGGCATTTCGTAATGCGCGACGAAACGAATGTCCGCGCGGTCGATGCCCATGCCGAACGCGTTGGTGGCGACGGCGATATCCGCTTTGCGCGACATGAAGCAATCCTGCGCGTCGGCGCGTTCGACATCGTTCATCCCGCCGTGATACATGATGAGATTCACGCCGAGCGCGCCGAGATCGTCGGAAACGCGTTCGACGCTTTTTCGCGTGGCGCAATAAATGATTCCCGTGCGGTGCGCATCGACGAGTTTTTTGAGTTCGCGAATTTTAGCGATGTGGAGCGAGGTTTTTCCTTCGCCTCGGCGGGAAGCCGTTCCCGTTTCGATGTGGCGGATGTTGAACGCGAGATTGTCGCGCGCGAATCCGGCGATGAATTCCGCGGGCTCGCGCAGTTTGAGGTGTTTGATGATGTCTTCGCGCACGTCGGGCGTTGCCGTCGCCGTGAACGCGGCGACCGTCGGGCGCGTTTTGAAGCGCGCGAGCGCGACGTCGAGCCGCAGATAGTCCGGGCGAAAATCGTGTCCCCATTGCGAAAGGCAGTGCGCTTCATCTACGGCGAAAAGCGAAACTTCCGTGCGCGCGATGGTTTCGACGAAGCGATTTGCGCGGAAGCGTTCGGGCGCGATATACACGAGTTTGAGCGTTCCCGCGCGGATTTTTTCAAAAATTTCGTTTTGTTCTTCGAGCGTCTGCGTGCTGTTTAGGCAAGCGGCGGCGATGCCGCGGGAACGCAGGGCGTCCACCTGATCTTTCATCAGCGCGATGAGCGGCGAAACGACGACGGTCAGGTGCGGGAGCATGAGCGCGGGAAGTTGGTAGCAAAGCGATTTCCCGCCGCCGGTCGGCATAATTACGAGCGCGTCGTTCCCGCCGACGATGGTTTCGACGATGCGCCCCTGCGGTTCGCGAAAATTCTCGAACCCGAAATATTTTTTCAGAAAATCCTGCGGCGCGGCGTCGGACATCGTTCCCGCGAAGGCTACGCGACGGAGCCTTCCATTTCCATTTCGATAAGGCGTTTGAGCTCGACGGAATATTCCATCGGAAATTCCTTTACGAGATCGTTCACGAATCCGTTGACGGCGAGGCTCATCGCTTCCGCCTCCGTCAGCCCGCGTTGGCGCATGTAGAAAATCTGATCGGCGGAAACTTTGGAAACGCTCGCTTCGTGTTGCGTCTGCGAAGCGTTCCCGTGCACGGTGATTGCCGGATACGTTCCCGTGGCGGAATTCGCGTTGATGAGCAACGTGTGGCATTCGCTGTTGTTTTTGCAACCTTTGAGCGAGCGCGGCATCGAGACGAGCCCGCGATAATTCGCGCGACCTTCGCCGGTGGAAACGGATTTCGAAATGATGTTCGACGTCGTGCCGTCCGCGAGGTGAATCATTTTCGCGCCCGTGTCCTGCACTTGCCCGGTGTGCGCGAGCGCAATCGAAAGCACTTCGCCGCGGGAACGCGCACCTTTGAGCACGACGCCCGGATACTTCATCGTAAGGCGCGAGCCGATGTTGCAGTCAATCCAACGGATTTCGGCGTCTTCCATCGCCATGCCGCGTTGCGTGACGAGATTGAAAACGTTGCCCGCCCAGTTTTGCACGGTGACGTATTGAATTTTCGCGCCTTTGAGCGCGACAAGCTCGACCACGCCCGAATGCAGCGTCGCCGAATCGAATTGCGGCGCCGTGCAGCCTTCCATGTAAACGAGCTCCGCGCCTTCGTCCGCGATGATGAGCGTGCGCTCGAATTGCCCGGAACTCGCGGCGTTGATTCGAAAATACGCCTGCAACGGTTGCGAAACTTTCACGCCTTTGGGCACGTAAATGAACGAGCCGCCGGAGAAACACGCGCTGTTGAGCGCCGAGAATTTGCTGTCCGTCGTCGGAATCACTTTCCCGAACCACGGGCGAAAAATGTGTTCGTATTTCGTGAGCCCTTCGAGCGGACCGACAAAGATGACGCCTTGTTTCGCAAGCTCGTCCTTCATGCGGGAATACGCGGATTCGGAGTCGAACTGCGCGTCCACGCCCGCGAGAAATTTGCGTTCCTGTTCGGGAACGCCGAGCCGCTCGAAAGTTTTTTTCACGTCTTCGGGAACGTCTTCCCACGAGCGCGACGCCTGCGCACTTTTCGCGAGATAGTAGCGGATTTTTGAAAAATCGAGATCTTTGATGAGGCTCGGCGCCCAGTGCAGCGGCATCGGTTTTTCTTCAAAAATTTTCAGCGCTTCGTGGCGGAAATCGCGAATCCAATCCGGCTCGCCTTTCGCTTTGACGATGTAGTCGATCACGTCCGCGCTGAGCCCCGTTCCCGCGTCCAACGTGTAGTCTTCCGCGAAAGAAAAATTTCCGGCGTCGCGGTCGATGTTGAGCGCGTCCGGCGGCGTGATGTTTCTGTTGTTGTCTGAGTCGTTCATCGTCCCGAAATCTCGAAAAATGAAGCGCATAAAATTATTGTCGCCCGCCTCGGAACGCAATGCGCAAAAAAAACGTTCCCGCGGGAAAATGCCGCACGGGAACGCTTTTTTTGAAGCTCGGATTTTTTTTCCGTTCGCTCAGTAGCCTTTGATTTTGAAAAGGCTGGTGACGGAGCTGTTCGAGTGAATGCGCTGAATCGCTTCGCCGAAAAGTTTCGCGATGGAAAGCACCGTAATCGGCAGCCCGCGCGTTTGGACGGGAACGGAATTCGTCGTGATCACTTCGTCGATGACGCCCGTGGCGAGTCGCTCATAAGCGATTTCGTTGAGCATGCAGTGGCTGACGAGCGCGCGCACGGATTTCGCACCGTTTTCGCGGAGAAGTTTCGCGGCGGAGCAGAGCGTTCCCGCCGTTTCCGTCATGTCGTCCACGAGGATGATGTTGCGCCCCTCGACTTCGCCGACGAGGTTGGTCGCCTGCACGGTGGTCGCGGAAACGCGGCGTTTGGCGACGAATCCGATCGGCAAATCAAGCAGATCGGCGACGGCGCTCGCGGCTTTCATCCCGCCGATATCGGGCGAGAAAACGGTGGCGTCTTTCAGGAAAGGTTTGTCCTTGATGTAATCGTAGAAAACCGTCGAGGCGAAAAGGTGATCCACGGGAATGTCGAAAAATCCCTGAATCTGCTGCGCGTGGAGATCGAGCGCGAGTATGCGGTTCGCTCCTGCGGCGGAGAGCAGGTTGGCGACGAGTTTTCCCGTGATCGGCACGCGCGGGCGGTCTTTGCGATCTTGGCGGGCATAGCCGAAGAAAGGCATCACGGCGGTGATGCGTTTGGCGGACGCGCGGCGCATGGCGTCGATCATGATGAGCAATTCCATCAGGTGATCGTTGGCGGGAGAGCAGGTCGGCTGAATCGCAAAAACATCGCATCCGCGGATGTTTTCTTTGATTTGGACGAATGTTTCCCCGTCGGGAAAGGGCGTTACATCAGCGCTCCCGAGGGAGATGCCGATGGATTCGCAGATTTCCTTGGCGAGAGCAGGATTGGCGTTTCCGGTGAATATTTTCATTGGACTGTCGGACATTGTGAAACGAAAAACGCAAATTTAACCCTCGCGGCGGGCTTAGTAAAACAGAAATTTGGAGTCGGAGAAAATTTCGCCGCGGGAACGG
>CAVFCB010000114.1:0-5155 GCA_963620895.1 Bacteroidaceae bacterium | reverse complement strand
CACCCTCCACCTTACACCATCCCCTCAGTTTCGAATCAACGCTTCATCGATGCGCGGGAGCGCGGCGGCGAGCGTTTCTTCGGGCGTGATGAGCGAGAGCACGAGGTGCGGCGCGGGAACGTTTTCCACATCGTAAAAATAGCCGGGATGCGCGACGACGTTTTCCCGCCGCAGAAGATCGACGCACAGCGCCTCTTCCGCCACGCCGCGCGGCAAGCGCACCACCGCGTACCAACCCGCAGTGCGCGGCAAAATGCGCACGGCGTGCGGCGACGTTTTTTCCCAGCGGCGGAGCAACGCTTCGTTTGCGTCGAGCCGCGCGCGGATGCGTTCCCGCATCGCCGGCGATTCCGCGAGCAACGCGGGAACGGCGCATTGCGCCGGTGCGGACGAGGAAAGATACGTGTCCGCGATGAAATCGAGCCGCGGGAGCGTTGCGGCGACGAAATTTTCTTCGCCGCAAGTGAGAATCCATCCGATTTTGATTTGCGGGAGCGCGGCGGATTTTGAAAGCCCGCCCAAAACGAAGACCGGCGCATCCGGCGTTCCCGCAAAGCTTCGGAGCGGCGTTCCCGCCTCGCGCGCCGCGTATTCGAGAAAAACTTCATCGACGACGAGCGGCACGCGGCGTTCCCGCGCAAGCGTGAGCAACGCCGCGCGTTCGTTTTCGGAAAAAACGGAGCCGGTCGGATTGTTCGGCGCAACGCAGAAAATCGCCCGCGTGCGTGCATCGATCGCGTTTTCGAGCGAGGAAAAATCGAGCGCCCAGCGGTTTTCCGTTTCGTCGAAATTCAGCGCGTATTCCCGCGTTTCGACGGCGTCCGTTCCGCAAAGATGCGCGATGAGCGGGTAGGACGGCACGGGCGTGAGCACGTTGTCGCCGGCGTCGCAGAGCAGTTTCGCAAGCCACGAATAAGCTTCGCTCGTGCTCGCCGTGAGGTGAATGCAATCGGGCGAAATTTTCGCGCCGTGCGTTTTTTCGTAAAATTCGGCGACGGCGCGGCGGGCATCAGCGTTCCCGCGCGGCGAGGGCGCGTAGTGCTCAATCGCTCCGCTGCCGAGCGCGCGGACAAGGCGTTCCCGCTCCCAAAGAAAACCGACGGCGGTCGGATTCGAGACGGCGAGGTCGAGCAGCGGCGTTCCCGTTGCGCGGGCGCGTTCCCGCGTTTCGCGCAGAATGCGCGCCCAGCGATTCGGCGAAAGATCGTCGGGCAGGCGTCGGGAAAAACGGATTGTCGGGTTCATGAAAAAATCCTTTTTCGTCGCGTGCAATTTTATTCGCCGGAAAGCGCGATGAGCGATTCGAGCGACGGATATTGGCTCGCCCAGTCGGACATATCGGGCAAGGCGCCGACGAGCGTGTCGAACATTTCCCGCTTCGTGCGTTTCAGTTTTTCGATGCGTTCCTCGATCGTTCCCGCGGCGACCATGCGATAGACGAAGACGCGCCGCGTTTGCCCGATGCGGTGCACGCGGTCAATCGCCTGTTCTTCGACGGCGGGATTCCACCACGGATCGAGCAGAAAAACGTATTCCGCGCTGTGCAGTGTGAGCCCGGTGCCGCCGGCGCGCAGACTGACGAGGAACACGGCGGCGCCGGTGTCGGACTGAAAATTTTCGACGGGCGTCGCGCGATCCGTCGTGCCGCCCGTGAGCGTGTACACGGGCGTTCCCGCGAAGCGTTCGTTGAGCGCGGTGCGCACGCGATCGAGCAGGGAAACGAACTGCGAAAACACGACCGCCTTGCCGCCGTTGTCGATGATTTCTTCAAGGCGTTCGAGCAAAACGGAAATTTTTCCCGAATTTTCGACGGGCAGGGCGGAGTGTCCCGGCAACAGCGCGGGATCGCACGCCGCTTGGCGCAAGCGCATGAGCAACGTGAGCAGATTCGTCGAACCTTCGGCGAGCGCGCGGCGCGTCGAGGGATTTTTTTCGCCGAAAGCGGCGAGCCCGTCGGCGACGAGTTGCCCGTAAAGCTCGCGCTGTTCGGGCGTGAGCGGGCAATGGAGCACGGTTTGCACCTTGTCGGGCAGTTCCCGCGCGACTTCGTTTTTCGTGCGGCGCAGAATGAACGGCGCGACTTGCGTCTTCATTTTTTCGAGCGCGCCGGCATCGTCGTCCGCGATTTCGCGTTCGAGCGTTGCGCGGCGTCCGAGCAGTCCCGGCATGAGAAAACGGAAAATTGCCCACAGGTCGAGCCGGCGGTTTTCGACGGGCGTTCCCGTGAGCGCGAGCCGCTTGTCGGCGACGATTTTCAGGCAGGTTCGGAAAATTTTCGTCTGCGGATTTTTGATGAACTGCGCTTCGTCGAGCACGGCGAAAGAAAAATGTTTTTTCGGGAGCGCGTCCGCGTGCGTGCGCAGTTGACCGTAGCTGGAAAGCCAGATGTGCGGCTTCGCGGAAGCGTTCCCGCGCGCGGAAAAATCTCCGTCCGCGCCGAGCGTTCGCGCGATGAGGTTCGGGAAAAATTTCGCGATTTCGTTTTTCCACACGGGAACGACGCTTGCGGGGCAGATGATGAGCGCCGGGCGTCGCGCGGAAACGTCGGCGGCGATGAGCGCGAGCGTCTGCAAAGTTTTTCCCAGTCCCATTTCGTCGGCGAGCAGCGGGTGCGCGCCGCGTTCAAGCATGCGGCGCATCCACGCGACGCCGCGCGCCTGATACGGACGAAGAAATTCCGGCAGCCCGGCAATCGGTTTCGGTTCTTTGAGAAAATTTTTCCGCCACGCGCGAAGCTTTGCATCGGGTTCGACGATGTTCGTTTCTTCGTCGCGGAAAAGCGAGAGCAACGTGTAAATCGGCAAACCGTGCGCGGCGGGATCGGGCCAATCGGAAATTTTTTCCGCCGTTCCCTCGCGAAGTTTCACGAGCCCGTGACCGGGCAAAAAAACGGATTCGCCGCGATGCGCAATCACCGTGCGCGTTTCCGCGGCGGAAAGCGCGTTCCCGTCGAGCGAAAGCAACCATTCCGCGCCGAATTCCCGTCGCGATTCCGAGCGCAGGCGCAGTTTGGCGTCGAGCTCGCGCGGCGCGGCGGCAAATCCGCCGAGCGTTTGCTCGCCTTCGATTTCGAAGCGGTGTCGCCACATCGGGAAAAATTCATTTGCGAAGCGAATCGCCGGAAGCGTTCCCGCGAGCACGTAGGCGCCGCGTTTCGCGTCAAAGGAAAAACCGCCTTTGCGCGCGGCGGCGACGAGGCGAATGAGTTGCTCGCGTTCGCCCGGCGTGAGCGTTTCGCCCTCGGTGTTCGCGCCGAATGCGGGAACGCGGTCGCCGTTTTCATTTTGCCAAAAAGCGGAGAAAGAAAGCTCGTTTTCCGCCGAAGCGAAAATTACGCGAAGCGGGCGATTCGCACGCGCGGGAACGCTGTTCGCATCGGCGGCGGAAGAAGAAGCGGGCGTTCCCGCCGCGGCGGAATTTTGCCCGACGCCCGACGCGGATTCGTCGGCATCCTCGCCGACGGAAAGCGGAAGATTCGGGAACTCCGAAGCGACGAATTCTTCGACAACGTAGAGCGCGGCGGCGGCAAACGGCGCACATTCTCTGCGCGGCGCATCGACGCTGCTGCGCCAACGCAGGCGTCCCGCGGCATCGGCATCGAAAAAAATCTGCAACAGCGGCGGCGTCCGTTCCGGCAGGCGAAACGCGACGGCGGCATCGTTTTCTCCGAGATAAATTTCCGCGACATTCGTTTCGCGATAGCGGCGACGTCCCTCGTGGAGCGCATCGTCCGAGAAGAGGTTTTCCCAATCCGAAAGCGGCGGCGAAGCGAGCCGTTCGCCCCAACGCGCGAGTGCCTTGAAGGAAAACGACTTCCGCGTCGGCGGAATGTAAGGCGTATCGATCATGCGCGTTCGTGAAAAAAAATCAGTTTGCGTTCCCGCGCTTCCGGGCGCTTTCTCCCGCTTCGTAGCGGGCGATCCACGCGCGCGACCACGGCGTAAAATCTCCCGCTTCAAGGTGTTCCCGCGCCTGCCGCATGAGATCTTGGAAAAAGTGGATGTTGTGAATGCTCAGCAACGTCGAGGAAAGCATTTCGCCCGCGATGTAAAGATGCCGTAGATACGCGCGCGAAAAATGCCGGCACGTGTAGTTGTCCGAGCCTTCGACAAGCGGCGATTCGTCCGTCTTGTATTTTTCGTTTTTAATGTTGATCGTGCCGTCGGGCGTGAACGCGGTGCCGTGCCGCGCAAGGCGCGTCGGCATCACGCAATCAAACATGTCCGCGCCGAGCGCAATCATTTTCAGCAACTGCGGCGGCGTGCCCACGCCCATGACGTAGCGCGGTTTGAAAAACGGAAGAAACGGCGTGCTCGCCGCAACCTGCTGCAACATTTCCGGCTCCGGCTCGCCCACGGAAACGCCGCCGATCGCGTAGCCGGGAAAATCCGACTGCGCGAGCGCTTCGGCGCATTCCCGCCGCAAATCATCGTAAATGCCGCCTTGAACAATGCCGAAAACGTGATGCCCGGCGGCGATGAATCCGTCGTCAATCGCGTTCCCGAGAAATTCGCGCGCCCAACGCAACGTCGTGCGGTTCGCATCGGCAACATCGCGCTTCGTCGCCGGGAACGGCGGACAAATGTCGAGCACCATCGCAATGTCGCTCCCGAGCGCACTTTGAATGTCGAGACACGAACGCGGCGTGAGCGTGATTCGCGCCCCGTCCAAATGCGACGCGAACGTGATTCCCGATTCCGTGATTTTGCGCAGTTTCGCGAGCGAAAAAACCTGAAATCCGCCCGAGTCCGTGAGAATCGGTCCGTCCCAGTCCATAAACTTGTGCAACCCGCCGAGCGCGCGCACGGTTTCCGCTCCCGGACGAAGATTCAGGTGGTAAGTGTTCCCGAGAATAATCTGCGCGCCCGTCTCCTTTACCTGCACCGGCGTGAGCGATTTGACCGAACCTTGCGTGCCCACCGGCATAAAGACCGGCGTCTGCACGTTCCCGTGAAGCGTGCGCAACTCACAGCGGCGCGCGGCACTCGCAGCGTCCGTTTTCAATACGGTGAAATGGCTTTCTGTTTCGGAAACCGGCATGGCAAAAAATGAAAACGGGCATCCTATCAAAACGCTCCGATTCCGTGAAGCGCGGATTTTCGCGGGAACGGTTTTTTGTCCGCAAATTCACGCAAATGAACGCAAATTCGGAGAA
>CAVFCB010000113.1:0-5159 GCA_963620895.1 Bacteroidaceae bacterium | reverse complement strand
GTGAGGGGTGTTCCTGTTGCGTAACGCAACAGGTCCGCGAGTGCGCCGTCGAGTTCTCGTCGAACGCTCAGGTAGTGTTTGCCCGCCGCCGCAGCGGCGGCGCGTTCCCGCGATTCCGGAGAAAGAAAATCGCCCGCGAGAAGCCGGGAAAACGGAGTCGTCGCCTTTTCGTAAACGCGATGCGTTTGTCCGGTTAACCGATCCCGCGTTTTTTCCGTGCAGCGACGCGTCGCCTGAAAGTGATTTACGAACAGATTCGACAGTGCGCAAATCCGCTCCAACAACGGTGCGGCGGCGGGATCGTCAAAACGCATTTCTCCGAAAAGCCCGCGAACGAGTGCTCCGTTTTTCTGCTCAACGTGAGCGTTGTCGTTCTTGTGGTACGGACGCGAACGCGTCAGAGAACAGCGCGGAAAACGTGATTTCACCGCACGGAAAACCTCAGAATTGAGGAACTCCGAACCGTTGTCGCAGTGAAACTCCTCCGGCGGGAACGGCAGTTGCCCGAGCAGCCGAACAATCGCCGCGGAGATTGCGCCGCTTTCTTTGTTCCAGATCGGCGCAATCAGAGTGAAGCCGCTGAAAACGTCCGTCAGCGTCAGAATCCAAAAGAATTTTCCGCCCATGTTTCCGCCGCAGAGCGCAACCGTGTCCGCTCCGATGTGCCCGGGCTTGGGGCACGCCGAGGCGCGAAGCGCTCGTTGCGGAATTTCTTTCGCAACGCCGCTGAGCATGCGCCCGCAACGTCGCCTCGGAAGCTCGAACTTCGACGGTTTGAGCAACCGATCCATCGTCGCAGGACTCATTCGAAGCAGATTCTCGCGTTCCCGCTCTCCGAGATGTTCGCCGTCCGCCTCGAAACTTTTCAGAATGCTTTCGACAACGCCGCAGAGCAGCTTCCCGCACAAAAATCCGCTTTCGCGCCAAACTCTTTTCAGCAAAAAAACATCGCGTTCGTCATAACGCCTGCGACGCTTTCGCGGCGTTCCCGCAGGCGGTCCGCTCGGCGGATGATTCAGCCTGCGAATCACGGTTTTTCGCGCAAGAGTCGTCGTTCGTTCAACTTCGTCGATAAACGCACTCCTCGCCGTGCGCGGTCCGCACTGCTTCGCATACTCGCGGCTCTTCTGCCGCAGATATTCGTCTCTTGATTGTCTGCTCATCGTAAAAAAACTCTGTTCCATATGCGCATCCCTTCGGTGTCCTCCTTAATGAGGCATAACCCGGAAAACGCAAGTCTCCTTCGGTGTCGTTTTTGGTGAGGCATTGCGCGCTTTCGTTTGTCCGATTTACACACTTGCCTACCGAATGGGAAATCCGTAGGCTTTTTGCGCATGCGCGTACTTTATTTTCATCAACATTTCACGACCCCGTCCATCGGCGGCGGCATTCGTTCGTACGAATTTGCCAAAGCCCTGATTCGGCGCGGACACGAAGTGACGATGGTCTGCGGAAAACGCGCCGGATTTAACCTCCCCGAAACCGAGCGCAAGGGAGTTTTTCGCGGGACGATTGACGGAATCGACGTCATTCAGCTCGACCTGCCCTACTCGAACTACGACGGCTTTATCAAGCGCGCATGGACTTTCGCCCGCTTCGGCTTGGGGAGCATTCGCATCGCCTTGCGCGAAAAATGCGACCTGATTTTTGCAACCTCCACCCCGCTTACTGCCGGCGTCCCCGGCATCATTGCGAAAATTTTCCGCAAAAAAATCCCGTTCGTTTTCGAAGTTCGCGACCTCTGGCCGGAACTGCCGAAAGCCTTAGGGCTGAAAAACCCCGTTCTGCTTGCGGGCATGAGCATTCTCGAGTGGGCAAGCTATCGGGCGGCGGACGCCTGCATCGGGCTTTCCCCGGGAATTTGCGAAGGCATCAAACGCCGCAGTGCGCCGGCTCAAAAAGTCGCCATGGTTCCGAACGGTTGCGACTTAGACCTGTTTCACCCGCGCCTACGCGGAGAAATCACCCTCCCCGGCGTAAACGCGGGCGATTTCACGGCCATTTTCTCCGGCGCACACGGGGTAGCGAACGGACTCCCCGCCGTTTTGGATGCGGCAGCGGAACTGAAAAAACGCGGACGCCGCGACATCAAATTCCTGTTTATCGGCGACGGAAAAATGAAGCCGAGTCTGCGGGAACGCGCAACGCGGGAAGGTCTCGACAACTGCCTGTTCTTCGATCCCGTTTCCAAATTCGAGCTCAGCAAAATCGTCGCCTCCGCCGGAGTCGGGCTCATGGTTCTGAAAAACCTCCCCGCCTTTTACTACGGCACTTCGCCGAACAAGTTTTTCGATTACATCGCGGCAGGGATTCCCGTGCTGAACAACTATCCGGGTTGGCTTGCGGACAATATTGCCCGCGCCGAATGCGGCGAAGCGGTTGCGCCCGACAACCCGACAGCGTTTGCCGATGCCCTGGAAAAATTAGCCGGTGATCCCGAGCTTTGCAAAAAGTACGGCGCGAACGCACGCAAGCTCGCCGAAGCGGAATTCGGACGCGAACAACTCGCGGCGCAATTCGTAAGCGTCCTCGAAAACACACAACGCGAATTTTGCGAAAAAAATTTTAAGAAAAATTAAACTACCATGAGAACGACATTCATCGGACTTGGTTATATCGGACTGCCGACGGCAATCATTGCGGCGAAAAGCGGCATCGACGTGCTCGGGGTGGACATCAACCCGACCATCGTCGAAAAGACGAATCGCGGAGAAATCCACATCGTCGAACCCGGCTTGCAGGAACTTTGCGAAAGCGTCGTCCGCTCCGGAAAACTGCGCGCAAGCACCGTGCCGGAAGTCAGCGACACCTATCTCGTCGTGGTTCCGACCCCGTTCAAGGGCAATCACGAACCGGACATTTCCTACGTCGAAGCGGCAACGCGTTCCGTACTCCCGATTCTGAAAGCGGGCGACCTGTTCATCATCGAATCCACCTCGCCGGTCGGCACGACGGACAAGATGGCGGCGCTGATTTATTCGCAGCGTCCGGAGCTGAAAGGCAAGCTCCACATCGCCTACTGCCCGGAACGCATTTTGCCCGGCAACGTCATTTACGAATTGGAACACAACGACCGCGTCATCGGCGGTATGGACGAAGCCTCCACGAAAAAAGCGCAGGAATTCTACGCACATTTCGTCAAAGGCAAACTCCACCCGACGAATGCGAAAACCGCCGAACTTTGCAAGCTGACGGAAAATTCGTCCCGCGATGTGCAAATCGCTTTCGCGAACGAGCTCTCGTTCATCTGCGACAAGGCGGGCATTAACGTCTGGGAACTGATCGAGTTGGCGAACAAACACCCGCGCGTGAAAATTCTGCAACCCGGTTGCGGTGTCGGCGGACACTGCATCGCCGTCGACCCGTATTTTCTTACGGCGGACTTCCCCGTGGAATCGCAACTCATCGGCAAGGCGCGCGAAATCAATAACTACAAGGCGTTTTGGTGTGCGGAACGCATCTGCAACGAAATTCTGAAATTCGAACTCGCGCACAAACGCAAACCGACGGTCGCCCTGATGGGCTTGGCGTTTAAGCCGAATATCGACGACCTGCGCGAAGCTCCCGCGAAATACATCGTTTCCAAAGTGATGCAGTCGACGAACAATGCCGATTTCCTCATCGTCGAACCGAATGTTTCCGAACACAAGGTGTACAAGCTGACGGATTATCGCGAAGCCTACGAAAAAGCCGACATCATTGCGATGCTTGTTGCACACGATCCGTTTAAAACCCTCCCGTGGACGGACGAGAAAGTGATTCTCGACTTCTGCGGCGTTTACAAAAAATAGGCGGAAGCTCGATGAGCACGAAAAAGCGAGTCATGTTGGTTTTCGGGACGCGCCCGGAGGCGATCAAAATGGCGCCGCTGGTCAAAGCGTTTCGCGCCGTTCCCGAGAAATTCGAGACGCTCGTTTGCGCAACGGGACAGCATCGTGAAATGCTCGACCAAGTGCTCAAGCTTTTCGAAATCGTTCCCGACTACGATCTCAACATCATGAAAGCCGGGCAGGATCTTTACGATGTTACGGCGCGCGTGCTCACGGGAATGCGTAATGTGCTCGCCGAAGCAAAGCCCGATGTCGTTTTCGTGCACGGTGATACGACGACTTCGACCGCCGCCGCGCTTGCCGCGTTTTACGCGCGCGTTCCCGTTGCACACGTCGAAGCCGGCTTGCGCACGCACGACATTTACAGCCCGTGGCCCGAGGAAATGAATCGGCAAATCACCGGGCGCATTGCGACGTACCACTTCGCCCCGACTCCGCTTTCCCGCGAAAATCTGCTCCAAGAAAACGTTTCCGAAGAAAAGATTTTCGTAACGGGCAACACGGTGATCGACGCCCTGCACTCCGTCGTCGGGAAACTCAACTCGGACACGGATTTGCAGACACGCGTTTCGGAAACGCTCGCAAGCTCCGGCATCCCGCGGGAACGTCTCGACGCGTGGCTTTCGGGAACGCGTCGCATGGTGTTGATAACGGGGCATCGTCGCGAAAACTTCGGCGACGGGTTTATTCAGATGTGCTCCGGTATTCGCGACCTGAACCTGAAATATCCGGAAACGGATTTCGTTTACCCGATGCACTTGAACCCGAACGTGCGCAAACCGATTCATGAAGTTTTCGGAGCGGACGTTCCCGCGAACATGTTCTTCATCGAACCGCAGGAATATTTGCCGTTCGTACGGCTGATGGAACTTTCGTCGATTGTGCTGACGGACAGCGGCGGGATTCAGGAAGAGGCGCCCGGTCTCGGGAAACCGGTTCTGGTGATGCGCGACACGACGGAGCGCCCGGAAGCGTTGGAAGCAGGCACAGTGAAGCTCGTCGGCACAAGCCGCGAGAAAATCGTCGCGGAAGTTTCACGCCTCTTGGACGATGCAGCTCACTACGCTGCAATGTCCGAAGCTCAAAATCCCTACGGCGACGGGCACGCCTGCCAACGAGTCGTTAACGCTCTGTGTTAATCTATTCGCCGCACATGCCGACGTTTTTCTTGGATTTTCTCGGGGACGACGAAAAGACGCGGCGCGTTGCCTACGCGTCGTCGTTCGGGAAGGACGAGTGGGAATTTACTTCGAGAATGATGGCAGTTTGCGCGCCGCTCGCGAAAGCCTGCGAAACGGATTATCCCGATGTCGCATTTCTCCTCATCGG
>CAVFCB010000112.1:0-5216 GCA_963620895.1 Bacteroidaceae bacterium | reverse complement strand
CCACGGAAGCCCGCATTCGTTCAGTTTTTCCATAAACGGATCGGGATCGTTTTCCTCCATGTTCCAAACGCCGGGTTTGCGCCATTTGCCGTTCATAACCATCATTGCGCCGATCATCGCGGGAACGCCCGTCGTGTAGCTGATCGCCTGCGATTTGACTTCGCGGTAGCATTCCTGATGGTCGCAAACGTTGTAGATGAAAACTTTGCGTTTTTTGCCGTCTTTCGTTCCCGTGATTTCGCAACCGATGCAGGTTTTGCCCTTGGTGCGCGCTCCGAGCGATGCGGGATCGGGGAGAATCGCTTTGAGGAACTGGATGGGAACGATTTTTTGCCCTTGGTAATCGATGGGATCAATGCGCGTCATGCCGACGTTTTGAAGCACGTGCAGGTGCGTCAGATATTTGTCGGAAAACGTCATGAAGAAACGAATGCGTTTCAGCCCTTTGATATTTTTGCAGAGCGATTCGAGTTCTTCGTGATACATGAGGTAGGCGCTTTTTTCGCCGATGACGGGGAAGTCATATTCGCGGCGGATTTCGAGCGGTCCGGTTTCTTTCCATTCGCCGTTTTCCCAATAGCGTCCGCGCTGGGTGATTTCGCGAATATTGATTTCGGGATTAAAGTTCGTCGCGAAAGGATAGCCGTGGTCGCCCGCGTTCGCGTCGAGAATGTCCACGGTTTCGATTTCGTCGAAAAGGTGTTTCTGCGCGTAGGCGCAATAAACGTTGGTGACGCCCGGATCGAAGCCGGAACCGAGCAGGGCGGTGAGCCCGGCTTTTTCAAAGCGTTCGCGGTAAGCCCATTGCCACGAGTATTCGAATTTCGCGTGATTCGGCGGCTCGTAATTCGCGGTGTCCACGTAATGCACGCCGGCGTGGAGGCAAGCGTCCATGAGCGGCAAATCCTGATACGGGAGCGCGACGTTGATGAGCACCTGCGGTTTGAATTCGCGGAGCAACGCGACAACTTCCTGCACGTTGTCGGCATCGACTTTCGCGGTTTTGAGCACGACGCCGGTCGCGTTTTTGACGTCTGCCGCGATCGCCTTGCACTTGTTTTCGTTGCGCGAGGCGAGCATGATTTCGCCGAATTCCGCCGCGTTTTGCGCGACCTTGTGAGCGACGACGTTGCCGACGCCGCCCGCACCGATGATGAGCGTTCTTTTTTCCATGAGTGGGGACAGGTTGAAAATGTTCGCGGATTTTATCCGTTCCCGCGCACTCGCGGCAAGCCCGTTCCCTCGAAGCTTTAAACTCTAATTTCTAATTTTTGCCTGTGGTAAAACCGGGCGGGGCGCATCTCCGAGAACACCGCTGTTTTCGTAAAAAAATCCTTCAACAACATTGGTGAGAGGTTGATGACTCGCAGTTTGCGTAGAAATTCGAGAATAGACGTCCGATTTTCGCCGGATTCAGAGTTGCTCTTGCAAATCGTTTTTTTTTTGCAAAATTGGGAAACTCGTGAGGCGGGGTGTTTCTGTCGAAGGAATTGCAGTGTTCCACAGTGATGCTTCGTCGAGTGTGTTTTCCCCCCCTGATTTTATCCCATGAAAAAAATTCAGATAACGATAATGTTCTCGGTTTTTGCGCTGGTGGTTTTCTTTTTGTGTGAATCGATAGTGCAAAATCAATGCAGAGCGAAGGCTCATGTTGAAATCGAACGTGAAGACGAGCGCCGTCAAGAGGAGGTTAAGCTTGTTGTTGATGAGGCAGCGAAGGATAAGGCGTGGAAGGACTATCAGGAGAGGCGTCTAAAGCACGCTCGTCAGCACGCTCGTGATGAAGCCTATGAAAGGCAAATTGTTCGTGAGCAGCTTCTTGACGAAATTTTCCCGATGGAAGAAAAACTGAGCGAAGCCGAACGTTCCAGAGGTTGGATGCTACTTACCGATTTTGGGAAAGTGCACATGCCGAAGCTCACTGAGAGCTGTGTAAAAGCGCGACGAAAGGCACTCTGCGCGAAATCGAATCTCGACAAATTAGTCGCTGTGATGGAGGCCGAAAATACGGAATTGGAAACGAACGCCGCTTACCAAGACGCAAAAAATCTCTGGTTGGATTCTGCTGCTGAATATTGGATGTTGCGTTACAGGCTTACGGACGCGTATTCCGCGTTCAGGCTTGGCGTGGAGAGGGTGCCGAGATGTGTTCTGTAAAATTCATGAAAAAACAGTTATGAAAACATTTTTTAAGCCGCTTATTTTCGTTGTGCTTGCAACAATTTGTGTCCCCGTGCCGGTGCTCGCCGCACCGGATCACCACGAGGAATTCGCGAGACAATATATGCCGAAGTCGCAGGCGATTTTCGAGCGTTTCCGAAAAGAATGCGCCGAGACGTGTGTATTCCGCTACAAGCTCGCCGAAGACCTCCGTGTCATGTGTCGCAAATTTGACGACGATGCCGCATACTGTGCGCTTTCCGAAAAAATCTCGGTGCTCGAGCGTCTGGAAGCGGCTTGGGCGGCGTTGGTCAAAGACGCGTTTTTCAGGCACACGGCTTCAATGATCACAGCGGAAATATTCGAGGAAAAGGATGCCGAGCTTGCGAAAGCGGCTGTCGCATGGGAGAACGAAAATCTGAAATGCTTCCTCAACACAAGTTATCGCAAAATTTATATAATGAAGGATGCATACAAAAGATCTCTCATTACGGTGAAAATTCCGGATAGTTCTTTCGCCATTGGTAAATACGAGGTGACTCAGGCGGAATATGAGTCCGTGATGAAAAAGAATCCGTCGAGATTCAAAGGTTACAACCACCCTGTGGAAAACGTTACATGGAACGATGCCGTTGAATTTTGCAAAAAGCTGACGGCGCGGGAACGCGCGGCAGGGCTGATATCCTCGAGGCAAGAATACCGATTGCCGACATTAGAGCAATGGGAACGCGCCTGTCGCGCGGGAACGACGACGAAGTATTATACAGGCGATTCCGAAGAAGACTTGAATCGTGCGGCGTGGAACTCAGAAAACAGCGGAAGCACAACACATCCTGTCGGTCAAAAGGAACCGAATGCTTTCGGTCTCTACGATATGCTTGGTAATGTTGCAGAAATGACAAGGCTCAAAGATGGCTGGAGGGACGACTGGTTTGGGGATAGCAGGTTGGGGGAGAGGGGGTGGAAGAAGGGAATCCCTTTCGGGGGAAGCTACAGTTCGAGTCCTGGGTGGTGGTGGCCGTTTATCATCAACCTTGACTCGATGCGGAAGGAAGTAGAAGCAGAGCACACCCCAACGGCGCGTTATATGCGTAGTCGTGAAAAGGAGCAGAAAGATTCTCTGGGCTTCCGAGTTGTTCTCGAGTAGCCGATAGATGGTCGTGTCGTCAAAGTCGCGAAAAATTATTTGTTCAACACATAGCGCCTGATAAGGACATGAAGCAAAAAACATATTATGATTTTTTGAAAGGAATCTCTTCAGATGAGCTCTACGATCGGCTTATCGAATACGGGCTGTTTTCCGAAAAGCTTCCGCCGGTTTTTTCAGCTGCATCTTTCTTGGATTATTGTAAAACAAAAGGGACACAAGGATTCGACGATAAGGGGCGACAATACGTGGCTTACGAATCGATGAGAAACACGAACGTTTTTCGACCTATCTGCGTGCCTGCTCCGGAGGGATATGAAAAACTGTGTGAGTCTCTTAAAGAGAACTGGGATCGTTTAAAAGATTACTTTAAAAATAAAACGCAAGACCATGGGCATATTGTGAGTAGAATTCATATTCGAAAAATGTCTACAACAAAATCGCTCTTTGAAATGAAATATAAAAATTGGCGAACCGATGGCAGTCCGGAAATCGATTTGGCGATGGGCGCACGTTATGTGGTGAAAGCTGATATTTCAAAATGTTTTTCGAGCATTTACTCTCATGCGATAGCGTGGGCTCTTGTCGGCAAAAAGGAAGCGAAGGCCACGAGAAAAAATGACGATGCGTGGTATAACCGAATAGATAGAAATGTTCGAAATTTAAAAAACGGAGAGACGCACGGGCTTTTGATAGGTCCGCATACATCAAATATTATTTCCGAAATAATCCTTTGTGCCGTCGATTTTGAACTTTGCAACAGGGGATGGAAATACATCAGAAATATTGATGATTATACCTGTTTCGTCTCGGATCTGAAAGATGCGGATAGTTTTGTCTTGGAGTTAACCAGAGAACTGAGGGAATTCGGTCTTTCTTTAAACCATACGAAAACGCAGATTTTGGAATTCCCGATAGGAATTGTTGACGAGTGGGTGAGGGAAGTTCGAAGCAAAATCACGCTTCTTGAGGTTCGGGGAAAAACATTAGATTACATTGATGTTCAAACGTTCCTCGATTCTTGTGTCTCGTTGATGGTTGATAACAACGGCAATTCATCGGTTCTCTTATACGGGGTGAAGGCATTGCGCGGCATGAGATTAAGCGAGAACGCCCGACGATATTGCGACAAGCTCATCGTTTCTCTTTCATTAACATACCCGTATTTAGTTCCGCAGTTAAACGACTTGGTGTTTTCCGCGAAAGACATGGATGCTTCGTTCGCAAATGAATGTATAAATCGAATCTATAAAACATATTTTCACAGAGATTGTTACGAAGCACTTGCGTATGCCTTATTTTACGCAATCAGACGCAAAGTTCCTGTCGATGAATTTGATGTAGAAAGTGTGATAAGCAAAAAAGACTGTATTCTTCTAGTCATGGCGTTCATTTATTGCAAAAAGATGGGGAGGACAGATGATTTGAAAAAACTAAAAGGCGCGGCGGAAGATTTTCAGCGGGGAGGCGAAGAGGAAGAATATTGGCTATTTGTTTATGAGTGTTTGGGGGAGAGTGAGGTTCATAAGGAGTGGGTGGAGATGAAGAAAGGAAAGGTTTCATTTTTAAGGTCCGAGTATCGATGATGGTGTCATAATTTTTAACGAATGAGCACGAAAAAGAACCACTACTTAAAAGGCTCTCGCGTTCCCGCAGGATGAGATGCTTTGCGTTGTCGGCTCCGCTCCCTCCTTGTGGTTGTTCTGCGCCTATTGGTTCTCGCTCCGCAAGAGGAAGCAAAGCCTTAAAAACATTTTCTCCCGCGTCAGGTTCTCCGCCTCTTTTTTGACTACGGTAAAAAGGAAGGTCGCGGCGGGCGCCGGGCGCCCCCCGCGAAGATCCCGTTCCCGCGCGCTCTGCGCAAACGGAAAAGCGGGAACGGAAAATGTTTCCCGATGCGCTCCGAACG
>CAVFCB010000111.1:0-5253 GCA_963620895.1 Bacteroidaceae bacterium | reverse complement strand
TCGCGCATCTTTCGAAAAAACCGCGTTCCCGCTCGGGAACGCGGTTTTTTTTGCGTCCGAAATCTCCTACGTTTTTTTCAAATCAGCGCCGCCTCAAGCGGCGTAATTTCGGCAAATGCCGCCGCTTTTTCCTTTTCGACATGATCGAGGTCATACGAAATCTGATGATTCAACCAGTCGCGCGCGCCGCAATTGAGGACGCGACCGATGCGTATTGCAGATTCTACGGTAATTCGGCGCTTGCCCGCAATGATCCCGGAAAGCACTGCGGGATCGATTCCGGAAAGTTTCGCGAAGCGATATTGCGAAACGCCGGTTTCGTCGAGAATCTCTTTGAGCAACTCGCCCGGATGAGGAATTTCAAAATTCGGTTTCTTAAACATTTTTTTCCTTTCGTTCAGTGGTAATCAATAAATTCAACATCATATGCGTTCCCGTCCGCAAAGCGAAAAATAATTCGCCAACGATCGTTGACGCGGATCGAGTAAAATCCGCACCGGCATCGGCTGTTCCCGCACGGGAACGCGGTTTTTTTGCGTCCGCAAATTTTCGCAAATGAACGCGAATTTTTAAGAACGCTTGCTTCGAGTTCTTCGTGTTCCTTCGTGGTTTTTAATCAGTGCGAAGCGGAAGATTTTTGACGTGCGCAAAAAACGCTTTTGCCATTCGCGGGCGGCGATTTTAAGATTTCGAGGCATGAAAGACTTTCTTTCTTCGACGTTTCTTTTGGTTTTGGTGTTGGATCCGTTTGCGCTTGCGCTGATGATTCCGTCGCTGTTGCGCGCCGTTCCCGCCGAGCGGCACACGCGCGTCGTCGTGCGCGAAATGGTGTTCGGGCTGATTCTGTTGCTGGTCTTTCTGATCGCCGGAGAAAAGATTCTCCATTTCTTCGGGCTTGAAGAATCCACGCTCAGCATCAGCGGCGGGATCGTGCTTTTTCTCATCGCGCTCGGCATGGTTTTTCCCGGAATCGCGTCGATTACCTCGGCGGCGAATCAGCGCGACGAAAGCGAGCGCTTGGAGGTCGAACCGTTCATCGTGCCGATTGCGATTCCGCTTTTTGCGGGACCGAGCTCGCTCGCGATCGTGATGCTCAACGGTTCGAAATTTCTGCACACGCCGAACTTTTTTGTGTTTCTCGCGAGTCTGATTCTCGCATGGCTCATCTGCCTGACGATTGTTTTGCTTTCGCCGAAAATCGTGAAAAAACTCGGACGGCGCGGGAGCGTTGCGCTTGAACGCTTCGTCGGCGTGTTGCTCTTTTTGATTTCCGTGCAAATGATTCTCGGCGGATTTTCCGCTTACACGACCGAGCATCCGATCGTTCCCGTCGCGGGAACGCCGACGGAAATTTCCGTCGGCAAATAATTTTTTTTCGCTTCGATTTTTTATGAAAATGAACATCGTCATCGCGACCGGGAACGCGCACAAAGTCGAAGAATTCAATCGGCTCGCCGCCGTTTTTTCTTTGCCCGAAGTTCGTTTCCTTTCCGCAAAAGAAGTGCTTCCGAACGGCATGCCGCACGTCGTTGAAGATTCCGGAACGTTTCTCGGAAACGCGCGACTGAAAGCGCTGGCGTTGCGGGAACGCGTTCCCGCGGATTTTTTCGTGCTCGCGGACGACAGCGGTTTGTGCGTCGATGCGCTCGACGGCGCGCCCGGCGTGGAAACCGCGTATTATGCGGGACCGAAAGCGACGGCGGAAGAAAATCGCGCGAAACTGCTCGCCGCATTGCACGGCGTTCCCGCCGCCGCGCGCGGTGCGCATTTTGTTTGTCTGCTTCTGCTCATCGCTCCCGACGGCGAAGAACGCGTTTTCGAGGGAAAAAGCTTCGGCGCGATTACGCAAAACGAAGCGGGAACGGGCGGTTTCGGCTACGATCCGATTTTTTCGCCGACCGGATTTTCCGAAACGTTTGCGGAGCTTGACGGCGCGACGAAAGACCGCCTCAGCCATCGCGGGAACGCGTTCGCGCAACTCGCGCATTTTCTGAAAAACAACACCTGATCGTTCCCGCGCCGCCGCTAATTTCGCGCTTTACGGCTTCGGGCTTCGGCGTAATAATTGCGGACGCTGTCAACCCCGCAACTCTTAAACACCCTAAACACTGATTTTCCCATGAAAATTTTGATGATTTCCCCGGAAATTGCTCCGTATTCCAAAACGGGCGGACTCGGCGATGCCGTCGCCGCACTGACGAAGGCGGTCGCCGCCCGCGGACACGAAGTCCGCGTTTTCACGCCGCTTTACGGCTCCGTGAAACGCATCGGAGAATGGTCGCCCTACCCCGATCCCGTGCGCGTGGAGCTCGGATTCGGAATGTACGGAGACTGCCGCGTCTGGAACGTGCCGTTCCACGGCGCAACGGTTTCGTTCTGCGAATACAATCACTTTTTCGGCGCGCCCGAAGTTTATTCTCAGCGCAAGGAAGACGCCTACCGCTTCGCGTTTTTCTGCCGCGCGGCAATTGATTTCTGCGAACAGGCAAACTGGATTCCGGACATCGTGCATTGCCACGATTGGACGACGGGGCTCGTTCCCGCCATGCTCAACACGCGCGACAAATGGCGCCGCATCGCACACGCGGGAACGGTTTTCACGATTCACAATCTCCAACATCAGGGGCTTTGCGAAAAAGGAATCATCGACTACCTCGGACTGCCGTGGGGACTTTTCACCGACGACAACTACGAGTGCCTCGGCGGGCTCAACATGATGAAAGGCGCACTTTATCACGCGACAAAAATCACGACCGTTTCGCCGACTTACGCCTACGAAATTCAGACGCCGCAATACGGTTTCGGCATCGATCACGTGTTGCGCCATCGCGCCCGCGATCTCACGGGAATCATCAACGGCATCGATTATCAGGAATGGTCGCCGCTCGTGGATAAATTCATTCCCGCGCATTACAACGCGGACGACTTTTCCGGGAAAGACATCTGCAAAAGCGAACTGCAACGCTCCTGCGGACTTTTCATCAAGCCGCGCGTTCCCGTGTTCGGCGTCGTTTCCCGACTCTACGATCAAAAGGGACTCGACCTCTTCGCCGCAATTTTGCCCGAACTTCTTTCCCGCGCGGAAATGCAGGTCGTGTTGCTCGGCAGCGGCGAACCCGCGCTCGAAAGCGCGTTCGGGCGCATCGCCGCATCGTTCCCGACAAAAATGTATGCCCACATCGGCTACGACAACAAACTCTCGCACATGATCGAAGCGGGCTCGGACTTTTTCGTCATGCCCTCGCGTTTCGAACCCTGCGGACTCAATCAGATGTATTCGATGGCATACGGCACGCCGCCGATCGTGCGCACGACGGGCGGGCTCGTGGACACCGTTTCCGCATGGTCGCCGAAAGTGCCCGGCGAAGGCACCGGAATCAATTTCCAAGACGCGGATCAAAACGCGCTTCGCTGGGCGATCGAACGCGCCCTGCAGCTTTACTACGATTATCCGCAGGATTATTACGCCGTGCGCCGCAACGGCATGTGCAAAGATTTTTCGTGGGATCGCTCCGTGGACAAATACGAGGAAGTCTATAAATCCGCGGTCGAAATGCGCAAAGGCGCGTTCCCGCCGCCGCCGAAACTCGTGAAGTCCGCCGCAAAAACTCCGGGCGGCGCTCCCGCAAAAGCTTCGGCGACGCCCGCGGCAAAAGCGCCGACGGCAAAAAAACCGGAAACGCCGGTCGCCGTTCCCGCTCCCGCGAAAAAAACTCCGCCGCCCGCGGCAACCGTTTCGCCCGCCGTTCCCGCAAAGAAACCGGCGCCGAGCGTTCCCGCGAAGAAAAACGCCGCAAAGAAAAAGTTTTAAGCGCAACGAATCAAAAAAATTCGAAATTCGGGAATCGGATGTGTATTGTTCCGGTTCCCGAATCTTTTTTTCACTATGGCAACCGTTCGACCCTTCGCCGCCCTGCGGCCCCCGAAAAACCTCGCGGAGCAGGTCTCCTCGCTCCCGTATGACGTTATGAATCACGACGAAGCCGTCGCCGCCGCACGCGGGAACGCAAAATCGTTTCTTCACATCTGCCGCGCCGATATCGACACGTCCGAAGCCCTCATTCACGATCCCGCAACTTACGCGAAATCTCGCGAAAATCTCGAAAAATTCATCGCCGACGGCACGCTCGTGCGCGACGAAAAACCCTGCTTCTACATTTACCGGCAAATGCTTTGGGGACGCGTGCAGACCGGGATCGTCGGTTGCGCAAGCGTGGACGAATATCTCGACGGCACCATCAAAAAACACGAGCTTACACGCAAGGAAAAAGAGCTCGACCGTATCGAACATTTCGATGCATGTTCCGCGCAGACCGAGCCCGTCTTCCTCGCCTACCGCAAACACGCCGGCATCGCCGATGTAATGAATAAATGGATACGTTTTCACCGACCCGATTTCGATTTCCGCACCGACGACGGCGTCTCGCACATTCTTTGGAAAGTGGACGACGATGCGGCGATCGCGGCAATTCGCAAGGGCTTCGCGGAAGTTCCCGCGCTTTACATCGCCGACGGACATCACCGCACAGCCTCTTCCGCCGCCGTTTCCGCACGCCGCCGCGCCGCGCATCCGAATTTCACGGGAACGGAAGAATTCAATTTTCTCATGGCGGTAATTTTCTGCGATGAAGACCTTTTCATCATGGATTACAACCGCGTCGTGCGCGATCTGAACGGACTGAGCGAAAAGGAATTTCTCGCGAAACTCGCGGAAAAATTCGACGTCGCTCCCGCGGGAACGCCCTGCGCATTCGCCCCGCGCCGCAAACACGAGTTCGGGATGTTCCTCGGCGGAAAATGGTATTCCGTCGCCGCACGCGCGGGAACGTTCGACGAGTCCGATCCCATCGCCTCGCTCGACTGCGCAATTCTGCAAGCAAACCTGCTCGCGCCCGTGCTCGGAATCTCCGATCCGCGCACCGATACGCGCATCGATTTCGTCGGCGGAATTCGCGGACTCACCGAGCTCGAACGCCGTTGCCGCGACGACGGGAACGCCGTCGCATTCGCGCTCTTTCCCGTGACAATGGCAGATCTTTTCCGCGTCGCCGACGCCGGAGAAATCATGCCGCCGAAATCAACGTGGTTCGAACCGAAGCTCCGCAGCGGACTCTTCCTGCACGAAATCGAACGATGATTCCGCGGGAACGGTTTTTTGTCCGCAAATTCACGCAAATGAACGCAAATTCGGTAGGCTGGTTGACTGGAGAACTGGTTGACTGGTGAAGTCCTGATTTTTGCCGCAGGCAAAAA
>CAVFCB010000110.1:0-5294 GCA_963620895.1 Bacteroidaceae bacterium | reverse complement strand
AGACGCTCTCGCGCAACTCGTTCCCGCAATCGAAAACCTGCTCGGATAACCGAAAAACGTTCCCGAACTCGTGTCCACCGCCGAAAACAACCGCCGCATCGCCAAAAACACGCTCGTGCTCTACGTGCGCATGGCGTTCACGATGTGTCTCGGCGTGTTTTCGACGCGCGTGTTGCTCGGCGCGCTCGGCGTTGAAGATTACGGGCTTGTGAACGTGCTCGCCGGCATCGTTTCGATGTTCGGATTTCTTTCGGGAACGATGTCCACGGCGTGTTCGCGCTTTTTCAATTTCGAGCTCGGGCGCGGCGATTTCGTTCGACTCAAGCAGACGTTCAATCTCACGCAACTCATCTACGTCGCGCTCGTGATTGTGTTGCTGATTCTTTCGGAAACGGTCGGGCTGTGGTTTTTTGAAAATAAAATCGTGATCCCGCCGGCGCGTGCGGATGCCGCCTTTTGGTTTTTTCAGTTTTCCGTGATCACGTTTTTGCTGAGCACGCTTTCGATTCCGTATTCGTCGCTTCTCATTTCGCACGAAAACATGAAGGCGTTCGCGTGGATTACGATTTTCGAGTCGTCGGCGCGCCTCGGTATCATCTATCTGATTTCGCTGTCGAGTTTTGACAAACTCGCCTTTTACGGGGCGCTGATGATGTTCGTCGGCGTTGCGCATTTTTCGCTGAATTTCCTTGTCTGTCGCCGCAATTATGCGGAATCGCGCACGGGATTTTTCTGGGAGAAAAAACGCTTCTTCGAGCTTGTCGCGTTCGGCGGTTGGAATTTGTGGGGCGCGATGGCGGGGCTGTTTACGAACGTTTTCGTGAACGTGCTTTTGAACAATTATTTCGGTTCCGCCGTGAACGCCGCGCGCGCGGTCGCGCAACAGGTTTCGAGCGCGATTACGGCGTTCACGCAAAATTTTCTTACGGCGACGAATCCGCAAATCATCAAATACTACGCGGCGGGCGAAATCGCGCAGTCGCACCGGCTCACGATGCGCGCTTCGCGCATGGGTTTCTTTCTGCTGTTTTTCATCGCGCTCCCGGCGTGGCTGCTCATGCCGTTCGTGCTCGAATTTTGGCTCGGAACCGTTCCCGCGCACACGCTTTGGTTCACGCGGCTGATTTTGGTGCAGGTGCTCATCGACGCGTTCTCGTATCCGCTGATGACGCAGGCGCAGGCGTCCGGAAAAGTCGCGCTGTATCAGAGCGTGGTCGGCGGAACGCTTTGGATGACGCTCCCGATCGCGTGGATCGCGCTGCGGTTTTTTGCCGCGCCGCCGGAAGCCGTCGCGTGCGTTTCCGTCGGAATTTCCTGCGTGTGCCTTTGGCTGCGCCTGATTCTGATTCGCCGTTGCTCGAAACTTTCCATTCGCGCGTTCGTAAAAAATACGCTCGTTCCCGCGTGCCTTGCGGCGAGCGTCGCGGCAATCGTTCCCGCGTGTCTTGCGTTTTTCGTCATTCCCGAGCCGAGCTTCACGCAGTTTTTCGCGGTCGGATTCGCGAGCGTGCTTTGCTCCGTTCCCGCAATTGCCCGCTTCGGATTCACGCGCGACGAGCGCACGGCAATTTTTGCGCTCATTCGTTCCCGCATTGAAAAAAGGAGGAACCGCCGATGACCGCGAAACATCTTTGTCGGGAAAGAGCAGGCGAGAACGAAAAGCCTTCTCTCGCCGATTGCGCTCCGCGCGGAGACAGGAATGTCTCCGCCCCCAAAGAATACACACTTTTATGAAAAATAAATTACGAAACATCTTGAAAAAGACTCCCGGCGCGAAAGCCGCATATCTGCTCGCGTGCAGACTGTTCCTCGACGCGTGGCGGATGCGGCGCATGTTCGCGTATGACCGCGCGCGTTTTCTCGCGCATTCGCCGCATTCCCGCGAAACGAAAGAGGGCGCACTCGCGTCAATCATCATGAATTACCACATCGTCGAAAAAGGGCTGACGATGCCGGATTTTCGTCTCGGATTCGGGCAACCGAAACTGCTCGCGCTCGTCGCGTCGCTGAATGATTTCGCCGATCGCTTCGGCACCGACGCCCCGCAGTTTCGCGAGGCGGTCGCCGTTGTCGCCGAATACCGAAAGGTGCACGCGGAAGCGAATTTCAAAATTTCGGAAGAGCTTTCCGAAGCGCTTGATGCCTTGTTGCGCCGCGTTCCCGTCGAGTCGTCGCACCAAATCGAAATGACGCGGGAACGCTATTTTTCGTCGCTCGACGCGCCGTTCGAACGTTTTTCCGCTTCGCGGCATTCCGTGCGCAATTTTGCGGGAACGGTTTCGGTCGAACAAATTCGCTCCGCCGTTGCGCTCGCCAACAACGCGCCGTCCGCCTGCAATCGGCAATACATGCGGGTGCATTGCCTTACGGACAAAAATGATGTCCGCCGCGCGCTCGCTTTGCAGAACGGCAATCGCGGGTTCGGGCACCTCGCGGACAAATTGCTGGTGCTGACCGCCGATCTGCGTGCCGTCTGGGGCGCGGAACGCAACGATCTTTTCACGAATGCCGGAATTTATCTGATGAATCTGTGCTACGCGCTTCACAAAAATCGCGTCGCGCACTGCATGCTGAATTGGTCGGTCTCCCCGAAAACGGATCGCGAATTGCGGAGGCTGATCAACGTTATACCCCCCCCCCATTTCGGAGACAAACGCGCTCGCTTAGAAGATTCCGAAACCATTGTCGTTCTCATCGCCTGCGGCGATGTTCCCGAAAAGTTCAAGCTGGCGTCTTCGCCGCGAAAATCCGCTGAGGAAACGCTTGTGCTTCACTGAATGAAACCGTGATTTTCGCGGGAACGGGAACCGAACCGCTCGGCAAAACCGTTCCCGCGAAATGATTGTTCTCAACCGAAAAGAAAACTGCTGCGGCTGCCATGCCTGCGAAACCGTTTGCCCGAAAAATTGCATTGCGATGCGCCCTGATGCCGAGGGATTTCTTTATCCCGCGACGGACGCGTCGCTCTGCATCAATTGCGGGCTTTGCGAAAAAGTCTGTCCCGTGCTCAACGGCGGCGGGCTTGCGCCGCACGCGTTTTTCCCCGAACCGATTGTCTTCGCCGCGTGTTGCGCGAGCGAGGAATTGCGCCTTGCGTCCGCGTCGGGAGGCGCATTCACGCTGATGGCGACGCGAGTGATAGAAAACGGCGGCGTTGTTTTCGGCGCGCGTTGGAACGCGGATTTCACGGAAGTCGTGCACGATTTTACGGAAACGCTCGACGGGCTTGCGGCGTTTCGCGGGAGCAAATATTTGCAGTCGCGCATAGGCGATGCGTTCCGCAAAGCGCGAGAATTTCTGCGTGCCGGGCGCGAAGTGATGTTCACGGGAACGCCGTGCCAGATCGCGGGACTGCGGCGTGCGTTGCGCGGCGATTTCCCGAAGTTGCTCGCGGTCGATATCGCGTGCCACAGCGCACCTTCGCCGAAAGTTTGGCGCACGTTTTTCGCCGACTTGCGGGAACGGGAAAAAATCGACGTTCCCGCCGATGTGCGTTTCCGCAAAAAAGTTTTCGACGCAAAACGCGGCACGTGGAACTGCGCGATGCTCGCCGTCGAAACGCCTGCGGGAACGGCATTCTGCAAACCGCTTTACTCGACGCCGTTCGGCAAAGGCTTCGGTTCCGGACTGTTTTCGCGACCGTCCTGCCACGAATGCCCGGCGAAAAACCGCACGAGCGGAAGCGATGTCACGCTCGGCGATTTTTGGGGCGTAGAAAAATATTTTCCGGATCTGAAATCGAGCGAAGGGCTTTCCGTCGTCATCTGCAACACGGAACGCGGACTCGCGGCGTTTGAAGCGGCGAAGCCCGGTTTCGGCATCCTGCGAAAAGCGACTTACGCGCAAGCCGTTCCCGCAAACGGCGGACTGAAAAACGAAACGCGCCGGCATCCGCGGCGCACGGAATTTTTCGCGGCATTCGAACGCGCGGAAACGCCGCGCGAAGCAACGCGCCTCATCGAAAAATTCACGCGGACGCCGTTCCCGCGCCGCGTGCGCAACTTCGCATTCCGCTGTGCGCGCCGCATGCTCGTGCTCACGGGAACGCTCGCCCTCGCAAAAAAACTCCTTCGCAAATCTTCCTGATTTTTCACTTTCCCATGCTTTCTACAAAAAAATGAAAATCGGCATTCTCACATTTCATTGCGCGCGCAACTACGGCGCCGTTCTTCAAGCTTACGGGCTGCAGGAATATTTGAAATCCTGCGGGCACGCGGTCGAAGTCGTTGACTACCGTCCGCGCTACCTGACGCGCGGCTATGCGGCGTTCCCGTTTCCCGCGCTGAACGGCGTTTCGCTTGCGCGAAAATTTCTTCGGCTCGGGTATTGGGGGCTTCGGCTTCCTTGGCGCATCGCGGCGTTTCCCGTGCGCATGAAGCGTCGCATCGGTTTTGAAAAATTCATTACGGAGAAACTGAATCTTTCGCGGGAACGTTTCGAGGAGGGCGGACGCGTTCCCGCAGAGCGTTTTGACGCGCTCGTTTTCGGGAGCGACCAGATTTGGAGCCCCGGGCACACGGCGGGCGGCGATCCGATTTTTCTCGGCGACTTCCCGGCGCCGGCGGGAACGCGAAAAATCGTTTACGCGGCGAGCGCGGGCGCGGCTTCGGCAACGCTCGGAGAAAATCTGATTTTTGCGAATGCGCTGAAAAATTTTGATTCGATTTCCGTGCGCGAAGACAATCTCGCGGCATCGTTGCGTCCGAAAACCTCGCGCCCGATCGAGACCGTGCTCGACCCGACGCTGCTCGTTGACCGCTCCGTGTGGGAAACTCTCGCGGAACCGCCGGCGCGGACGCGTCCGTATGTGCTTGTCTATCAGGTGAGCTACAATGCGGCGGCGGACGCGATCGCACGGGAACTCGCGGCGCAACTCGGTGCCGATGTCGTTTCGGTTTGGGCGGGTTATGCGCGCACGCGCAAAATGCTTCTGACGGAAACGCCGGAGCAATTCGTCGGTTGGTTCAAAAACGCGGCGTGCGTAGTTTCCACTTCGTTTCACGGCACGGCGTTCGGACTGATTTTTGAAAAACCGCTTTACTATGTCGGCAACGGGAACGCGGCAGAAAACCGTCCGCGGCAGATTTTAAGTGCGCTCGGGCTTGAAGACCGCTACGTTCGCGCGGGAACGGCGTGTCCGAAATTTTCGGAAATAAATTACGCCGCAATTGATGAAACGGGGGGGGGTATGCGCGCGCTCCGCGAGCGTTCCCGCGCGTTCCTCGCGGATGCGTTGGCTCCGCGAACGTAAAAGTTTTTTCATCACGCAAACGCCGAAGCTCGTCGGGGTCTCG
>CAVFCB010000109.1:0-5333 GCA_963620895.1 Bacteroidaceae bacterium | reverse complement strand
GGCGCGGAAGACGACGATCGTGAACAAGGAACTTTTCGCCGGAATTTCCGCGCCCGGCGCGTTCGCGAATTCCGTCACGACGGACGGCACGTTGGTCAATGCTTCGTGGGTTGACGATCTCGCATTCGCGGGAACGCTCACCGCAAATTCGCTCACGAAAGTCGGCGACAACACGCTGACGCTCACGGGAACGCTCAACGTTTCCGCGCTCAACGTGCAGGCGGGAACGCTCTCCGTGCTCTCCGCCAAACTGCCGACAAGCCTTTCCGGCGGCGTCACCGTCGATCGCGGCGCAACGCTCGCAATCACGACGAGCGGCACGGGAACGTCGACGTTCGACTACGCCGTTTCCGGGCTCGGCAATTTCTTAAAACGCGGGAGCGGCAAACTCATCCTTTCCGACAAAGTGCTCTACTCGGGCACGACTACGATCGAGGAGGGCACGTTGCAGATGACGCTTCGCAATCCCACTACGCGCTCCGACGGCGTTTTCCTCGCCGCGCAAGGCGCCGTTTCTATTACGGGCGAAGGCGCAGGGCTCATCTTGGCGCAGGACGCGGGCGAGGACGTCGCGTGGGAATACGGAATCACCGTCACTTCCGCGGGCAACAACGCGCTGATTGAAAAAACAGGCGCGGACAAGCTGACGATTAACGGCGCGAGCACATTTGACGGCTCAACGCGCATGAATGTTTCCGCGGGAACGCTCGCATTTGCGGGAGCGCTCACCACGAACGGCTTGCGGGCGAACATCTCCACGGGCGCCACGCTTTCGCTCGCAAATCTCACCGGCACTTCCGCGATTTTCTACGGGAACGGCGCCCTCGAAATCGCGGCGGACGGAACGACGCCCGTCGCGCTCGACGGCTACGGGCAAATCGTCCTCGGCACCGTTTCCGCAAACGGCGGCGGCGTCGCGGTCAATTCGTTCACGGGAACGGTGCGCGTGGCGAGCGGCGAGCTTGCGCTTTCCGGGGAATCGATGTTTGACTACGCGCGCGGCATCACCGTCGCTTCCGGCGCCACGCTTTCCGTGGCTTCGGGCTCTACGCAGACGGTGAAACAAATTTCCGGCGCGGGCAAAATTTCGCTCGCGGGAACGCTTTCCGTGGCGAACGCCGATTCCGGCGAACGCATCGCGTGGGATTACGCTTCGACGGGCGCTTACATTTACGACGAGGGAAAACTTTTCTCCGCCGCCGCGTTCACGGGAGAGATTTCCGGCACGGGAACGCTTAAAATTTCAGGACAAGGGCTTACGCAGTTGCAGGGCACGGTGACGTCCCCGGTCACCGTTGACGGCGGCGGACAGCTCGTCATCGATGCAAAAAAGCTCAAGGAGTCCGAGATTTCGGTGAGCGTTGACGGCGTTTCCGCTTACTACACGGACGCGCAGGGACGGCGGATTTCCGGCACATCGACCGTGACTCCGTCGAGCACCGTCGATGCGCCGAATTTTGCGACCGAGAACGAGGCGAGTAGAGCGAAAACGTTCTACGAGAACAGCCAATACGTGCCGCGCAATCTCAAGGCGTCCTACACCGACGCGAGCGGGAACACGGTGAGCGTTTCCGTCGAAAACGTGACTGTCGCCGACGACGGCACGCTGATTGACAAGACCAGCCGCCGCCAAGTCACGGTTTCCGCAACGGAATGGGATTTCATTCCCGGCGCGACCGGCGACGAGATTTCCGCGAACTGGGTTGTCCGCGATGCGGACGGAAATATCGTGAAAGATCCGGCAACGGCGATTGTTTGGTCCGCAACGGAGAAAAAATTCGTGCTCGGCACCTACACGGATTCCGAGAAGAAAGAGCGTTCTTACGTCGCCGGTTATCGCTGGTTGGCGGAAGTGACGGACGACAACGGCGCGGTTTCCTACGTTCCCGCAGATTTGTCCGAAGTGACGGAACGCAAGAATGTCAGCGAGGTGATTCTCTCCGCTGACTCCGAAGACGTCACCATCGATTCGGGAACGCTGGCGTTCACGAACGGCGGAATGCTCGGCAAGGTCGGCGACCGCACGCTCAGCATCGCGGCAACGGATCTTTCGGATTGCGGCGGCGTCAACGTGTACGAAGGCACGCTCAGCGTCACTTCTTCGCAGGGCAGCAGCTGGGTTTTCTCCGAGGACAACATCGCCCGCGTCGCGCTCGGCGCCACGCTTTCGGTCGAGTTGGGAACGGGAATAGCGCCGAATTTTGAAACCGTTTACGGGAGCGGCACGCTCGAATTCACGGGAAGCGGCGACATCACGATCGGCGGCGACGGTGTGGGCGTTTTGCCGACGACGAACAAGAACAACGACGGGAAATTCTTCAACGGCGATATTCGCTTCGTCGGCGATTTCAGCGTCAACATTTCCGGCTCCACGGAGTCGTATGTGACGATTCCCTCCGTCAGCACGGGAGAAAACGTCACGCTCACGATGAACAAAGTCACGATTCAGCAGCTGCGGAATTCCGAAATTCTCGGCAACTTCTACGTGGCGGGCGACGTGAACATCAACGGTGAAAGCAGCGCGTCCGGGCTTGCAACGGGAAGCGATTCCCGCCGCGTTGTCGTGCGCGAAATCGTTCCGCCGCTGGGAGGAACGCTCAAGTTGAAAAACATCGGCTTCGGCGCGAACGTGCGCGGCAATTTCACCGCCGTCATCGACAAAACATCGGTGTCGAATGCGTTTTACTACGGGCTGACGGACGATACCACGGGAGCGCTTTCCGGCAGCGAGTCGCTGATTGATTTTGAAGGAGACGTGAGCCCGGCGGATCCCGCCGGCACGACGAAGCTCAAGAATTTGAGCCTCATTCAGGCTGCCCAAGCCGGGACTTCCGAAGGAAAAGTGTGGACGATCGATGCCGCAAATCTCTCCGCGGCGGGCTCCGCCGATCGCGATAATGTTTTCGGGATTTCGCAAAACATTTACAACCACCTCAAGAAAAACAACGGCAGAATTTACATCGGCGTCGAGGCGGGAACGATGGCGCTGACGAATCTCGCCGCTTTCACGGGAACGACGACAAACGGCGTGAACATCGATTTGCTCACGCTTCGCAACACCGTTCGCGGCACGGCGGGAACGCTCGAAATCATCTCCGACACGAATTCCGCAACGCTGAGCAAAACGATTTCCGGAAGCGGGAACGTCGAGTTCTCCGGCGCTACGGGAACGACGCTCGTCTCGGCGAAGCAGACCTATCTCGGCAAGACGACGGTTTCCGGCACGGCGGCATTCTCCGGTGCGGGAACGGAAAATCATTCCTCCGCGTTCACCGTTTCGGGAACGCTCATCGGCGGCGTGAAGCTGATCGGGCGCGACGTTTCCTGCACGGGTTCGTTGGTGCGCAACATGAACGACGCGGGCACGGCGGGAACGGCAACGCTCAAGCTTTCGCTCGCCGATCCTCGCCTTTCCGACTCCGTCGTGATTCAGATGGAAATCGCGCGCGACGGCACGGTGACCAATCCTTCGGTTTATTCCGAAAAAACGTTGGAAAATCACGGCATTAAGGTCGCGTTCGTCAAGGATTCCGACAACACGTATCGCCTCACCGACGGGAAAATCGAAGTTGAAATCACGGACAGCGCGATCGGCGAAACTTACTCGGTCTTCATTCCCGTGAATACTTCCGCGTTCCCGAAAGAAGTCGGCGGAACGGCGACTTACGCGGCAACGCTCGGCACGAAAACATCTTTCGTTCTCAAAAGCAACGCGACGTGGCAGGTGAATCTCGCTTCCGGCGACAGCGTCACCGCCGATACCGCCGTGTTTGAAAGCGATTCCAAAATTGTTCTCGCCGGCTTGGATTCCGCTTCGACGCTCGGCAAGTCCGTGGCGTTCGTGAACGCCTCCGAAATCAAAACCGCGCTCGCGACGAGCACGTCTTCGTCGGGATCGGACTCCGATTCGGCGCTCGCTTCCGGCACGAGTTCCGTGCAGACGCGCTCCGAAATCGTCGCGAATGCGATTCGCCGCGGCGGGATCGCCTCCGGGCACGAAGTGATGGTCTTCACGGACGAGAGCGGCAACATCAACGTTCGGCGGATTATCTCGGATTTTTCCGCGCTCGGCATTGATTATTCCGACGGAATTTCTTCGAGCTTCCTTGCCGCGCTTTCGACGATCTCTTCGTTTGAAAACAAGGCGGAAAGCGGCGTGCTGAATGCGGACGGCATCGACGCCGGACAGTCCAAAAGCCTGTTCTTCGCGTTGAACAGCCTGACGGCGGATGCGCTCGCGGCGGAAACGGATAAGCTTTCGCCGAACGCGTTTGCCTCGATGTTGGCGATGCCGGCGGCAACGTTCCATTCCGATGTCGCGCGCCTCCACGAGCGCCTTGATCAGCGGCGCTACGACGGCGCAAATCCCTTGCGGGAAACGAGCGAATACGAATTTTTCGTGCTCGCGCAAAGCGGTTTGACGGAAAACGGGAACGCGAAAGACGCGCCGATTTTCGATTATAACCTTTACGGCGCCGTCGCCGGCTTCGACTGGAAACCGAATTTCGAGACCACGCTCGGTGTCGCTCTCGGCTACACCTACGGGAAAGCGAAAATTCACGGCGGCGGAAAAATCGATATGGACGACATGCGCGTTACCGCGTTCGCCGGGCGCTTCTTCGGGAACTTTTATCTCGACGGCGGCGTGCAGGCGGGCATGGGCATGTTCGATTCCCGCCGCGCCACCATCGCGGGAACGACGAAGGGCGATACGAATTCGCTTTTCGCGGGAGCGTTCATCACGCTCGGTTCCGTGTTCTCCGTTTGGCAGGAAAAGAGCAGCGGCGAAGGACTTTACTTCACGCCGAGCATCGGACTGAGCTATTTCTTCACCGACATCGACGGTTTCCGCGAAAACGGCACCGCCGGGTTGGATACGGACGATATGGACGGCAGCAGCCTTCGCGCACGCCTTGCGCTCGGCTTGCAATGGGTCATTCCCGGCGACGAGTGGACGTGGCGGCTCGGACTCGAAGCCGCTTACGCACACGATTTCCTCGGCGAAGAAATGGACGCGGACGCGCGCTTCGTCGCGGGCGGTTCGAAGTTCTCGACCACGGGCAAAGCGCTCCCGACGGACATTTTCTCGCTCACGCCGTCGATTAACGTTCAGGTTTCCGATCGCGACAGCCTCTGGCTCGGCTACGATTTGGAAATCGATACGGATTCGGGCGTTTCCCACGGCTTGAACGCAGGCTATCGCCACCGTTTCTGAGTTTTTCATCTCTTCAGCATCCACCACGATAAAGGTTTTTCCCCATGAGTTTTTCAAAACGCACATTGATTTCCGCCGCGCTCTTCCTCGGCGCGGTCACGGGAACGCCGGTCTCCGC
>CAVFCB010000108.1:0-5410 GCA_963620895.1 Bacteroidaceae bacterium | reverse complement strand
TGGTCTGACCGAGGGATTTCAGCGTTCCCGTGGTCGAAATTTTCCCGGCGGAAGAACCAGCGGTTTGCGCGTCTTTTGCGCCGAGCGTAATTTTTCCGTCCACGCCCGCCTGCGAACCGATGACCTGATTTCCGGAAAGTTTGAGAACGTCGTTGCAATAAACGGTGACGGCGTTGACGTTGAGCGTTATGCCCTCGGCGGAAAGATCGAATGTCGTCGCCGTAGTCGCCGGACCGCCGACGATGAGTCCGTTCCCGTCGGTCCCGTTCGTGCCGGGCGTTTGTCCGGTTGCCGTGACGGTGGAATTTGCGCCGAGAATCAGACCGTTCCCGCGAATGTGAATCGTCTGCGTTCCCTCGTCGCCGAGTTCGAGTTCGCCGGTCGTTTTGCCTTTCGGAAGCAGATCGAATTCGACCTTGCCGTTGTTTTTCGCGGCGATTTTTCCGGAAGCGTTATCGGCGAGTGCCTTAATCGTCACGGAAGTTCCGAGCAAGGTTCCGTCGGTGAGCGTAAGCCCGGTGCCGCCGTTCTGAACGGTGACCGCGCCGGCGTCGAGCGTATTTGCGCCGATGTCGAGATTGAGCACATTGACGTTGCCGGTCGTGCTGACTTCGATCGGATCTTCTCCTTCGTCCTGCTCGGCGAGTTCCAACGTGCCTTTGGTCGCGGTGAAATTCAGCGCGCCCGCTTCTGCGGATTTATTCAGCACGATCGTTCCCGCGGTGTCGCCTTCGGTAATCGTGCCGGAGGAACCGTCCGCGATGCCGTAGATGTCGGTCGCGGCGCCGCCTGTCGCGGAAAGATCAAGCGTCCCGCCGTTCATGGTAAGCGTGCCGTCTTCGCCGAGCTCGAACGCGCTTGCCTTGACGGATGCCGCGCCGGAACCGATGGTGAGATTTTTCGCAGAAACCGTTCCCGCCGTGGAAACCGCGGCGCCGTTGCCGACTTCGAGCGTTCCCGCTTCCGCTTCCAAATTCAGTTTGCCGGCGAAAGTTTTGTCCGCGGAGAATTTCGCCGTCGCGTTTTCGCCGGAAACGGAAACCGTTCCCGTGGACGATGCGGCGAGAGAATCGAGAGACTGATCGATGCCGTCGCCGGTGAGCGTGAGGGCGCCGCCGTTGAGCGTCGTCGTCGCGCCCTCGCCTGCCGTGAGACTTTTCGCCGTGAGGCTTTCATCGCCGGTGGAAGTGGTGGCATCGCCGATCGTCAGCGACGTTCCCGCGGCGAGGTCGATGGTGCCTTCTCCGAGATCGAGCGAGGAACCTTCTTTGAGCACGATCGAGCCGCCGGTTTTCGTTTTAAGATTGAGTTCTTCCGCCGTGAGAGAAGCGTTCTCTTTCACGGTGAGTTCGCCGGAAGCGGCAATCGTGCCGGTAGCATCCGTCGATCCCGTTGCGGAGCCGATAATTTTGTCGAGCGCGAAATTGTTCACGTTGACCGTGCCGCCCTGCATCGAAAGCGCGTTCACGCCGCTGTCCGAACTGAGCGTGACGTCTGCGCCGTTATTGGCGACGAGGCTTTGAATCGCGCCCGTCCCGGTGAGCGTCAATTCGCCCGAAGCGTCGATCTTCGCGAGATAGACATCTCCGGTGACGGTCAGCTGCGCGCCCTCGTTGATGGTGATGAATCCGCGATTCTCGCCGGCGTGGTTAACGGTCTTAAACTCGACGCCCGTTGTGTCGATCGTAATCGAGTCATTGTCCGGCGCGTTGAAAAGAACCGCCCCGAAATTGAGATCCGTTGCGGTGGACGAGATTGTCAGAGCCGTTCCCGACTTCAACGTCGTCGTCCCGACTTTCGCCGACGCCGTGCCGCCGAAAGTAATCGTGCCGGAGCCGATGGCGAGCTTGTCCACGTTGAATTCGCCTTCCTCGACATCTGTCGTGATGTCCTTAGAAGTTTCCGCGTTCGCGGGAACGACGGAGAACGAAGCGAGGCCTGCGGCGACAAGAAACGCCGGAACCGCCGCCGCCTTTTTGGCGCTGAAGAAGTGCGCGAGAAACCGAAAGAAGTAAGATTTGTTGTGAGGGATATTCATGGCTTTTTCTTTTTTTGGGTAGAGACAATTTGCGATTTGGGAAATCGCAGAGCATCGGAAACACCCTCGTTCCCGCTAAAAGAAAGGGCGCAGATTGCATTCCACAACGAAATCCTTTACGAATTTCGCAAAAATATTCAGCGAAAAACCGCGGTTTTTTCTTCGATTCTAATTCATTTTTTCAAAAAAAAGCTTGCTCTGCGATTTCCCAAATCGCGAAACAGAACGTTCCCGCGATCAAAAAATGTCTTCACCATGAAAATCAGGCTTTCACAAAAAGAAATGCGCGAATACGTTGCGGCGCGCAATTTGTTGTCGGGCACGCAATTTGATCTCGTCGAAGCGGCGACGATCGCCAAAACCTTTGCCGAGCATTTGCCGCCGGCTTCCGCCGATGCGGGAACGCCGAAAGCTCCGCCTGTGCGCGGCGGCGACACGTTCGGCGAAGTGTTTGAACATTATCTTCAAATGAAAAAAAATCTTCGTCCGCGCACTTGCAGCGATTATCGGCAACGATGTCGCCGACTGCTCGCGCATGCGCCGAAATTGCGGCGGCTTCCGCTGTCTCGGCTGTGTGCGGACGATTGCGCCGCCGCGCTGGATGCGGCGTTCCCGACGCCTCGGCAAGCGGTAAAAGGTCGCGCGCTGATGTCCGCCGTGTTCGCGTTCGGCGAACGGCTCGGACTCATTTCCCGCAATCCGATAAAAGCGATCGGCGTTCCCGTCGTCGTCGAAAAAGAAATTCTTCCCCTAAAACCGAGCGAGGCGAAAACTCTCGTGAACACGGCGCGAAAGCTCGCGGGAACGCGCGCCGCGCTCGCCGTCGGGCTGATGGTTTACGCCGGAATACGCCCGGCGGAAGCGGCTCGGCTGTGCCGCTCCGATGCGGATTTGAGCGACGCCGTCATCTGCATCGCTCCCGCCCGCAGCAAAACCGGCGGCGCGCGCCACGTCACGATTTTTCCGCCGCTGATGCGGCTTTTTCTTGCGCCCGATGCGCTTCCGCCGCGCGACGAATGTCGGCTCGTTCCCGCGGATTGGACGCGCAAGTGGCGACACATTCGCCGCGCCTGCGGTTGGGGAAAAAATTCGAGCGAAGAAAATCCGTGGCGGCAAGATGTGTTGCGGCACACCTTTGCGAGCTATCATCTGAAACACTTTCGCGACATCACGAAATTACAGCTCGAAATGGGGCACTGCTCGCCGAAGCTGCTTTTCGCCCGCTATGTGAATCTGCGCGGCGTCACGCGCACCGACGCCGCCGCATTTTTCCGCTGAAAAAAAAGTTTCGCGGGAACGCGCGGCGCCGTGACGCGCGCGACGGCGAACGAATTTTCCTGCTTGACAGCCCCGCGGGAACGAATCTTAATCGCCGCTTCAAATTTCAATTTCAACAAAGACAGACAACACAATGCTTCGTATCAGACTGCAACGCCACGGATCAACTCACGCGCCGATTTATCGCATCGCCGTTTGTGAAAACACGGCTCGCCGCGATGGTCGCTTCGTCGAAATCCTCGGTGCCTACAATCCTTCTCCGAAGGGAAAAGCCGTCGGGCTGACGCTCGATCTCGCTCGCGCAGATTACTGGATTTCGAAAGGCGCCCAGCCGTCCGACACGGCTCGCTCGCTCATCAAGCGCGCCCGCAAGGAAGCCGTCGAAGCTCCCGCCGCGGCGTAATCGCACTGCCGAGCAATTCCGAAACGGCGTTCCCGCGAACGGGCACGCCGTTTTTTTTGCAGGAAGAAATCGACTCGAAATGCAAATCGACATTCTCACGCTGTTTCCGGAAATGGTCTCGGGATTTTTCTCCGAGAGCATCTTGGGACGCGCCGTCAAAAACGGAATTCTCGATATTCGCCTGCACAACATTCGCGATTGGTCAAAAGATAAACATAAACGCGTGGACGACCGCCCGTTCGGCGGCGGCGCGGGAATGCTGATGGCGCCGCAACCCGTGTTCGACGCCATCGAAAGCGTGCGCGGGAACGCGCCGGAAGACGCGGGAACGCCCGTCATTTACCTTTGCCCGGACGGCGAGCCGCTCACCAACGACATCGCGCGGGAACTCTCCGTCGAAAAACGCCTCATTCTGCTCAGCGGACACTACGAAGGCATCGACCAACGCATCCGCGACGCCCTCGTCACGCGGGAAATTTCCATCGGCGATTACGTGCTGACCAACGGCACGATTGCGGCGGCAGTGCTCACGGATTGCATCGCCCGGCAAATCCCCGGAGTGCTCGGCGAAGAAAACTCCTTGACGAGCGACAGTTTTAATGACAGGCTATTGTCCTTTCCGCAATTTACGCGCCCGGAAGTCTTTCGCGAGATGCCCGTGCCGCCGGTTCTCCTCTCGGGGAATCACGCCGAAATACGGCGCTGGCGGCGGGAACAGCAAATCGCCAAGACAAAGGCACGAAGACCGGAATTATTAATTTCAAAAGAAAACAACAAGTCATGAGCCAGCAGTTACTCAATTCGCTTACACAAGCCCAGCTTAAAACCGACCGCACGAACTTCCGCGTCGGCGACGGTGTCCGCGTTCACACGAAAGTGCGCGAAGGCGACAAAGAACGCATCCAGATCTTCTCCGGCATCGTCATCAGCCACAAAGGCGCCGGCATTCAGGAAGCCTTCACGGTGCGCCGCATCTCCTACGGCGAAGGCGTTGAACGCGTGTTCCCGGTGAACAGCCCGAACGTCGTCAAAATCGAGATCGAACGCAAGTCCGTCCCGATGAAGGCGCGCCTCCACTACCTCCGCAATCGCCTCGGCAAGAGCGCGACGAAGGTCAAGGAACTTTCCCGCGAAGCGTAATTTCGTTTTCGCAAATCAACAAAAAAAGCGTTCCCGCACGGGAACGCTTTTTTTGTTGATTTTTCGAAAGGGTTGGCGGACGATTGTCGTATCGCAAGTTTTCAAAAGGTCTCTTTCGGGTTGCGCTTGCGGTGCATAGCTCGAAAGCGGCAGCGGCGGGAAGCCTCACGCTTCCCGCCGTTTTCTTTTAAGCGGGAAACACAACGCGGAAACTGCATGCCGCGCGGACTTACCGTTCGGCATGCAGAGGCGCGTGTCAGAGCCGCCAGCGGCATAGTTTTTCAAGAATCGCAAGCACGCTTGCGATTGCGTTCAAAACTAAGACGGCGATTTCCAACGCGCGCCTTTTGTTGGGTTGTATGCGTTTGCGGTGCATAGCGAAATGGCTATTCCGCCGAGCGCATTCCCGATTCCGCGCGAAATTTAAAGGAACAACTGCGTCCTCAAGAATGCCCGCCGCGTGCGCATTCGTCAGCTTGTTTTTTTACAAAAAAAATCCGCATCACCCGTTCTCCGCGAGTCTTGCGGGAAGTCCGGTCCAGCGGCGACCG
>CAVFCB010000107.1:0-5435 GCA_963620895.1 Bacteroidaceae bacterium | reverse complement strand
GCGGGAACGGCGCGTTTCCGTAGAATGGACGCCTTTCCCGAGGCTGTTTCATGAACCGCAAGTTCACCGCAAAATTTCTCCGCTACGCGCTTTTTTGGAAGCTCGCGCTCGCGACTTTCGCCGCCGACCAAGTATCGAAGCTCCTCATCATCGGCACGCTTACGCCGATGACGCCGGGAATTCCGGGCTATGAGCCGGGAGCGACGCCGTTGGAAATCATTCCCGGATTTTTCAACATCGTCCACGTCGGCAACTTCGGCGCGGCGTGGGGAATTTTTCACGGACAAAAAATTCTGCTGTCTCTGTTTGCGCTGTGCGCGTTGGTGCTGATTTTCCGTTTTCGTCGGCAATTGGAGCTGGAACGCCGCCCCGTGCAACTGGCGTTCGGGCTGCTCACGGGCGGGATTTTCGGCAATTTGCTCGATCGGATTTGGCACGGCTACGTCGTTGATTTTCTTGATTTCACGATCCCGCTCATCGATTACCGCTGGCCGGCGTTCAACATCGCGGACTGCGGGATCGTCGTCGGCGTCGGAATTTTTCTCATTCTGAACACGCTCCCGCTTTTCGGCTACAATCACCCCGAGGCAAAACGTTTCAACGAAGAAGACCGTCCGCGTTGAGCTTTTTCTTTTTTCAAAAAAATAAAAATCGCCATGAACGTTCCCGCGGAAAAAAATGTTTATTCCCGCTTCGTCACGGAAATGCGCGTGCGCCCGGACGACCTTGATTTTTACCGCCACGTGCACAGTTCCCGCTATCTCGACTACGTGCTCGCGGCGCGTTTCGACCAAATGGAACGCTGCTACGGAATGTCGATGCAGGATTTCGCCGCGCGCGGGCTCGGTTGGTTTCAGCGCTCGATTACGCTCAACTACAAACGCCCGCTCACGATGGCGGAACGCTTCAAAGTCGAAACCGGAATCATCGGTTTTCGACGCGACGGCGTTATCGTTTCGTTCAAAATTTTCAAAGAAAACGGAAAGCTCTCCGCCGACGGCACGGGCGACTACGCGCTCGTGGATCTGAAAACGCGCTGGGCAACCGAAATTCCCGCCGACGTCAAAGAAAGATATTCGATATGAAAAAAACGACCGTTCCCGCGCTGTTCGTCGCAGCGCTCGCCGCATTCGCCGTTCCCGCGACCGCTCTCGGAAAACCTTCCGTCGAGCATTACGATCCCGTGAAAGCTTTGCGGGAAGGACGCACGCCGGACGAGCGCATCGGGCTTCCCGAAAAAAAACGCGACGACGCGCTCTCGGTCGCCCTCGCGCCGGAATATTTTTTTGAATTCGGGAACGACCTTCCCGACGCCGACGGCTGGGGACTCAGCCTTTCGTGCTCGGCGCATTTCGACTCCGACCGCCCGGATTGGGATTTTCTCGTGGAGCTCGAAATCCTCGCGTTTTGGGCGGAAAGCGGACATTACACGCACAACGGGCGCGAAGTCACGGAAACGGTAAATTCGCTGAACGTTCTTCCGCACTTCGGGCTTTCTTATTCCGTCTGCGAAAATTTTAGAATCGAAGCATTGCTCGGATTCGGAATCGGCGCGACTTACGGCGAAGTCAAAGGCGAAAATTTCAAAACTTCGAGCAGCGGGAATTTTACGACGACGCTCGACGCAAAGCTGCGCGGCGAATATCGGATCGGCGAAAACTGGGGGCTTTTCGCCGCCTATCGTTTCGCCTACATCAGCCCGTCCATCGCCTCGAAACTCGCCGACTGGCACAACCTCGATCTTTTCTCGCATTCCGTAGAGCTCGGCGTGCGCTATCGCTTCTGATTTTTCCCGCACTCCGCATTCCATGACCGAAAACACGAACACCGCCGACGCAACGCGCGTTCCCGAAAAAAGCGAAGTGAAAAAATCCGCTTCGTGGCTCACGCCGTTTTTCGAACTGAACTTCATCGAAATGATGGAGCGGCTCGCCTACAACAGCGTGCGAGTCGTTGCCCCGATTTACATCATGCAGGCGGACAACGTCGGCGGGTTGCACCTGACCGCCGCCGCCAAGGGCACGCTTTACGCGTGGTGGGCGGTCGTTCAGTGTTTTTTGCCGATTATCACGGGCGGATTCGCCGATCGCTACGGCTACAAAAAAATGATGACGATTTCCGTCGCGACGATGTCCGCCGGCTACTTGCTTATGGCGTTTCTGCGCGACGTTCCCGCGCTTGACGCGTTTGCGGGAACGCTCGGCATCGACGGCGTGAACGGCGATTATCTCGGAATTCTCGCCGGGATCACGGTATTCGCGACAGGCTCCGCGCTTTTCAAGCCGGGCATTCAGGGCGCGCTTTCGCACACGCTCCCGCGCGAAAAATCTTCTCTCGGCTGGGGCGTTTTTTACTGGGTCGTAAATATCGGAGCGCTCATCGGGCACTACATTCCCGTGGTTTTTCTTTCGGAAAAATTTGCGCCGAGCTCGTTCGGCGCGGCGAATTCCGTCGAGCGCTGGCGGCTTGTTTTCATCATGTCCGCGGTGATGATTCTGTTGAATTTCCTGCCGTTGATTTTTTTCAAAGACACGCCGTCGGGCGCTTCGAAAACGCTCGGCATCGGGCGCGTGCTCGCGAATGCGATTCGCGACATTTTTCAGCCGCGTCTGCTCACGTGGATTCTCATCATGTCGGGCTTTTGGCTGATGATGTTCCAACTTTGGGATTTGCAACCGAACTTTCTTGAAGACTGGGTTTCGAGCGCGAACGTCGCCGCCGTCGCCAATGCGGCGCTCCCGGAAGGCATTTCGAAATTTCTCGTAGAAATTTCGCCTGCCGGAGAAATGCGCGTGCCGCAGGCGGTGCTGATCAGCGCGAACGCGACGTTTATCATCGTCGGCGTGGTCGCGGTTTCGTGGATTACGCGCAAGATGCGCACGCTCGATGCGATGATTTTCGGCATGATTATGGCGACGGTCGGAGTCGTCGTCGCCGGCTACACCCGCAACGCGTGGTTTTTCCTGCTCGGCGTCGTGTTTTTCTCGCTCGGCGAAATGTTCACGGGACCGAAAAAATCGCAGTATCTTTCCGAAATCGCGCCGCCGCACAAAAAAGGCGTCTATCTCGCCTACATCAACATTCCCGTCGGCGTGGGAATTTTCGTCGGCGCGAAGCTCGCCGGGCTGATTTACGGGAACGTCGGCGAAAAAGCGACGCTCGCGTTGCGCTGGATCGCCGAACAAAAAGGAATCGCGTGGCGTCCGTTTTTCGACGATGTAAGCGCGCTTGAATCCGCGCTCGGACTCGCCCGCAACGAAGCCGTTCCCGCGATGCAATCGATGCTCGATTGCTCGGCGGAAGAAGCGACGCAACTGCTTTGGCAAACCTACTCGCCGAATCTTGCGGTCTGGCTTCCGTTCGCGGCGATCGGAGTCGTTTCCGCAATCGCGCTCGTCATTTTCTCGCATATGGCGAAACGTTGGAACGACATGAACGCGTAATTTTCCGCATGAAACCGTCGGCTTTTCTCCTGTTTTTGCTCGCATGCCTTCTCGCGGGAACGGCAACGCTTCCCGCCGCGCCGAACGCGTCGAAAAAAAGCGCGATCGTCGCCGTCGATGACGATTCCGAAAACGAACTTTCCGATGCGCCGGAAAAGCTTCCCGGAGAAAATTTTTCCGCCGCGTGGCCGAACGTCACGCGCGTTCCCGACATGCTTCCCGCGCGCACCGTGAAATCCGGTCCGGACGAGTGGATCTACGAATCGCAGCATTTTCGTTTCACGGCAAACGCGCCGATCGCGCTTGCGGCGGTCAAGGAAATCGCGCGAATTTTTGAAGGCACCTACACCGCAAACCTCGCGCTCCCGCTCAATTCGCCCTGCAATCATTTTCAGGTTTGCGAAAAAGGTCGCTTCAACGCGTTCCTTTTTGAAACTTACGAGCAATACCTTTCCGCCGGCGGGTCGCCCGGTTCCGCCGGCGTATTTATCGGACGCGGCGCGCTCGAACTCGGAAAAGTGCTCGTGCCGTTTCAGTCGCTGGGATTGGAAAAACGCGGGAACCGCTACATCAAAGGCGGACGCCGCGTGAACGCGAAAACGCTTTCGCACGAAATCACTCACCACATGACCATCGGCGGGAACGCCTACCCGACTTGGTTCGTCGAGGGATTCGCCGAATACGTCGGGCTTTCCTACGACGGGAACGGGCAAGTGCGCTTCGGCGGGAACAAAAACGTCATCGCAAAATTCGTTTCCGCCTACGGCGAAAAAGGCGAAGGCGGACGCGGGATCGGCAAACAACCGAAAGTCGGAACTTCGCTCGAAAATTTTATGATGAACACCGGCTCGTTCGTCGGCGCCAACGGCGATGCGCGCTCCGTGCAAATCGGCTACGGAATCTCCGCCCTGCTCGTGTATTATTTTTTCCACCTCGACGGCAAGCGCGACGGCGCACGAATCAAAAAATATATCGCCGTCATTCAAAACGGCGGCTCGATTGCCCGCGCAAACGAAGCCTTGCTCGACGGTCGCACTTGGGAACAACTTGAAAAGGAAATCTGCCGCCGGCTCAAAGGCTCGCTCAAAATCGAACCGAAATTCGAAAACTGAAAATTTTCCCGCACCATGAACACGCTCCTCGATCTGCTGAAAAAAAGCACGGAGTTTCTCGCAAAAAAAGGCATCGGGAACGCGCGCCTGCAAAGCGAACTTCTCTTCGCGGGAACGCTCGGTTGCCGCCGGCTCGATCTTTACCTGCAATTCGAACGCCCGCTCACGCAAGCACAAACCGACTCCCTGCGGGAACGCATCGTGCGCCGCGCGCGCCGCGAACCCGTGCAATACATCCTCGGCGATGCGGATTTTCGCACGCTCACGCTCAAATGCGATCCGCGCGCACTCATCCCGCGCCCGGAAACGGAGGAGCTCGTCGGCTACGCGCTCGAAAAACTCGCCGCAATCCGTCCGGCGGGAACGCCCGCGCGCGTGCTCGACCTCGGCACGGGAACGGGCGCAATCGCCCTCGCAATCGCCGCCGAACGCCCGGGAACGCAACTCGTCGCCGTCGATTTTTCCGCCGATGCGCTCGCGCTCGCTCGCGAAAATTTCACGCTCAATTTCGAAAAAAAAGGCGTTCCCGCCGAAATCGAATTTCTGCAAAGCAACTGGTTCGAAAATATCGCGGGAACGTTCGACGCAATCATCTCCAACCCGCCCTACCTCACGGAAGCGGAATGGAAATGCGCCGATCCCGAAGTGCGGGAACGCGAGCCGCGAAACGCACTCGTCGCCGACGACAACGGACTCGCCGACCTCGAAAAAATTCTGCGCAACGCGCGGGAACGCCTTGCGCCCGACGGTTTCGTCGCGCTCGAAACCGGCATCGCGCACCACGCACGGCTCGAAGAAATCGCCCGCGAATGCGGATTCGAAAAAACGGAATCGCTCGACGACCTCTCCGCGCGCCCGCGCTTCTTTTTCGCCGCAGGCA
>CAVFCB010000106.1:0-5575 GCA_963620895.1 Bacteroidaceae bacterium | reverse complement strand
TTCGAGTCCTGCACCGGCTACCACTTTTAAGACCCGCGGAAACGCGGGTCTTTTGTTTTGTTTATGCGGTTTGCGCGGCGTGAGCGCAAAAATCAGGCGTTAAAAAAATCATACATTTTTATGAATTTTTCTGCGATTTTTTTACGGTCATCCACACGGGCAATAAGGCTTGAAAATGCAGGACGTTGCGGCTAAATCGTTTTGCATGAAAAAAATGAAGAACATCTGGGTTTCGAAGCGCGAGGGCGACAAGCGTCCGTTTCGGTTTGAAAAGATTGTAAAGGGGAAGCGATTTTCGCGGAAATTCGCAACATTGGCTCAGGCGCGAGATTTTGCGGCTCGGTTAGCAAGTGAGATTGCAACGCAAGGCGTGGAAAGCATCGGGGTTTCTGCGGAAGATCGTGCGATTTTGCGTAAGGCAAAATCAATTTGCGGGAATCACGACATCATTGAAGCGTTGGAGTGGTGGAAGAAGCACTTTCACGCGAATCCGGGCGGAGAGAAGCCGATTTCGGACGTGTGGTTTGAGTTTTTAGAGTGGCTTGAAAAGACGGAGCGTTCGGAGGGGCACATCCGCAACGTAAAGGCTACGGGGAAGCGATTCTGCGCGGCGTTCGGAGGGGAAGCAATTTGCTCGGTCAATGCGGCGAAAATCGTGGAGTGGCTGCTAAACCTCGGTGTGTCGCCGAAAACGCAACGCAACCTGCGCGGCGACATTCGGGGCTTTTTCTCGTTCGCAAAAAACGTGAAAGGCTACATCGCGGAAACGCCGGACGTGGACGCGCGCGTGCTGACGCGGCTGAAAAAGACATCGGTGGAGATTCTCCGAGTCGGTGAAGTTGAAGCGATTCTGCGCGGGATAGAAGCCTCTGAGCCGGAGTTTGTCCCGTATTACGCCTTGCGAATTTTTGCCGGGCTTCGCGCGAGCGAGGCGGGGAAAATGCGTTGGGAGTGGATAGATTTGAAAAAGAAAACGATTCTCGTTCCCGGCTTTGCCGACGGAGAACGCATCTGCAAGACGGGCGAGGACTGGCTTTTGTTTCCGGACATCATTCCGGAGACGATATTTGCGTGGCTTGCGGCGGCGAAAAACCGCGTCGGCAACGTTCCCGTACCGAATCACACGCGGCGCGAGGCGGTGTCGAAGAAATACGCAATCCCGCGCAATGCGTTTCGGCACACCTTCGCGACGATGCATCTTGCGCTGACGCGCGACGAGGGCAAAACCTGCCTTGCCACACGCCACACGAACATCGGCACGTTTCGCACGCACTATCGCGGCGTGAATCAAACAGCGGAGGATGCCGCGGCGTTCTGGGCGCTACGCCCCGGCGCGGAAGGCGGAAAGAAAATTAGAAATGCGGAATTAGAGGCGTGAATTTTCCTTACACCGTCGCGAGCGGGAGCGTTGCCCATCCCGTGCCTTCGTTGATGACTTCAAGCACGCGAAAAGATTTTGCTCCGCCGGGGAAAACGTTGGCATCGCTGAGCGTCACGGTGTCACCGCGCGCAACGGCGGGAATGTTTTCGAGCGGGAGCGAAATACGCGGCTGAGTTGCGGCGATTTTCGCGTTCTTGCCGAGGTCGCCGTCCATCTCGGCACAATCGAAGATTGCACGTGCGGAAAACTGCGTTCCCGCGCGCGTAGAAAATTCCGCATCAACGCCGAAATCGGCGAGAAAGATTTCGTGGTTTTCTTTGAACATGGCATTTTAGAAAAATGCCGGCGGCGGCGGCTTGGAGCGCACCGTCGCCGGCTGACGACATAGTTGTTTCGGGACAACTATCAATAATGACTGACCATCGAAAACTAATCCTGCTTCGTGTCGTCGGCGGTTTGCGCGGCGGTCGTCGCGTAGGCGAACGCTTCCGGACGGCGCACGGCGATGTCCACGTCGTTGAACACGGCGATGTTGGTGCGTCGGTTGCGCCATTCGCGGTCGGCGAGGACTTCCGTGCCGCCCCAAATCGCGGTGATGATTTCGGAGAACGCGCCGAAGAACACATCGCCGTTTTTCACCTGATTGGAGACGTCGCACTCGTAGCCGTTGACGGTGCCGTTGGCTTCCCAAATCGTGGCATCGGTTGCGGACGCGGCGAACTTCTTCGCCGTTTTGAACGCGCCGCGCAGACGCGGTCCGAATGCGTAGCGCATGACGGAAATGTCGGCGTTTTGCGCGGAAATTTCGCTTTCCATTTCGACGAGGTCGGCGAAAGTCGGCGTTCCCGCAAGCGTCTTTTTGAAGATGCCGGAGGAAGCGGCGATGCCTTTCGGCGCGGAGTTCGTGCCGTCGCCGTAGAGAATCGCTGTGTCGATGCCGAGAGCAATCTGTTCGACGAGCATTTTCGAGATGAAGGACTCGACGGAAATTGCGGACTGCATCAACAGCTTGTTGGTGACGGGAACGTACGATGAAATCTGCTTAGGCGAGAGCTGAATTTGCCCGAAGGTGACAGAGCCTTCCGGCGCGTCGGAATCTTCTTCGCCCCACGTTGCGGAAGCGCCCGTGAGCTGGGTCGGAATAGCGACATCGCCTTTCAGCCCGGCAAGCATGGTCGCGTATTTGCCGACGGAGAGCTTGTTTTTCAGCAGTTCGATGAACTGATCTGCGAGCAGCTCGACGGGAACGAGATTTCCGCCGGTGCCGGAGTATTTGTCGCCGTCCTTGATGGAAAGGATGCTACGAGCGAGCGCGGCGCCCGGGATGATGATTCCGCCGCGGGAAGCCTGCGCCTTTGCGCATTCGTCGGAGACTTCGATTTCAAAGCGCGCGTCTTCGTAAGCCTTGCGGTCGCCCGGATTGGCGGCGGCGCGAATCGCTTTGAGCACGGAGTACTTGGACATGTCGCGTGCGGAAAGGAAATCGCCTGAGAATCCGCGCGTAGCGGCGGGCTCCTTCGGCTTGGAGGCTTCGCGGGCTTCCATTTCCTTGAGCAGTTCCTTGCGGAAATCCTCCACGCTTGCGCCGCGCAGAACAGCCTTCTCGGCGAGTTCACGCGCATTGGGCACGCTCTTGGCGACATCCGCGATGCGGAAGAAACGCGCGGCAGCCTCGTTTTCTTCGACTTCGGGGCGCGTTTCGGGTTTGTTTTCCGGCGCCGCCGGCACGGGAGCGGGAACGCTCTTTTCGGGATCGTTGTTGTTCATAGTTGTGTGTTCTGAATCAATTAAAGAAAGGTTTCGACCGAGTCCGACGCTGTCGTCGGCGGGAATCGTCACGAAGGAAATTTCAAGCGGTTCCCAATCCGTAACGCGGTAAGCATCCTTGCCGTCGATTTTTTCCGCACTTTCCCACGCGAAGACGCGATAAAGGAAAGAGATTTTCGTAAGAATTCCATCGCGAATGTCGCGCAGAATTTCCTGCCCCTCGGCACCGTCCTTGATGCGCACCTTCGCACGCCCGATGCCGTCGGCATCGATGCGAACGGAACCGGGAACAACCACGCCGATGTAGCGGTCTCTGTCGTGATTGAAAAGAAGCGATGCGCCGTTGTTGATGCGAGAGAGCCGCACGGCTCCGGCGGCGTGGGAAAGAATCTCGTATTCGCCGAAACGCTCGACGGGTGTCTCGCTCGAAAACGCGACGTCAAAAACGCGCGAATCGGCGTCCGACTGAGTCTGCGTGATTTGCGCTTCGCGAGAATATTTGCAACCTGTTGCTTTCATGATTTTGCATTTTACGCGAAATCCGAAAAAAGAGTGTTCCTGCTCGCTTCCGCTACTTTTTTTTGAATAAAAAAAGCCGCAAGCGCTCAAACGCTTGCGACAAAGACTACGGTGCGCAGGTCTCCGCGCCTGAGCCATACGCAGGACGGAATTTTGCCCGTCGCAACAAGCCGGACGCAGTCTTCACCGATAAACGCACAGCCTTCACAACCGGCACCGGGCAAGGATTTTACTGCAACGTAGCGCACGCCGGCATATTCAAATTCGTTTTCGTTCATTTTGAATCCTCCGAACCTGTCGCTCCGTCATCTCGGCGATTTTCGCCAACTCCTTTTGCGCAACTTTGCCTTTCGCGCGGCAAATCGCGGCATCGCGCGCAGACGTATCCTTCAGCCCGGGCAAGCTCGGGAGCGCCACCAGCTCGCCGTCAAACATGTCCACAATCCTTTTTGCGGCAACGGCACCGATGACTTCGGCGAACATGAAAAATTTGCGCGACGAAATGCGGAGCTTGCCGTTTCTGACAAAAGCGCGGCAAAAGCGCGATGCCTTGTCTTTGCCGATGAGTTCGCATACGGTCGCCCACGCCGATTCATCGGCGGGAACGGCATATGCCGCGGTTGGTGTTTCGTTGTTCTGTTCCATCTGGTTTTGAAAAAAAAAACGGTTCGCGCAATCTATACACCGTAAGTTTCAATGAGCGGGGAAGAGTTCCGATTGACCGCTGTGCGCACATGACTGAAATTACAAGCTCACGAAAATCAGCACCGTAAACACCGCACCGATAATCGCACCGGGCAACCACAGAATGCCCGTGAGCAAAACGGACATCGCCGCCGAAGAAATCATTTTCAAAATCGTCTTCATCTTCTTTAAGACTCCGTCTTTAAGTCGTGGTCTCCGCCGCCTCATTCCGCCCGACGCGCAAGCGCCGCCGCGAGCGCGGATTTGAGAAAATAGTCGCGCGAGGTCGTCTCGCGACCGCGGAAGTGGTGGCGCGTCAAAATCGGCTTCACGCGCAGTTCGCGCAGAAGCGTGTGATCCGAACCGCTCGCCGCCGCGCTCCGCTTAAACGGCTTGCCGCCTACAAAGCGCGCCGCCTGTGTGCGGCTCAGCTTTTCCGGATAGGTGTCGGTCTGCACCGCCGCCGCACACACATTCGCACGCGTCACCGCAGAGAGCCGCACAAGCACTTTCTCCGCAACAAGCGCCGCCAAAAAATCAAGGTCAGTATCGGGTATCGTCGTCATCGTTGTTGAAATCAAATTTATAACTTGATTTCAACGCCGCAAGCTTTTTTTTTGCGATTGCGGATTTTTTTTCTTCGGACTTAGTATGGAGCGCATGAAAACGGCGACCACACTTTTGAATGAGCCGACGATAGATACGGCGCGGCTGAAAAAAGCGGAAAAGATATGGGCACGACACGGAATAAAACGTGCGGACGCGATTAATATCTTTATCGCTCAAACCATCGTGCGGAATAACTTTCCGATTGTCATCGGCACTGACGACAACGGAGGCGCGATGCGTTCACCGAAAGAGCAATTAGATGCGTGGAATGATGCGTTCGGCGAATACTAAACCGGCTCGCGGTCAAATCCGCTTAATTGATTGCGGAATGGTAGCAAAGCTCCGTCCCGCGCTTATTCTCTACTATCCGGACGATGACTCGGCACGCGCGCTCGCGGTAGTTGCTCCGCTTACATCGCAGATTCGCGGAGGGTTCGGAGAAGTTTACATCGGGAAACCGAAATTTCTGCCGAAAGCTTCTGCCGTAAATATTCAGGGGATTGCCTCTTTTGACAAGGGAGTTATCGGAAAACTTTACGGAAGTCTGTCCGACTCCGACTTTGCTCGCGTCAAACAAGCGTTGCAGGAACTCCTCGGACTTTAGAATCGGGCGGC
>CAVFCB010000105.1:0-5711 GCA_963620895.1 Bacteroidaceae bacterium | reverse complement strand
AAAAAAATTAGGAACCGGAAAAAATCCGATTCCTAATTTCGTTAAAGAGCCGGGAACGCTCAGGCTTTTTCGATGAGGGATTTTCCGGTCATTTCCGGAGGTGTCGGCAGACCCATCATGTCGAGCAGCGTCGGAGCGATATCGCCGAGGGCGCCGCCGGACTGGCGCAGTTTCACGTTTTTCACGTCTTTGCCGTAGAGCACGACTTCGACGGGATTGAGCGTGTGTTGCGTGTGCGGGCCGTGCGTGGCTTCGTCATACATTTCATCGACGTTCCCGTGGTCGGCGGTGATGAGCATATCCGCGCCGCATTCGTCGGCGACGGCGCAGATGCGCGCGAGGCATTTGTCCACGGTTTCGACGGCTTTGATGATTGCGGGCTGTTTGCCCGTGTGTCCGACCATATCCGGATTTGCGAAGTTGGTGACGATGAGCGCGTATTTTCCGGAGCGGAGCGCGGCGATCGTGGATTCGCAAACGCCTTCGGCGGACATTTCCGGCTTTTGGTCGTAGGTGGCGACATCTTTCGGCGAGGGAATGAGCCCGCGTTCTTCGCCCGGGAACGGTTCGTCGCGGTAGTCGTTGAAGAAGAACGTGACGTGCGGGAACTTTTCCGTTTCCGCCGTGCGATATTGTTTCAGTCCCTGTTTAGAAATCCAATCGCCGAGGATGTTGACCATCGGCGCGGGTTTCGGGAACACGACGTTCGGGCAGAGACCTTTTTGGTATTCCGTCATCGTGGCGTAGTAAATGTCGAGTTTCTTCGTGCGCGGGAACCCGTCGAACTTGTCGTCGATGAATGCGTGCGTGAGCTCGCGCGGGCGGTCGCCGCGGAAGTTGAAGAAGATGACGCTGTCGCCGTCTGCGATTTTTCCGACGGGAACGCCGTTTTTGACGATGCGTGTCGGGAGCACGAATTCGTCGCCCTGTTCGGAATCGGACGAGGGATTTTTGTAATACCATTCGACGGCGGCGGTTGCGGAGTCGGCGGTCAGGCCGTCTTCGCCGACGAGGCAGCGATAAGCTTTTTCGACGCGGTTCCAGCGGTTATCGCGATCCATTGCCCAGAAGCGCCCGGCGACGGTTGCGATTTTTCCGATCCCGATTTCCGCGCATTTGTCTTCGATTTCCTTGATGAAACCGACGCCGCTGGTGGGCGGGCTGTCGCGTCCGTCCATAAATGCGTGAATGCAGACGTTTTTCACGCCGGCAGCCTTGGCTCCGCGAATGAGTCCGTAGAGGTGCGGGAGCGTGGAATGCACGCCGGCGGCGCTTGCGAGCCCCATCAGGTGGAGCGTGGAATTATTTTTGACGACGTTCCCGAAAGCGGACTGCAAAACGGCGTTGTTTTTCATGCCGTCGTCGGTGAGTCCGAGGTCGATGCGCATGATTTCCTGCGGAACGATGCGTCCGGCGCCGATATTTTGGTGCCCGACTTCGGAGTTGCCCATAATTCCTTCGGGCAACCCGACAGCGGGACCGTGGGCGGCGACTTCCGTGCGCGGCCATTCGGCGGAAAGTTTGTTTGAGAACGGGATATTTGCGATTTTCAGCGCGTTGTATTTGTCCTGTTCCTTGTGGTGGTTGGCTCCCCAACCGTCACGAATGACGAGTAGAACTGTTTTGCTCATAAGTGGCGGTGATTTTGTGCTTTTCGCGGGAACGGCGCAATTCGGAAAAACGGGAGAATTTGCGAACGGGAAATTTCAATTTGCGGGAACGGCGCAAATCGTTAGGATTTCCCGAAATCAAGCCACTTCGCCGAAATTCGCCGTGTCGAAAAAAAATGTCCATTTCCTGAAAAACGCGCCGCAGACGCTGCTGTTTCTTTTCTGTGCGGCGCAAGTGTCCTTTGCGGACGATGATGATGCGGACGAGGGCGTGCCGTTCACGGGAACGGACACGATCATCGATGCGGGCGACATGCGTTTTTCCGCCGAAGACGGAATGCAGTATCTGAGCGGCGGCGTGCGCGTTTCCGCGGGAGCGCTTCAATTGCGCACGGAGGAAATGGTGTATGATTCCAATTCCGATTTTGCGAAAATTCCGACTCCGGCGACGTTGGATTTCCGCAATTCGCGGTTTGTGTTGGATGCGGCGAGTTTTGACGGCGTGGAGCAAAAGCTCGTTGCCGAAAACGTGCGCGGCGGGCGCGATTTTGCTTATTTCGAGGGCGGGAACATCACGGCTTCGCGCGAATCTGCGAAAATTGCGGAAGCGGCGTTTTACCTCGGCGAGCCGCATTGGTCGTCGATTTCGTTCACGACGGGAAATTTGGAATACGATGCGCAGGAAGATTATTTTCATCTCGGCGCATCGGCTTTTCGCGTTGCGGGTTTTCCCGTGTTGCCGTTGCCGCCGCTTTCGATCATGCGTTTTGACAGACCGCCGGTTCGCGTTTGGGCGGATTCCGGCGAGGGCGGCGCGACGGGCGTCTATGTGCGTTCGGAAGTTTATCTGACGCTTTGGGACGCGTTCGAGCCCGGCGTCGTGCTCGATTTTTACGAACGTCCCGGCGTGCTGGCGGGTCCCGCCGCCGTCTATGACACTCGCGGGAACGCGTTTCCGCTGAACATGCGGGGCTATTTTCGTTCCGGCTACATCAACGATACGGCGAATCGCGAACCCGATATTTACGGGAACGAAATCGGCGGGCATCGCGGGTTCATCGATTGGTTTCACAAACAGAATTTGGAGCGGCTCGAGCTTTCCGCGTCCGTGCACCGTTGGAGCGATTCCGAGGCGGAACGCAATTTTCGTCCGAAAATTTACGACGACAATCAGAATCCCGACACCTACGTCGAGGCGGTGTTCCCGGATCGCCGATTTTACATTTCCGCGTTCGGGCGGTTTCAGCCGAACGATTATCAGAACGTGCAGCAGCGTTTGCCCGAAGTGCGTTTCGACCTGCAACCGACGGAGCTCGGCAGAACCGGAATTTATCAGCATTTCAACGCGTCCTACGCGATGTTGCGCGAGGAAAGCTCGGATCAATACGACTTTTTCCGCAACCGCGTTCCCGCAAACGACGGCGCGGACGCGCTCGAAAGTTCCCGCGCAAATATTTACGTGGGCTGGACGGCGCCGATTCGCTTCGGCGATTTCGCTTCGTTCACGCCCGTGCTCGGCGTGATGACGACTTATTACGGCGAAACGAAAAGCGGTTCGACGGAAAACGCGTATTCGCGCACGCTCGGGCAAATCGGTTTCGATATGGATCTGATTTTCACGGGAACGAACGGTTACCGCAACGAAACTTGGGGCATCGACGGACTGCGCCACGTGTTTCGCCCCGTGCTGCAATATCGCTACATTCCGAATCCGACCGCCGGGAGCAATCACATTCCCGCAATCGACCGCGAAATTTATCTTTCCCGCCCGACAATTCTCGACCTCGCCGAAAATCGCGCAATCGACGAACTTTACGACGAACACGTTTTCCGCATCGGCTTCGAAAATCTTTTCCAGACTCGCGCAAAAGACTACGGTTCCCGCGATCTCGTCGCGCTCGACATTTATCAGGATTTCAGAAAAACCTATCGTCCCTACGACGATCGGACGCTCTCCGACAACTTCATCAGCCTGCGCGTCACGCCCGCGCCGTGGGTGAGTTTTTCGCTCGCGCACCGCATGGACGTTTATGATTTTTCCACAAATTCGCTTTCGACGGGAGCGACGCTGACCGACGGCGACGTGTGGGCGTTCTCGCTGGGCACGAATCATCTTTACAAAAATCCGTATCCGACGGTGTACGGCGAATCCAAGTCCCGGCAAATTTGGACAAAGCTCGATTACCGCCTCAATTCGTTTTGGTCGGCATTTCTCGAACTGCGCTACGACGACAGAAAAAACATCTTCACGGATCAGGTGTACGGCGTGCGGCAACGGCTCGGGAACAGCTGGGAAATCGAATATTCCGTGCGCTATCGGCAGGACGCCGGCGACGACAGCGATTTCAGCTTCCGCCTCGGCGCAAGCCTGATGCTCTTCTGATTTCGAAAAAAAAACGATGAACGCGGAAGACGAGGGCGGGGCGTTCCCGCAGGAAACAAAAATTCGCGACGGGCTTTTCGAAGACGAAGCGCCGGTCGTGCGCCTTTCCCGTTTCGAAGGCCCGCTCGATCTTCTGCTTTTTCTCATTCGAAAAAACGAAATAGACATTTACGACATTCCGATCGAGTCCGTCACGCGGCAATATCTCGAAATTCTCCGCGCGAACGAACGTCTCGACCTCGACGTCGCGGGGGAATTTTTCGTGATGGCGGCAACGCTGATGTATATCAAAAGCCGCGTGCTGCTTCCCGCGAGCGAAACGCTCCCGGAAAAGGACGACGCGCTCGCCGCCGACGATGACGAGGAAACGGATCCGCGATGGAAGCTCGTGCGTCAGCTCATCGAATACAAGCGGCTCAAAGAGTCTTCCCGCCGAATCGAGGAACTGGCGGAGGCGCGGCAAGGATTTCTCGGTCGCGAAATCGTTCCCGAGGAAGCGCCCGAACGCCGACCCGTCGCTCCCGTGGAACGAATGGAGCTTTGGAACGTTTTCAACCGCATCCTGAAACGGCTCGCCGACAGAATTTTGCCCGGCGAAATTCAGGGCGATTCCGTGACCGTCGCACAACGCATGACGGAAATTTTGGAGCGCATAAAAATCGAAAAAACTTTCGCGTTCACCTCGCTGCTTCCGGAAAAACTCACCGTTGCCGTGCTCGTTTCCACGTTCCTCGCCTGCCTCGAACTCGCGCGCCTCGGGAAAATCGTGGTGCGGCAAAACGAGGTTTTCGACGAAATTTTTTGCGACGCCCGCGAGGAAGGCGTCGATCCGTTTCCGTCGCATCTCGACGACAACGACGATGCGTCGCTGCCGCTTTTCCCGCAGGAAGAAATCGGCACGACGCCCGACAAATTATGAAAGTGCTCCTGCACGTCTGTTGCGGCGTTTGCGCCGCGCATTGCGTCGATCTCCTGCTCGGACGCGGGGACGATGTCGTGATGTTTTACTCAAACGCAAACATTTTTCCGCACGAGGAATTTCTGCGGCGGCTTGAAGGCGCGGGAACGCTCGCAGAACACTACGGCGTGCCGCTTTTTACCGATGCTCCCGACCACGCGGACTGGCGGGAACGCGTTGCGCGAGGCTTCGAAAACGAACCCGAACGCGGCGCACGTTGCCCGCGCTGCTTTCGCTATTCGCTGGAACGCGCGGCGGCGGCAATGCGGGAACACCGTTGCGATGCCTTTACGACAACGCTCACCGTCAGCCCGCACAAGCCCTCAAAACTCATTTTCGAAATCGGAAAAAACATCGACGCCGAACATTTTCTCGAAATCGATTTCAAAAAAAAGGACGGTTTCCGCCATTCCTCGCAAATCGCCGCCGCACTCGGTATTTACCGCCAATGCTACTGCGGATGCGAGTTCTCGCTGAACGCGAGGAAAGGTTGAGGGTGGAAGGTGTATGGTGGAAGGTGGAGCGTGTAAGGTGGAAAAACGGAACCACGGATGGACACGGAGGAACACGGATTTTTTTAAGGGAATTTTGCCGTAGGCAAAAACCGCACTTCACCAGTTGACCAGTAAACCAGTTGACCAGTCCACCGGTTCTCCGAATTCGCGTTCATTTGCGTGAATTTGCGGACAAAAAACCGTTCCCGCGGGGAGTAGTGTCGCCTCTACGAGGCTTGATGTTTGGGCGTTCCCGTGTCCCCACG
>CAVFCB010000104.1:4118-5723 GCA_963620895.1 Bacteroidaceae bacterium | reverse complement strand
CGGCGCGGGAACGTTCTCGCTCAGTTCTCCGCTTGCGCTCGCGGACAAAAATTTCACGACGCTGGATTTGGGCGACGACTCGGACTTCGCGGGAACGATCGTGCTGAACGCGCTCGATCTCGCCGTCGGCACGTATAACAATATCGACGGCGCCGCCGAGGGCAAGACCGTTCCGGCGAGCAATTTCGGCAAGGGCGAGGTTTCCCTGCAGTTGAAAGGCGGTTCTTCGCTGAATTTCTTCAACGATGCGCGAACGCTCGGCTACGATATCGACGTTGCCGAAAACGGCGCGATCCGCGTTTACGGCAAGAACGCCGGCGCAACAATTTCCGGCGATATTTCCGGCGCGGGAACGCTGACGGTAAAGGACGGCGGCAAGCTGACTCTCTCCGGCAACGTCGGCACGGAGGAAAAAACGCTCGGCGGCTTGGTGCTCGACGGCGATTCCGGCGCGCTCGAAATCACGGGCGAAAATATGAACATCGAGGGCGCGGTGACGCTCGCGGGAACGTCGGCAAAACTCGCCGCGAAGAACGGCACTATCGGCGGCAAGCTGACGGCGAACACGGCGGGAAGACTGACGCTGGGCGGCGAGCTGAAAATCAAGGGCGATTTTGTGCGCGGCGGCGGCGATTGGTCGAATAATGATGAACAGAACCCGCAGACGGATCGGGAAATCGTGGTTTCCAATGGCGCAAAAATCACGGTCGGCGGCGGGCTTACGTTCAACAACGCCAACAAATTGCTGATCGGCGACAACGCTTCGATGAGCGTCAAAACGCTGACCGCGACGTGGGGGCTTGTTGATCCCACTCTCCGCGCGACGGAAATCGGTCTCGGGATCGGCGCAAATTCCACGCTGACGGTCTCCGGGAAAATGAGTCTCACGTCCGAAGACGAGGATGAGCGCGGCGGCATCATCGCCGGCACGGGAACGAGCGAAACCGAACCGACGGCAACGTTGGCGCTCGGTTCGTTGGAAGTCGGGAGCAACGCGGAATATCTTTTCCGAAATCTGAACATCGCCATCACCGGGGAAACGGTTGACGACGCGGTCGTCGGCATTTCGGGCGCGGGAACGATCAAGTTGCAGGACGTTGTCATCAGCGCAGCTGCGGCGAGCACCGCCGGCTGGACTTCGGCATCGAATTTCCTGCTGAACGGCGGCACGACGACATTTAGCGTTGCCGCGAACAAAACGATTACGCTGAGCGGCTCGATCGCGGAAGCCGTCGCCACGGCAACGGGAACGGAAGGCGAGGACGACTACGTCGCGGCGACTTCCTCCGCGCTTGTGAAAACCGGCACGGGAACGCTGAAACTGACGCAGGTGAACACGAACACGAGCGGCACGACGGTTTCCGCGGGAACGCTCGAATACGCGCTCGCCGACGGAAGCAGCTTCGCGCAAAACGTTGCGGTCGAAAAAGCGGGAACGCTGAAATTTACGGGCGGCGCTATCGAAATCGGCGCCGACGGGAACGCGGCGACGCTGACATTTGCCGAGGGTTCGACGCTGACGGCGGATGCCGGCACGACGATTAAAATCGGCGACAACGGCGCGCTCGCAGGGAACATCACGTTCACGAGCGGGGGCACAAGCAC
>CAVFCB010000104.1:0-3544 GCA_963620895.1 Bacteroidaceae bacterium | reverse complement strand
TCGGGAGCAATTCTTACCGGGAACGTTTCGATGACCGGCGGCAAGGTCAATGTCGCGTCGGGCGCGACGCTTTCCGGGAACATCACGATGAACGGCGGCGAGTTTGCGCTTGAAAGCGGCACGGTGACGGGAATCGCTTCGTTCACGAACACAAAGCTGACGTTCGGCGCCGAAGTCGAATCCGGTGCCGCGCCGAGCTCGACGATCGGCGGAAACCTTACGATTACCGATTCCGAGCTCCTGATGAGGGGCGACGTGATTTCCGCTTTTGCATTCACGTGGAACGGAAAAAACAAAATCACGCTGAGCGAGGCGTTCGGGAAATCCCTTACCGGCACGACCAAGCTGATCAAATTCAGCTCTTCAAACCTCACGAACGACGATGTGACCGCCGAGGGCGTTTTTGATCCGGGAACGGAAAATTACGGTCGCCGCCGGCTGACGCTGAAGCTGAACTACAACGAGGCGAACTCCTCGTTGGACGTCATTTCCACGGGAACGCTCATTTGGAACGAAAACGTCAAATCGTGGGGCGCAACGGGCGTCACCGATCAGTGGACGTATGACGACAAAACCGGGCTGACGCCGTTCCAAACCAACGACTACGTGATGTTCCGCGACGAGGGCTCTCTCGCGGTGGCGAATCAGACCGTCAACACGTCCGGAGTGGTGTTTGAATTGGAAAAGGGCAAAGCGTTCACACTGTCGGTTGCCGACGGGATCGCCTCCGCAACGTTGAGCGATGCCACGGAGGGCGCGAGCGCCGGGCTGATCATCAATTCCGGCGACGTGATATTCGAGAGCGGCGTGCGCAATAATATGACGAGCGGCGTTTACCTCTACTCCGACGGTTCGCTGACGGTTTATTCCGACGATGCGCTCGGTTTGAATAGCGGAAAGGGCATCGTCCTTTCGGGCGGCGCGCTCAAATTCGCGAAAGCCGATGACGAAGACAGGAACGAAATTTCCGTCGGGCAAAAAGTTTCGCTCGGCTCGACCGAAGCGGTTACGACAAGCATCGTGGACGTTGCGAGCGACGTGGAAGTGACGTTTACGAAAGCGTTCGAGAAAACGGAAGACACGGAATATGCCGCCAATCTCACAAAAACGGGCGCCGGCACGCTTGTAATCGACCGCGCGTCGGAGGTGGATCGGTTGTTGGTTTCCGCGGGAACGGTGGAACTGTCGGGCGGAACCGGAACTACGATCGGCGTCAAGTCGGTTTCCGTTGCGGGAACGTTGAAAGTGGCGGGCGATTACGGTCTCGGTTCCACTACGGAATTTTCTTCCGTGACGCTTTCCGGCGGCACTGTCAGCATTTCGGGCGATAACAGTGCGCGGTTCCGCACGGGAACGCTCGCCGGCAACGGCACCGTCACGGGAACGCTCGCCGTGGGCGCGCTCACCGTCAACGCGGACGGCACCTACGCGGGAACGGTCGTCAATGCGACGGGCGATCTTTCGTTGGGCGGCACTTTTGCCTACGAAGAAGGCGGCGCGTTTGCGAAAACCGGCGCGGGAACGCTGAAAATGTCGGGCTCGCTTTTGTCGGCGGTTCATTTCGCGGCGGGCGCGATTGAAACGGCGGCGAACACCGCCGTCGTGAGCGGCAACCTCACCGCCGCCGGCACGGGATTGGCGTTCCGCAACACCGGCAGCGGCACTTCCTCGGTCACGCTTTCCCGCGGGCTGACGCTTAATTCCGGCGCGGGGATCACTTTCTCCAACACTTCCGCAAAAGGAACGACGAGCATCACCGGCGTATCCGTCGCCGACGGCGCGACGAACGTTCGGACAACGTTCTCCAAAGGCGTGTTCGAAATCACGGGAACGTCGGCGGATTTCGGCGATTCTCGAACCCTCGAAGCCACCGCCGTCAATCGCGTGGTGCTCGACAGCGCCGCGACCGTGAAAGTTTCCGCGGGAACGTTCACGGCGGGCGTGCTTGCACTCAACGGAAAATCGACGTTGAAACTCGCCGCGACAAATACTTCGGCGACGGTCAACGCGATCCAAATCAACGCCGGGAGCACCGGAACGCTCGATCTTTCCGAGGGCGGCACGCTGACGGTCTCGGGCGCCGAAAAATTTGCGGTGCTCAGCGGCGGCACACTCAACGTCACCGGCAAAAGCACCGCCGACAGCAAGCTCGTCGTGACCGGGAACGGCACTTATGACACGACGAATGCGATGTCGATCGTGCTCAACAACGCGACGTTCGCGTTCGATGTCGGGAACGACGCCACGAATTACGCGAGCCTTTCTTCCATCACGACGAAAAAAGGCGCGAAGGTTTTCGGAAAGGGCGTCATAGAAAAAACCGGCGCGGGAACGCTTCAGATCACGTCCACCGAAGCCGAACTTTCGTTCAACGGGGAGATCAAGGTTTCCGAAGGCGATATGCGAATCTATTCCCGCATGACGAATGCGGACGTCACCATCGCCGACGGCGCAACGCTGACGTTCCTCGGCAGCGCCGCGACCGCCGTTGACGGCAAGGTGGACCGCGACAGCTTCAGCGCGCCGCTCGCCGACGACTTGGCAGGCGCGGGAACGCTCGCAATTGCCGGGCGCTTGCTCATCAATCGCGACGGCGACGGAAAGAGCGGACTTGAGGATTTCAACGGCACGATTATGGCGATCGGCGGCTCCGGCGCCGGCTACATTTTCTCTGGCGCGGCACTCGCAGAATGGGAAGCGAATAATTCTTCCCGCGACGTGGCGTTGCAGAACGGCGGCAGGCTCGTTTTCGGCGGGAGCGATGAAACGGAGTCCAACACACTGAGGCACATCACGCTGAGCGGGCGCGGAACGATTTTCGGGAACGCGCGCACGACCGCCGCCGGTTTGTCGGTCATCGATACCATTACGAAAATCGACGCGACGACTGCGGGCTCGTCTCTCAACTTGGAAGGCAAGGGCATCATCGGCGAGATGGCTTTCGCCGAAGCCACAGGCGACGAAGGTCGCGTAGCCGGAACCATCGCTCTGACGGACGGCGCCGATTGGATTTTCACGGGAGAAAACACGGGGCTGATCGACATCAACATCATCGGTTCGTCGCTCACCGTGGAAAAAGCGGGATCGCTCGGCGAAGAAAGCACGAGCATCGTTGTTCAGAGCGGTTCGCTCACGTTCGCGGGCGCGGATACGTATGAGTGCAAGCAAAACATCGGCGCTTTCGCCACAGAAGACTCTCACGCTACCATTTCCGTCTCCGACAACACGCACGTCACGCTGTCGGGAACGTTCAACAACGGCGAGAAACCGGAAGAAAGGGAAGAATACTTCGTCGATTTCTCGGCGGGCACAAACGCTTCGCTGACCTTGACGGAATCCGCGCTGGACTTCACTTCGACGTTCACCGTCGGCGAGGAATCGACGATTTCCGTCGGCGTGAACGAAAGTTCCACAAAAACTTTGACCGAAAACGTCCGCGTGCTTTCCGGCGCGGGAACGTTTGAAAAAACCGGCGCGGGAACGCTCACCGTTTCGGGCAATGCGGGCACGATCGGCACGTTGGCGGTTTCTGCGGGAACGGTCA
>CAVFCB010000103.1:0-5852 GCA_963620895.1 Bacteroidaceae bacterium | reverse complement strand
TCTTCGGCGGAAAGCATCATTTTGCGCGGCGTGGATCCTTCATCTTCCCGCTATGCGACGTGCGATGCCAATCACAGAGACATTCTCAATGACTACATTTTGAAGTCCTACGACGGCAGTTCGCTGCAATACGCAACGTTGGACGTGCTCAGCGGCGTGCAGTTGGTGAAAAACCTTGTCGGCGAGGCGAATTATTCCCGCGTGTATGTCGAGCACGGCGCGACGCTCGTGCTGACGCGCACGAGCGACACCTCGTTTAGCGGCGGCATTTCCGGGAACGGCAATCTCATCAATCTCGGCGGCTCGCAGGCTGTCCGCGTGGACAACGACGGCGACCTCTTCGGCACGCTGTCGGTGCTTTCCGGCTCGGCGAGCGTGACGCAGACGGCGGCAAACGCCGGCTTTTCCGGTCTCGTGCTCGCGAACGGCGGGCGCGCGACATTCTCTCGCGGCGACGGCATCTCCAAGGTCGGAATGCTCGTCGGCGAAGCGGGAACGACGGTCAGTGCGAGCGGCGATTTCGTCGTCGGCGACATGCAGCACTCAAGCGGTTTTTCCGGGACAGACGGCGAATACCTCGCAACGGCGAAATATTCGGATTACGACGACTATTTTTCGGGAACGTCCGTGGAGAACGTTTTGTATTCGCTCAAAACCACGGCGACTGCCGCGCGCGACGGTTTGCATACCACCGACAAGACACTCGCTTATCTGAAAAATCCCGCGAAGCTCATTTACACGACCGATGCGAACGTCTATGACGGCGCCTTTTCCCACCTTTACGCGACGACGGGAACGGACCGCAAAGGGAACAGCGTGTTCGCCAAAATGTATGACGGCGCGGTAGCGGGCTCGCACAACGCCTATCGCAAGGATTTCAGCGCGGGAACGACGACGACGGAAACGCTTTTCAACGAAGGCGAAACCGTGGCGGCATGGCTGCGCAGAACGTTCAAAGTTGACTACGTTAGCGCTTTCATCAATTCGTCCTCGGCGCAACTTTCCGCTTCGACGAAAAAATCTCTTCTGGCGATGGCGCAACTCATCGCGAGCGGCGACCAAGGGGTTTGCAACTATCTTGACGGCACGAATCCCAAGACCGCGAATCTGAACGTCGAGGGTTGGAACAAACTCGTCGCGGCGGGCGCGCTCGAATACTTGAAAGCGGCGTTCTCGGGCTCCGGAATTTCGGACTTGGGCGACGAAACGCTTTATTCTTTCATCACGCATTTTTATCCGGAAGGCGACACCTACGAATTCGTCGCAACGGAGAAAAATCTGTCGCTCATCAGCAATACTTACGGCGTGCTGTTCCCGGCGAATACGAGCGCGAACAAAGATTACGCCACGGTCGTCGCAACGTTCGGCGTGGAATCTACCGAGTTCGCGGGAACGCTTTCCGGCTCGCTGAATCTTTTCAAAACCGGCGCGGAAACGCTCAAACTCACGGGAGTTAATTCCTACACGGGAACGACGACGGTCTCCGCCGGCGAGCTCTACATCGACTGGAACGCAATTCAAAACACGGCGGGAATCGTCGTCGAAGAAGGCGCGTTGCTGACGATTAACGGCGAAAAGGCTGATATTCAGAAAGTGCACACGAATCCGGAGACGGATTCGTATTTCCCCGGCTACGGTGACGATTCGCCCGGCGATTTGTTCGTTTCCGGGAGCTCGGCGCGGTTGAGCGGCGGCGGCGTCGTGCTCAAAATCGGCGACGGTGACGTCAATCTCGGCAACGGCTTGCTCGGCGGAACTTCCGCGGACTCTTATTTCACGGGAACGTTCCTTGTCGCGGAGGGCGGACTGATCGGGACGATTAATCCGAAAGCGACCGTGGCGCCGACTTTCGGCATCGTGTTCAGCGAAGATTCGACCTCGACGTTCCGGCTGAATTTCCGTCGCGACGGCGGGACTTACGTGTCGCGCAGCGCGTCCGAGGGCGCCGTGGAAGTGGCGTTCGGCGGCGAAATCACGGGCGTGGACGGCACGGGAACGTTTATTTTAGACGCGGGAACGTCCGGCTACATCGGCGCGGACGGCAGTCTCGTTTCCCTCGGGAACAACACGCTGAAAGTGCTCGCGTCGAAGTTTTCTCCCAAGGAAGTGCAAGTGGAGAGCGGCGATCTCAAGCTCGATTTCGACGTTGCGGACACAACGGTTTCGACCTCGACTTACGACCTCGCGTCGGGCGCTTCGCTTATTTTCAATTTGAGCGAAACCGGCGCGGTGCAATCCACGGCGGTCATCAACGGGCACGGAGACAACACCTTGCGCATCGTTTCCTCCGAAACGAACAGCGATAACAGCGCGGGCTACGTGAAAAAAACGTTGGCGCTCAACAACGTTGCGATAACGGGATTTTCTTCGCTCGTGCTCGAGGGCGGCGCTTCGCTGACAATCGGCAACCTTGAAGAAACGACAACGGCACGCGTTTCCGAAATTAAGCTCACGTCGTTGTCTGCGGGCGCGCAGACCGCGCTGAATTTGGACAGCGAACGGACGCTCAGTCTCGAAGTTGCGGCGGGCAAAAAATCCGTCATCGGCGGAGCGTTCACGGGCGAAGGGAAATTCGTTTTCGACGGCGCAGATGCGGACGAATCTGCGGGGAAAGCCGCGGGAACGCTCGTGCTCGGGAACACCGACGCATCGTCGAGCGAAACCGTAGAAACCGGCTTCTCCGGAACCATCGTTTTTGAAAACGGCACCATCGAAATGGCGGTCGGCAAAGATCGCACCGTAAAATACGCGGTGCTGGGGCTTACCGACGGCGGAACCGTCGGCGAACGCACTTTGATTAAAACCGGCGCGGGAACGGCGTGGATCGCGCCGAAAAACGACGAGACCACGAGCAGCATCAGCGTCAAAAATCTTTCGGTGAACGTTTCCGAAGGCACGCTGAAAGTCGGCGCGAACCTTTTCGCCGAGGGCACGTTGCCGGAAGTCGTCAACATCGAGAAAGGCGCGACATTCCTTTTCACGGATCCGCTGGACAGCTTCAAGTTGGAAGATCTCGGAACGCTTCGCGGCGCGGGAACGCTCGCGTTTGAAACCTCCGGCACTTCGGCGGCAATTACCGCGGATAAAAGCGCCGGCGATTTCAAAGGACTCGTTTCCGTCGGCGAAAACATCACGCTGACGCTCGGCGCCGACGTCGAAACTTTCGCCGCATTCTCCGGCGCGGGAACGGTGAAAGTTTCCTCCGGGAAACTTACGGTGGACGTGAACGCGAACGACGATGCCGCACAGAGCTTTTCGGGAAAAATTGAGGGGCTGACGGAGTTGACCGTCGTCGGCGAGGGCATTCTCGTGCTCGACGAAAAGCCGACCGATCTCTCCGCCGTCAAAATCGGCAGCGCAACGCAAAACGGCGGCTTCGGCACGAAGGCGGCGAATAATATCGCCGTCACGGCGGCGGGAACGCATTCTCGCATCGCGCTGACGAGTCTGGACGCCAACGGCGGAACTTTCGCGGGAACGGTGAGCGTCGCCGAAAGCGTCAGCGCACTGGATTTGCTGACGGACGGCACGATCGCGCTGGGCAAGAACGCCGTTTCCGATGCGTTCAAACTGAAAACGGCGGACGGCGAGCAATTTTTGATCGACGGTTCCGTGGCGGTCACGCTCGGGAACGTCGCCGGGAAAAATCTCGTGCTCAAAAATCTCGGCAAAATCGGCGCGGAAAAATTTAACCTGAGAACGAACACGGGCGGAAGCATCGTGTTCGACGGCACAACGACAACGACGTCGGACGATTCCTCTTCCGGCGACGGCACCACGTTTGCCGTAACGTTTGCCGATTCGACGTCCGCCGCGACGCCGACCGTTTGGAACGCCGACATTTCCGGCGCGGGCGGGATCACGGTTCAAAACGGCGCGACCTTGCAGCTGAACGCTTCGACGCTGAGCTACACGGGCAAAACGCTTGTGAACGCCGGTTCCGAGCTGATTTTCGGCGCGGAAGGCGGAGCCGTTTCGTCCTCGTCGGAATTGGAAGTCGCGAGCGGCGGCACGCTCAAAGGCGGAGTTCGCCTCATCGGCGAAAACACGAACGTCACGTTCAACGACGATTCGACCTTCGTCTTCACGGGCGCGGCGATCGAGTTCACGGGAACGGGACAAGTCGCGGCGGGCACGCTGAACGTTAAGCTCGATGCGGCGGCGCTTTCCGTGCGCGGCGTTCCCGTGGCGCTGTTCCGCTACATCGGCACGGATCCGTTGACGGGCGGCAACGATCTCACTTTCGATAAATTGAACATCGAAGAGACCGACAGTTCTTTGCGCTACTACAAGGATTCCTCTTCCGTGGCGGAAACGGGAGCGACGAGCATCTACGTCGTCGCTCCGGATTTGGCGAACGCGGGCGTGAAACTGCACGCGGGAACGAGCTCGAAATTCATTCGCATGCTCAACGCAATTACGCAGACGAGCGGCGGCGATTTGCGGGACGAGATCACGTTTGACGGAGAAACAATCAAGCTGAAAACCGACGTCGATGCGCTCGGCAATACGACGCTGACGGACGCGGGAACGCTTGCGGAAACGCTCATCAAAACGCCGAACGGCTCGCTCGCGGAAACGCTGAACAATCTTTCGCCCTTGGGCTACGCCGCGGCGCCGGCAATGTTGCAGAGCGGTTTTCTGTCCGACATTTCCGCGATTTCCGCGCGTATCGAACAACGCCGCTACGACAATTATTCCTCCTTCATTTGGGAAACCCACAACGACTGGGAATTCTTCGCGCAGGGGCAGGGCACGCTCGTCGATTCCGACACCGGCACGGATTCGCGCACTTTCGATTTCAACACTTTCGGCGCAATCGCCGGCGCGGACGTCAAGCTGGACGCAATCACCGTCGCCGGTTTCGCAGTCGCGTATGATTTCGGCAAGGCGAGCCTGCACGACGGCGGCGGGAACATCAAGTCCAACGACATTCGCGCGACGGCGTTTTTCGGAAAACTTTTCGGCGAAAAATTCTATCTCGACGCGGGATTGCAGGCGGGCTTCGCAAACATCGACGTGAAGCGCCGCACGGTGCTCGGCAACGTCAAAGACGACACCACGGGCTACCACGCGGGAGCGTTCGCGAATTTCGGCGTGCTGTTGCCGCTGTGGCTCAGCGAAGACGAAAAAACGAGCATCAATCTCATGCCGTTCGTCGGGTTGGCGTATTCGTATTTCGACATCGGCTCCGTCAAAGAACGCGGCGCGGGAACGGCGTTGGATACGAAATCGTTCGACGCGAACAGCTTGCGCGCAAGCATCGGCGCATCGTTGGCGATCGCGTTCCCGTGGCTCGACCGGAATACGCGCGTCAATCTCGACGTCGCTTACTCGCGGGAACTGTTTGATTCCGATACGGATATCGACTACTCGATGCCGGGAATTTCCGGTTCGGAAAAATACTCGGTGAGCGCGCCGACTTTCACGAAAGACACGTTCTCGCTCGGTCCGCGCTTCCTCATCGAACTGGATCGCAACACGAGCGTTTACGCGGGCTATCGCTTCGAAATGTCCACGGATTCCGATGTTTCCCACTCGGTGAATATCGGCTACCGCAAACGCTTCTGAAGAAAAAAGGTTTGTCCGCAAATTCACGCGAAATTTTTGTGAAAGTTGCCCGTTAAAACGTCCGCGGAGCGGGCGAATATAGGGTAACCGCAGGGCGACGATGCGAAGCATCGCGTCCTGCGGGAACGCGACAAAACAAAATCGTCTCCGAAGGAGGCGAACCGCCCGCAGTGTCGGACGTTTCCGGGAAGTTCGCCTCCTTCGGAGACGCGCTTCCTTCACGCTTTAACCGTAGGACTCGCGCGTTCCCGCGCTCGCCCCACGGTTAGCGTCAGTTCGCC
>CAVFCB010000102.1:0-5867 GCA_963620895.1 Bacteroidaceae bacterium | reverse complement strand
AACTCGCGTGGAACACGGCGGCGGGAACGCCTGCCGAAGCGTTCGTTTTTGAAAAGGATTTTGAAGAAATGTGCGCGGAGTTTCGCGCGGCGGGAACGACTGCGGGGAAAAACATTTCGCGCGATTGGACGCTCTACTTCCTCCGCAAAAAGGCGCTCTCGGAAGCGATTTCGCCGCAGGCGCTGTCGTGGATTTTGCTTTCGTTCAACGCAAAGCGCGGCTACAACGCCGAGCGCGGCGACGACGATGTCGAGGATGAATCGAAGCGGGAATATTTCGTGAAGGCACGCGTTGTTTCCGTGGAGAGGGAAGACACGGACGCAAAGGGGAAAACGTGGTTCAAGCTGATCTTCGACGCAAAGGATTCCGCGGGAACGCCGCTGTTCAAAAAGAGACCGAATCTTGTAGATCCGGAGAAGATGATCGGAAGCGAATTTACATTTGTCGCAACGGAGAAAAACGGGGAGACAACGCTGCGCGAGGTCAAGGAGGATGACTGGAAACTGCGCAAGACGCGCAATGAATCTCGAATCGGCGAAAAGACTGTCGGAGAGTTCATTTACGATTCTCTTCTTCGAAATCCTGATGCGTGCATTGTGCGGGAAATCGCAACGATCGGTCGGGAATTTTACCATCGCGAGGCGAAGGCGATTTTGGAAAAACAGGCGGAGTTTATCCCGGAACTTCGTTCCCGTGAGCTTTTCGAGAAATGCGTCCGCGAGCTGTATCCGAGCAACAAGGCGCACGCCGCATTGCGCCTTGCGGACAAGGCGGGACTTGTCGGATTCCTTTTGGACGACGTGCTTTTTTATCAGCGTCCGCTGAAAAGCAAGAAAGGCGAAATCGACGTCTGCAATCTGGAAAAGTGTCGTTTCAAAAACGAGAACGGCGAGCTGAAAGTTTGCGGACGGCGTTGTGCATCGCGCAGCAATCCGCTTTTCGCCGAGTTCCGGATACGTCAGTTCATTGAGAATCTGCGCGTTCTCGACGAAGAGAAAATCGAAAGAGATATCACGGCAGAGCTTTTCCCGACGGCGGCGGACAGGGAACGGATTTTCGCATGGATGAACGAGCGCGAATCCGTGAAGCAGACGCAATTTCTGAAGGATTTTTGCGGGTTCGGGAAAAAGGGCGCACGCTATGGGAAGGAGGATTTGGCGTCCGGTCGCATTCATTGGAATTATCTCGATGACGAAAAAGTTTATCCGTGCAATCCCGTGCGCGCAGAGATGCAGAAACGTTTTCGTAAATGCGGAATGGATACGCCGGATTTTTCCGCAAAAATCGTCCGCAACGGGAACGTGACGGAGGAAACGCTCGAACACGCGTTGTGGCACGTGCTTTATTCCGTGAATGATCGCGAGGAGCTGCGCAAGGCGCTGGAGAAGTTTTCAACGTTGCGGATTGTTTGCGGAAACGACGAAACGGATATCGTTCCCGCGGAGAAGCGGGAAGCGTTTGCCGCAGAGTTTTTGAAGGTGAAACGCTTGGAGGCGTTGAAGTTCGTCGGAAGCGGCTACGCATCATATTCCGAGCGGGCTTTGCGGAAACTGCTTCCGCTGATGCGCGGCGGGAACGCTTGGCGCGCGGACGCGATTGACGCGGCAACGCGTGCGAAAATCGATGCATTTGTTGCGGGAACGCAAACAATTGACGAAAATGTTTTGGCACGCGCGAAGAAAAACGGATTCGATTTGGATACGAATAAGTCAGTCGAAAAGTTTTCGGGACTTCCCCATTGGCTTGCTTCGTATATCGTGTACGGGCGGCATTCGGAAGCATCGGAGGACGCTCTGGGAACGTGGGAAAAACCGGAGGACATCACTCATTTTCTCAAAGAAGAATTTCGCCATAATTCGATGAGAAATCCGACGGCGGAGCGCGTTGTGTTGGAAACGTTGCGCGTCGTGCGCGACATTTGGAAAGCGGCGGGAACGATTGACGAAATCCACGTTGAGCTCGGACGCGAAATTCGTCAGCCCGCTGAAAAGCGTAAACGGACAACGGAACGAATTTTGAAAAACGAAAACGAGAACCTGCGGATTCTTGAAACGCTTCAGCGCTTGGCGGATTCCGGCGAGGCTCCGGGCTTGCGACCGGGCTCTCCCGCGCATCAGGAAAAATACAAACTTTGGGAAGAGGGGAACAAGATTTCGCCGTACACGGGAAACGGCATCGCACTGTGCGAGCTTTTTACCGAAAAATACGAAATCGAGCACATCATTCCCAAGGCGCAATTCTTCGACGATTCTTTGCAGAACAAGGTCATCAGTGAAGCCGCCGTGAACAAGGCGAAAGGCAATCGGTTGGCGATGCAGTTTATCAACGAGACCGGCGGCGGCAGTGTAAACGGGTTCCGCATAAAATCTCCGGACGATTACTGGGGCTTCGTGAACAATACGTATTCCGGAAAGAAAAAGGATCTGTTGCTCGCAACGGAAATTCCGGAAAGCTTTGCGAACAATCAGCTCACGGGAACGCAATACATCGCAAAATACGTGCGTGCCTTGCTTTCAAAAATCGTGCGCAAAAAAGACGAGGACGGAAAGACGCTTGAAGACTCGGCAATCGCGTCCGGCGTGATTTCCTGCACGGGAACGATGACGGACAGACTCAAGAAGGATTGGGGACTGAACGATGTCTGGAACAAGTTGACGCTTCCGCGATTCAGGAAAATGCAGGAGCTGACGGGCGCCGAATACGTTGTGAAAAATGCTCACGGGAAAGATACGGGAACGGTGCCGCTTTCGGAGATGAAAGACTTCAAAAAGAAGCGCATCGATCATCGCCACCATGCGATGGACGCGGTCGTCATTGCCTGTTGCACACGGGAACACGTGCAGATGATGAGCAACGAATCCGCGGGAACGCGCGGAAGTTTTCGCTTCGGAGACTTGCGCCGAAAACTCAAGGAGAAAGACGGGAACGGCGATTTCAAAAAACCGTGGGAAACATTTACGCAGGACGTCGAAGCCGCGCTCGAAGCGATGATTCCGACTTTCAAGAAAAACGTGCGCGCGATGTCGAAAGGGCGAAATGTCTATGAGAAAATAGACGATGCAACGGGTAAGCGTAAGCCGTTCCCGCAGGAGAAGGGCGATATTCGGAAGATCCGCAAGCCTCTCCATAAGGAAACGTTTTACGGGAAAGTGAATCTTCAGCAAAAAGGCACGGCTTCGCTGAAAAACTTGATCGCACCGAACGACGAGGCGGAAACGCGAAAACGTCTCTCCCGCGTTTGCGACAAGGCTTTGCGCTCGAAGCTGATCGAGCTCGTCAGTGGCGGGAACGCAGAAAAGGGCATCAAGACGTGGTTCAAGGCACACGAGGACGCGTTCCCGGGAGTGAAGCTGACGAGCGTTCCCGTGTGGGTTTTCTCGGAGGAAACTGCCGGAAAGTGGGTCGCCGCGCGCAAGGCGATTGATCCATCGTGCAATTTGGACGCCGTCACGGATGAAAGTATTCGCAAGACGCTGGAGAATTTCCTTGAGTCAAAAGGCGGAGACAAGAAGGTCGCGTTCTCTGCCGAAGGTCTTGCGGAAATGAATCACGACATCGAGAAATACACGCCGAACGGGAAATCGCACAAGCCGATTTGGCGCGCGCGGTTTAAGGACAAGCTCGGAGAAAAATACCCGGTCGGCACGAGCGGCAACAAGGCTTCGAAATTCGTGGAGGCGCAGAAGGGAACGAATCTGTATTTCGCCGTCTATCGTCGAGCGGACGGAGAGCGAGTGTTTGAAACGATTCCTCTGCGCGTTGTCCTTGCGAACATTCGCGAAAACAAGCCGCCCGTTCCCGCGACGAACGCAGGCGGGGACACGTTGCTGTTCATCCTTTCTCCCGGAGATATTGTGTATTTGCCGACGGCGGAGGAAGACTTTTCCGGTGGAAATGTCGATTTTTCGAAAATCGATAGAACTCGTTTGTATAAGATGACGAAGGCGACCGGAGATCGCGCATTCTTCGTTCCCGCATGTTGCGCACGTGTCATCCGTAGAGGCGTCGAGTTGGAAGCAACGGATTGTTTGCAGAACTACAAGAATTCGGACACGGGAGAGAATTTTTCAATCAAAAGGCGTTGTCTTCCCGTGAAACTCGATCGTCTCGGCAACATCCTGAAAATCGGTATCTGATGGTAAAGCGCATTCTTTATTTCGAGAATCCGGCGTTCCTTTCGCTGAAATATCGAAATTTGGTGATTCGTTTTCCGGAGGATTCGGGAAGACCTCCGATGGAGGCTCCGATTGAAGATCTCGGCATCGTTGTTCTCGACAATCCGCGCATTACGGCAACGCAGGCGCTCCTTTCCGCGCTGACGGAAAACAAGGTGGCGCTGATTTCCTGCGATTCCGCGCACATGCCGGCGGGGCTGATGCTACCGCTTTGCGGGAACGTGTTGCAGAGCAAAATTTTTCGTGCGCAGACGGAAATGTCGGCACCGTTAAAAAAACAACTTTGGAAACAAGTCGTTTGTGCGAAAATTCGCAATCAGCGCCGGATCCTCGAATGCGAAAATCTCGACACGGGACCGCTGACCGAGCTTGAGGCGAGCGTGAAGAGCGGCGATGCCGAAAATTGCGAGGGACAGGCGGCGGCGTATTACTGGCGGACGGTGTTCCCGTGCGTGCCGGAGTTCGTGCGTTCCCGCGAGGGCGTTCCGCCGAATAACTTACTGAATTATGGGTATGCGATTTTGCGGGCAATCGTCGCTCGCGCAATCGTTGCCGCAGGATTGCACCCGACGCTTGGGATTTTTCATCGAAACCAATACAATGCGTACTGCCTTGCGGACGATTTGATGGAGGCATATCGACCGTTTGTCGATAAGGCCGTTTTGGAAATCGTCGCGAAAAATTCCGAGATCTCGAATTTGACAAGGCAGATGAAAGGACGACTTTACGGAATTTCCGTGAACGATGCGTTGGTGGACGGAATTCGGCGCCCGCTGATGGCGGCGGTCACGCAGACGGTTGCGTCTTTCGTAAAAACTTTTTCAGGAGACGCGCGGAAACTTGATTTGCCGGAGGTGCCGCGGTATGCAACGCTTTAACGCTTATCGAATCATGTGGCTTTTTGTGCTTTTCGATCTGCCGGTGCAGTCAAAGACCGACATGAAAAACGCAAATCGTTTCAGAAACGATTTGATAAAAGACGGATTTAGTCGGTTTCAGTTGTCCGTCTATACGCGCCATTGTTCCAGTATGGAAAATCTGATCGCACATAAAGAACGAGTGAAAAAGTTTTTGCCGGCAAAAGGGTTGGTTTGCGCAGTGCCCTTGACGGACAGACAATTTTCGGAGATTGAAATTTTCTGCGGAACTCGCCGAGAGTTGCCGCCGTCGGCGCCGCAACAGTTGGAGCTTTTTTAGAAAAAGAAAAATGATGCGGACGGTGAGAAAATTGCGATTCTTCGACCGAAAATTTTTCTTTTCCACTTGCATGAAATCCACGGCAATCGTAGTATCCATGCAGTTTTTGAAGGCAACCGATTCACCTACGTTGTGAGTTGCTTTCAAATTTCTGTTCCTTACAACTTTGAACTGGTTCCGCGAGGGTGCACCTAAGTTGTGAGTTGCTTTCAAATTTCTGTTCCTTACAACGCAAGCGCGAGCGCGCCCGCCGTCGCCTTGGTTGTGAGTTGCTTTCAAATTTCTGTTCCTTACAACGTCCGATGCGCATTTTCAAAGCCTCGCTCGGTTGTGAGTTGCTTTCAAATTTCTGTTCCTTACAACAAGAAGTTAATAAAAGAAAAACGTCCGTTTGTTGTGAGTTGCTTTCAAATTTCTGTTCCTTACAACTTGACATCGAACAAGACCATCATCCTACAAGTTGTGAGTTGCTTTCAAATTTCTGTTCCTTACAAC
>CAVFCB010000101.1:0-5976 GCA_963620895.1 Bacteroidaceae bacterium | reverse complement strand
TTTTCTCCGCCGCCGCGCGTTTGCGTTGCGTTCCCGCGGGAGCGCACGCAGAATACGGGCATGAGTCAGTTTTTTTTCAAAAAGACGGCGGGGATTTTTTTCGCGGCGGCGATGTTTGCGGGAACATCGCTTTTCGGAGCGGCGGACGTTGATGTATCGGGCGGCGGCATTTCGCGCGCGAACGCGGACGTGACGCCTGCCGCCGAAGCTCCCGCGAGCGAAGCGACGGCGAGCACCGCGTCTGCCGTTCCCGCGACTTCCGGCGCGGCGGAGGTTGCGCCGACGACGCCCGTTCCCGCGGCGCTTCCCGAATCGCGTCGCGCGTTCCTTTTTGAAAGCGGGCTCGACGGTTTTTCGCAGTCGGATTATTCCGTTGCGGTGAGCGGACTTTTTTCTGCGTATGAAAAAGCGACGGGGCGCCGTCTCGTTCCCGCGGAGAAGAAAAAAGTTGCGCTGAAAATCTACACGGAGTCGGGCAAAGGCTTGGAAACGCCGCCGGCGCTGGTGCGTGCCGTGCGCGACGAGTTGGTGCGCCGCGGCTTTGCGCGGGAATGCGTGATTCTCGTTGATTTGAGCGAAAAATCTTTGCGCCGAAGCGGTTATTTGCCGCCGATTCGTCGCGGGAACGACACGTGGGAAGGTTCGCCCGTGTTCGCGCTCGATACGGGAAAATACTACGACGCAAAATGGTTTTTCGAAAATCCGGTGCCGTCGCTCGACACCTACGGCGCCGATGCGGGCGAATGGGATTCGCCGGAGAACGATCGCAAGAGCTTTTTGCCGGTGCCGCTCATGTTCGACGTCGATTTTTGGATCAATTTGCCGGTTGCGACGGACAACGCGGCGCTCGGCGTTTCCGGCGCGCTCGCGAACGCCACGCTTTGGAACATGAGCAATCAGCGGCGTTTTTTGGAAAATCCGGCGAATGCGGCAGTCGCCGTCGTGAGCGTGGCGGCGATTCCCGAGTTTCGCGCGACGTTCGAGCTGACATTGCTTTCGCTCGAAAAATATCAGTTCATCGGCGGTCCGAATTTTTATGCGGAATACGTTGCTTCGGAACCGCAATTGTGGCTCAGTGCGAATCCGGTGATTTTGGATTATTTGCTTTGGCGGCGCATGAACGAAATGCGGAAGCATCGCGGGTTCGATCCGATTTTGCCTGAGCCGCCGTGCTTTGCGATGGCGAGCCGCGGCTCTGCGGCGCTCGGTTCCTGCATCAGTTCGGAAATCACGCTCATCCGCGTTCCCGCGAAAGGAGAAAAATGAGCGAAGCGCCGTTCCCGCCGACGAAGCCGTCGATGGCGCGCGCGTTTTTTCTCGCGGCGCGTCCGAAAACTCTTCCTGCCGCGCTTGCTCCGGTGTTGCTCGGCACGGCGTGCGCGGCGGCGGCGGGCGGAATGCGTCCCGTTCCCGCGGTGCTTGCGGCGCTTTTCGCGCTTTTCGCGCAAATTGCGTGCAATCTTGCGAACGACTGCGGCGATTTTCTTCGCGGGGCGGACGGCGCGGATCGCGCGGGCTTCGCGCGCGCATCGGCGAGCGGCTGGCTTTCTCCGCGCGCGGTGGCGGCGGGAGCGGCGGTCGCGGTGGTGCTTGCGGCGCTTTTCGGTTGCGGACTCATTTTTTACGGCGGTTGGTCGATGCTTGCCGTCGGCGCGGCGAGCGTGCTCGCGTGTCTTGCTTACACGGCGGGGCCGTTCCCGCTCGCGTATCACGGGTTGGGCGATATTTTCGTCGTCGTTTTTTTCGGGTTCGTTGCGGTGATGTTTTCCTGCTACGTGCAAACGGGCGCGTTCCCGCATTTTGCGTGGGTTCCCGCGCTCGCATGCGGACTCGGTGCGGACAACATTTTGCTCGTGAACAACATTCGCGATCGCGAAACCGATGCGCGCGCGAACAAGCGCACAACGGTCGTTCGCTTCGGCGAAGCGTGGGCGAAACGGCTTTTCAAAATCAATTTCGTCGTCATGTTTCTTTCTCCGCTCGTGTTGCGGTTCGGTTTCGGAATGAGTGCGCTCACGGTGTTGTTGCCGATGGTGCTGTTGCCGATCCCGATGGGAGAAATTTTTAAGAAACTCCGCGAAATCGAAGATCGTCGCGACTACAATCCGTTGCTTTCAAAAGTCGCGGGAACGCTTCTGCTCTACGCCGTGGCGCAAAGCATCGGACTCTTCCTCGCGGGCGCATCGGCAGGGAAATAAGCGCAGAGAAAAAATTAGAAATCAGAAAGAAATCGTTCTCGGTTCTGATTCCCGGCGTTTGATTTTTCCCGATTAATTTTTCCCGACGAATGAAAATTCGCTCTGGTCGGGCGTTTCGGGCTCGGCGATTTCGACGAGGCTTTCGAGTCCGCGAATCGCATCGGGCGTTCTTTTTGCGAGCTTGCGCAAAAAGGTTATGCGATGCATCGGCGAAATTCCGTTCGCGCGAATCGCCGCAACGTGCGCGGGCGTGCCGTAGCCTTTGTGTTCGCGAAAACCGTAGGCGGGAAATTCCGCGTCGAGCGCCGTCATAATGCGGTCACGCGAAACTTTTGCGACGATGGAGGCGAGGGCGACGGCGAGGCTTGTCGCATCGCCTTTGACGAGGGCTTCGTGGCGCCAGACGAAAGGCGTGAGCGGGCGTCCGTCCACGAGCATTTGCGGGAACGCGCGACCGCGATTGAACAGCGGCGCATCGTCCGTGCCCGCCGTAGCGAACGGGCACGGCGTTCCCGCGGGAAGTTTTTTCAAAATGCCTTCGACGGCGCGGCGCATGGCGAGTCGCGTTGCGCCGAGAATGTTTTGCGTTTCGATTTCGCGCACGCTTGCCGTTCCCGCGGAAAAAATCAGTTCGCCGCGGCGTTCCCAATGTTCGATGAGCGCGAAAACTTCTTCGCGCGTTTCCGGCGAAAGCCGCTTGGAGTCGTTGATGAATTTTCCGCGTTTGACGGGCGTCGGATTTTCGTAAAAAGCGCGTTGCGTCCAAACGGCGCCGGCGACGACGGGACCGGCGAAGCATCCGCGCCCCGCCTCGTCGATGCCGACGATTCCGGGCATCGTTTCCGAGAGCCGATTTTTGTCGTATTGAAAAAGATTCGCCATAGCGTTTTCGTGTTCCCGCGCGAAAGAAAAATTTTCAGACCCAGCGCAGTTTTTTTCTCAAAATATCGAATTCCGAAAGCTCCGGCGGCTGGAAAATGTCGAGTCGTTTTTCCGAGAGCCGAATGCGGAGCGGGAACGCGTTTTCGCCGGAAACGGGCGTGTCGCCGTCCACGGAAACGCCGACGGGCGCGCCGGGCGTTTCGTTGCGGATCTCGATGGTCATTTCGGGCGGGAGCACGAGCGTGCGGTTGGTGAGCGTGTGCGGGCAGATCGGGCTGAGCGCGAAAACGTTTGCTTCGGAGTGAATGAGCGGGCCGCCCGCGCCGAGGCTGTAAGCGGTGGAGCCGGTGCTCGTCGTCAGAATCAGTCCGTCGCCGTGGTAAGTGTTGATGAATCCGCAACGGCTTGAATAAACGCTCAGCGCGGTCATTTTGAAATTTTCCCAAGCCTTGATGACGACATCGTTCAGGGCGAGGCGCGGCGGATTTTTCGGGTCGTCAAAATCGTCGTTCCCGAAGCGGCATTCGAGCAGTCGATGCGAAACGCTGCGAAACTTTCCGTCGAAAATGTCGGCGATGCAATGCGGCAAATCTTCTTCGGAATAACTGGCGAGGTAGCCGAGTTTTCCGCGATTGATTCCGAAAATCGGCACGCCGGCGGCGACGGCGCTTTCGACGACGCCGAGAATCGTGCCGTCTCCGCCGATCACGCAACACGCGTACACGCCGTCGAGAAATCCCCGCGGCACGGGATGCGCTTCCGTGATGCGCGTTCCCGCGCCGAGTGCGCGCGCCGCTTCGACGACGGCGTCGGCGCAGGCTTTCGCACCGGGTTTTTCGGAGTTCCAGAGAATGGCGAGTTCGCGTGGCGGCATTTTTCCGAAGAATTGCGTGGAGAGATTTTTTTTGAAAAGAAAATGTTCAGACGGAGACGGGAACGGCGCTTTCCTTTTCGGCGGGAACGGCATCGTCCGGCGGCGGAACTTCGTCCTCGAAAAACACGCGAACGGAAATTTTTTCGATTCCGCGTTCCCGCAACTCGCGAATTTCGCCGAGCCATTCGCGGACGAATTTTTCGAACGCGGTTCGCGCGGCATCGCGCACGAGTGCGGTTTTTGCGTGATTTTTTGCGGAAAGCACAAGGCGCATCGAAATGCGGTCGTTGAGCGCGTCCGTCATTTCTTCGCGGTTGAAGCGCAGGACGCCGATGTCGCGTTCCCGCGTCATGCGCGAAGTGTCGAATGCGACGGGAAGCACGGGGCGAAGTTTCGGCGCGATGACGGTGCAACGGATTTCGCCGTCTTTTTCTTCCGAGGAAAAAGTGATCGGCTCGGAGATTTTTACGAAAAATCGGAACACGGCGGGAACGCCGATTTTGGCAACGGATTTCCCCAGATCCGCGGGAACGTTTTTCCATTCGTCTTCGAGCGTGAACGTGAGCGTGGATTCAAGCACGGCGAGCTCGAGAACATCGCCTTGCGTCGCGCGGACGCGAGCGATTTTTTCGGAAAATCCCTCGGTGATTTTGCGTTGCAGGAGCGTATCGGAAAATTCCGTTCCCGCGGCGATTTTCAGCGCGAGATATGCGCCGCCGACCGCCGAGAGCGCCATTGCCGCCAAAATCGCGGCGAATTTGATTTTTTTGCTCAACACAGGAAATATCACAACTCGGTGGAGAGTTAACGCCTTTTGCCGGTTGCTCGCAAATAAAATGATCCGCGCTAATCCACCCTGCGGCAAAGATAAATCGCGTAGGCGAGCATGAGCACGTTCGGCGTCCACGCTGCGATGACGGGCGGAAGCCATTGGCTCGCGCCGAGCATGTTGAACACGTTCGTCAGCAGATAATACGCGGCAAAAAGCCCGATGGATTTCGACACGCCCACCATCGGATTCACGCGCACGCCCGCAACCGCAAACGGAATCGCGATCCCGACAACGATGAGACAACAGAACGGACTCGCCAAAATCGAATAGTAATAAACTTCGTATTCGGCGATGCGCGGATTGCTTTTCGAGTCCGTTTCCCGGAGAATGCGGCGAATTTCGGGAATGGAAAGGTCATTCGCCTTGCGTCCGACAAGCGCCATCAGCGAGGGATTTTCCGAGTAATCGGTGATGCGCATTTCGTCGAATTTCGGCTGGCGCACGAGCTGTCCGTTCTCGTAAATCAGCTCCTTTCCCGCGCGCAACGTCCACGTGCGCGTGGGTTGGTCGTAGCGTCCGTCACGCGCGATGAGCGTGCGGACGATTTTCCCGGTTTCGTCGGTCGTGCAAATGTTCACGCCGAACGCCGTTCCCGTGTAAGTGTTGTAGTTGGCGATGAACCACACGCGCCGATCCGCCGCGTTGCGGAAAAAAAGACGTTCGCCGCGCAGGGCGGAGCGATCCGTTTTCCCCGTTTTTTCCTGATACCGCAGTTGCGCTTCGGAAAGAATCGTCGCGGCGCGTTCCGTCGCATAAGGCACGAGCGATGCGTTCAGCAACAGCATGAGAAACGAAAGCACCGTTCCCGCAATCCACAGCGAACGCGTAATGCGGAAAATTCCGAGCCCCGCCGCGCGCATCGCCGTAAGCTCCTGATTTTTGTGCAGATGCCCCAGCGTGAAAAGCAACGAAACAAGCAACGAAACGGGAATGACAATCGGGAGAAATCCCATCGCAATCATCGCGAAAAATTCCGCGCACGTCACCGTCGGTACATTCCATTCCATCAAGTCCTGAAAGTTGTTGTACACGGCGGAAATGAGCAGCATGCCGATCATCGCGATGAGCGACATCGCGAAAATTTTCAGCCATTCCCATAAAATGTGTCGGTCAATCAGCGGCATCTTCGACAGTTTTTCTGCTCATTATGTATAACGGACGCCGCCCGTTTCGGAAACACGAATTTTTCA
>CAVFCB010000100.1:0-6136 GCA_963620895.1 Bacteroidaceae bacterium | reverse complement strand
GCGTTCCCGCGCTCGCCCCACGGTTAGCGCCGGTTCGCCCGCTTCGCGGACGTTTTAACGCACGATGCCATCTCCCGCGGGAACGGTTTTTGTCCGCAAATTCACGCAAATGAACGCGAATTCATTTTCCGCTTTTCATCTGTGCCCATCTGTGAAATCTGCGGCAAAGGAAAAAATCTTCTGCGTCTCTGCGCCTCCGCGAGAGAAAACAATCTCCCAAAAAGGAATCCGTGTTGTTCCGCGGGCGGAACCGTTTTCGGCGGGAACGCGAACTTTCGATTCGCATTCGGGCGGCGCACGGATTACGCTCTTGCGCGTTATGACGCTTATTGACCAGATTGAAAATGCTTTTTCTGCGGGAACGCTTACGCAGTCTTCCCGCGACAACCTTATCGAGTGGCTCGGAGCCGGTTTTCTTCCGGCGTGGGCGACGAAGTCGATTGAAGAGCTTGTCGCCGCCAAGGAATGGAACGAGCTCAACGATCGCTTTTTCAAAAAAATTGCGTTCGGCACCGGCGGGATGCGCGGGCGCACGATTGGGAAAATCACGCCGCCGGCGGAAGCGGGAACGCGCGATGCGCTCGGTGCTCCCGAACACACGGCTGTCGGCACCGCGAATCTGAACGATTTCAACATCGTTCGCGCAACGGTCGGGCTGTTTCGCTACATCTCCGGCTGGCTTGCGAAGAACGGCGAAACGCGTCCTCCGCGCATCGTCATCGCGCACGACGTTCGCCATTTCTCGAAGCATTTTTCGCAACTTGCGGCGAGCATTTGGACGAAGCTCGGCGGCGAAGCCTATGTGTTTGACGGTCCGCGTTCCGTGCCGCAACTCAGTTTTTCCATTCGCGCGCTCGGCACGGATACGGGCATCGCGCTCACGGCGAGTCATAATCCGTCGCACGACAACGGCTTCAAGTGCTATTTCCGCGACGGTGCGCAGGTGATTTCGCCTCACGCCGAATCCATCATCGGCGAAGTCAATGCCGTCACGCTTGCGGACATTCCGCAGTTTCTCGACATCGAGCTCGCCGCCGTGAAGACCGTTCCCGCGGAAATCGAAGCGCGCTACCTCGCCGATCTCGAATGCGCGGTGCTCGACAAATCCGTTATCGATCGGGCAAAAATCAAACTTTGCTACACCAACATCCACGGCACGGGCGACGTGATGATCGTTCCCGCGATGAAAAAATTCGGCGTGGATATCACGACCGTTGCCGAGCAGCTTCCGCACGACGGACGTTTCCCGACCGTTAAATCGCCGAATCCGGAAAATGCCGAAGCGTTCACGCTTTCCCTCGCAAAGGCGAAAGAAATCGGCGCCGACATCGTTATCGGAACGGATCCGGACGACGATCGCGTCGGCATCGCCGCGCGTTCCCGCGACGGTTCCTACACGCTTTACACGGGCAACCAGACGGGCGCGATGCTTGCGGCGTTTCGTTGCGCGCGCATGAAAGAGCTCGGAATTCTTCCGCCCGACGGTTCGCCGCATGCGACGCTGATCAAAACATTCGTCACCTCGCCGCTTTGGGACGCGATTGCGGAAAAGAACGGCGTGCGTTGCGTGAATGCGCTCACGGGCTTCAAGTGGATCGGCGCGAAACTTCAGAAGTATCAGCTCGCCGTCGAAAAAACCGTGCCCGACTACATGTCGCTCCCGTGGCGGGAACGCGCGAAGGCGCAACTTTCCGCGGGAACGTTTTTCGTTTTCGGCGGAGAAGAAAGCTACGGCTATCTGCACTCCGACAGCGTGCGCGACAAGGACGGGAACGCCGCCGCGCTCATGGTCGTCGAAATGGCGTCGTGGGCGAAACTCAAAGGCATGACGCTCCCGGAATTTCTTGATTCGATTTACCGCGATTACGGCTACTTCCTCGAATCGTTGCTCAACATCGTGCTCGAAGGCGCGACCGGCGCGGCGCAGATCAAAAAAATCCTCGCGTCGCTGCGCGAAAATCCGCTGACGGAAGTGCTCGGCGCCAAGGTCGTCGATTTCAAGGATTTCGGGCGCGACACCATCCGGGATTGCGACGGCGATTTGATTCCGAAAGAAGATTTTTATTTCTTCACGTTGGAAAACGGAATGCGCATCGCAGTGCGCGGGAGCGGCACCGAACCGAAAATCAAATTCTACATTTTCGCGACGAGCGAAAAATCCGATCTCGCCGAAGCGAAAGCGGACGCCGCCGCCGCCGTCGAAGCCGCCAAGGTTTTCCTGCGCGACGAAGCGATGCGCCGCGCAAACGCTTGAGTTTTCGCAACGCAATGATGAGACGCGTTCCCGCAGAAAAATTCCTGCTCGTTCCCGCGGTGTTGTGCATCGCGGGAACGCTCGCGTCCTGTTCGCCCGTTGAAAATCCCGACGATCCCGGATTCAACAAACCCGCAGTCACGGGCGTGCTCAAAGGCGATATTACGACGTGGGAAGGCTACGGCGAAGCGCTCGAAAAAGAAAACCGCCGCGCCAATCGCGACGGTCCGCGCTGGAACGACGGTTTTTCCGACGAATTCTGAATTCGTCGCGGGAACGCGCTCAGTAGGCGCGTCCCGAGCGGTTTTCGTAGAAATTGATGTAGGCGCGATTGAGCGTCGCGTAGCCTCCGGGCGTCGGATATTTTCCCGTGAAATACCAGTCGCCCGTGCTTTCCGGGCAAGCCTTGTGCAGGTTTTCAATCGTTTGGAAAACGAGAACGAGATCGCCTTTCCACCAATCGCAATTCGGATAGACGAGCTCGGCGCATTTTTTCGAAATTTCGTCGGTTGAAAATTCGGCGTAAATCCGTTCGACGTGATTCACGATTTCTTCCGGCGCCTTGTCCTGTTGCGCGATGCAATCCTGATAAACGTCGCGCAGCAAATCGCCTTTGCCGCGTTGCTGGCAGAGCGCGACCGCCGCCTGAAACGCGAGGAATTTTCCGAGCTCGCTCATGTCGATCCCGTAGCAATCCGGATAGCGAATTTGCGGCGCGGAAGAGCAGACGACGATTTTTTTCGGATTCGGGCGGGAAAGAATTTTGAGAATGGATTCGCGGAGCGTGGTCCCGCGGACGATCGAATCGTCGATGACGACGATGTTTTCGCCTTCCTTTACAACGCCGTAGGAAATGTCGTAGACGTGCGAGGCGAGCTTCGTGCGGTCTTTTTCCTGCGAAATGAACGTGCGCAGTTTGATGTCCTTGTGCGCGAGTTTTTCGCCGCGCGGCCAGTTGCCCATAATGAGGCGGTCGAGCATCGCTTCGTCAATCGTTCCCGTCTTGACCGCATCGCGCAGTTCGGCGCAGACTTCGCGGCGGCGGTTGATGCGGAGCTCGCCCATCATGCCGTAATAGGCGGTTTCCGCCGTGTTCGGAATGAACGAGAACACCGTGTGCTGCAAATCGTTGTCGATTTCTTTGAGAATCTGCGGAACGAGCGCCGCGCCGAGCGCCTTGCGTTCCGCGTAAATCGCGGGATCGTTCCCGCGCGAAAAATAAATGCGCTCGAAAGAACAGTGCGTTTTTTCTCCGGGTTCGATGATTTTTTCAAAACGAACCGCGCCCAAATAATCCACGATCATCGCTTCGCCGGGAGCGAGTTCGCAGACGTCTTTTTCTTCGACGTTGAAAATCGTCATCAGCGCAACACGTTCCGAGGCGACGGCGACGACTTCCTCGTTGCGGATGTAAAAACAGGGGCGGATGCCGTGCGGATCCCGCAACACGAACATGTCGCCGCTGCCCGTCATGCCGCTCAGCGCAAAGCCGCCGTCCCAGTGCACGGACGCATTGCGCAGCACTTGCGCGAGGTCGAGATCGTGCGCGATTTTTGCGGGCATTTCGCGCCCGGGAACGCCTTCGTCGCGCAGCCGGCGGAAAATCGTCGTGTGCGCGTCGTCGAGCCAGTAGCCGAGTTCTTCGATGAGCGCCTGCGTGTCCGTGGAAACAATGGGATGCGCGCCGCGATTGATGAGCGTTTCGTTCAGCTCGTTCGGGTTCGCCATCGAAAAATTGCCGGCGATCATCAGGTTGCGCGTCGGCCAGATGGACTTTCGGGCAAACGGCTGACAGGTGCTTAAATCGTAGTTCCCGGACGTGCCGTAGCGCAGATGCCCGACAAGAAGTTCGCCGCCGAAATTGAAATTCGCTTTCACGGTCGAAGGCATTTCGGGAATGATGACGCCTTCTTTCACTTTCGCATCGTAGTCGGAAAGTTGCCGCGAAAACATTTCCGTAAGCGCTCCCGAGCCGAGCGCGCGATCGCGCACCATGAAGCTTTCTCCGGCGGGAACGCCCAACTTCACGCACCCGATGCCCGCGCCGTCCTGCCCGCGATTGTGCTGTTTTTCCATAAGAAGAAACAGCTGGTTGAAACCGTAAAGCGGCGAGCCGTATTTGTGCTCGTAAAATTCAAGAGGCTTCAGAAGCCTGACAACGGCAATTCCGCACTCGTGCTTGATAGGATCGCTCATAGGATTGAGCGTAAGGAAAACAAAATTCGGCGTTCCCGTCGAATTGAAATTTGGCAGGCGTTCCCGCGCGAGGTTCCGTTTCGGAGAAAATTTTCCCCCGGCGCGGCGCTTCGCAACATTTTTTCTTCCCGCGCAGTTTTTTGCTCGACATAATGTGAATTTTTTGCCACGATAAATGTAGCCGAGACAGACTTTGTCTCGGGGACACCCATTATTCTAAACAAAAACAAAACGCAAAAATATGCCCGAAAAACACTCCGAAAGCAAAAAAGACCTCAAACCGTCGTTTGCCTATCTCATTGAAAAAAAGCGGGAAGGCGGAGAATTTACGAAGGAGGAAATTCGCCACATCGTTGATTCCGTTATGGACGAGGAAATGCCGCACTCGCAACTCGCGGCATTGCTGATGGCAATTTATTTCAAAAATATGTCGGCGGCGGAAACCGCAGCGTTTTCCGAGGAAATGATGTTTTCCGGCGACACCGTCGATCTCGACGACATCTCCGATCCGAAAATTTCCAAAGTCGCCACCGGCGGCGTCGGCGACAAATCGACGATCGCGCTCGCGGCGCTCGCGGCGGCGACCGGCGTCGTCGTGCCGACGTTCGTTTCCCGCGATGAAGATTTCGCCATTTCTTCCGCAGACAAAATGAGCTCCATCCCGGGCTTCAAATCGAAGCTCCCGACGAAGGACTGCGTGAAAATTCTCGACAAGGTCGGCTGCGCAATTGTCGAGCAGAACAAGGAAATCGCGCCGATCGACGAAACGTTGTACGCACTTCGACAGGCGACGGCGACGAGCGGTTCGCTCCCGCTGATCACCAGCAGCATTCTTTCCAAAAAATTTGCGGAAGGTTGCGAAGGGCTCGTCGTGGACGTGAAGTGGGGGAACGGTTCCTCCGTGCGCGATCTCGAGCAGGCGAAACAGCTCGCGCGAACGCTCACGCGCGTTGCCCGCAGCATGAAACGCAAGTGCGTCGCGCTCGTCACCGACGCGAATCAGCCGCTCGGGAACACCGTCGGCACGGGGCTTGAAATTCTCGAAGTCGTCGAACTGCTCAAAGGCGAAGGTCCTGAGGACATGAAAGAGCTCGTGTTCAAACTCGGCATGGAAATGGTGCGCCTCGCAGGAGTCGCGGGATCGACGCTTTCCGCGAAGCAGACGATTGAGCGCGTGCTCAAAAACGGCGAAGCGCTGAAAAAATTCCGCGAAATGGTCGTCGCGCAGGGCGGCAAACCGGATTGGATCGACAATCCCGAAAAATTCCCGAAGGCGAAATACATCAAAAAATTGCCTGCGGCGAAACGCGGTTATGTCCATCTCATCAACGCCGGGCTCATCGCTCGCGGCGTGCAGGTGCTCGCGCAGAAAAAAGACGGCACTTACGATCCCGCCGTCGGCGCGTTCGACATCAAAAAAGTCGGCACGCAGGTCAAGCAGGGCGAGCCGCTCATTCAAATTGCCTACAACGACGAATCCAAGATGGAGCAGGCGATGGAATACTTCCGCAACGCTTACCGCCTTGCGCCGAAGCGCCCGAATCCCATCGGACTCATCGTCGAGCGCGTTGCCTGAAAACCGCGCGTTCCCGCAAAAAGCGTTCCCGAGATTTTCGCGGGAACGCTTTTTGTTTTCTCCGCCGCCGCGCGTTTGCGTTGCGTTCCCGCGGGAGCGCACGCAGAATA
>CAVFCB010000099.1:0-6271 GCA_963620895.1 Bacteroidaceae bacterium | reverse complement strand
GCTTCGTCAATTTTCCACGCTTTTGATTTTTATTTCGCCGTTGAATGCGTTTTCGGGAGCGCCGATCATGTGCATCGGGAAGACGAGCGTGGAAAATTTGAACGACTCCGGGAATTTGTGCCGCACGGGAGCGCCGATTTTTTTGCCGTCCGCGTAGAGCGTGACGTTGCGCCCGCGCGCTTCGACGGTGAGCTCGACGGTTTTGCCGACGGGCAACGTGTAGTTGAACGAAAAATCCCACGAGTCGCGCGTGAAACCGACTTTCCCTGTTTCTTTCTGCACCGCCTTGAACGTGCCGCAGGGCGCCGAGAACAGGATTTCCTCGCCTTTGCCCGCCGCCGCGCGGCGCACCGTAAAGGTGATTTTGTAGTCCGGCGCGAACGAGTTGTCGCGCGGGAGCTGCACGTAGGATTTTCCGCCTTTGAGTTTGAATGTTTTGTTGCCGATGGTGTCGGCGTTCACGCGTTCGGCGCGTTTGAGTTCGTCTGCGCTCGCGGGAAGGTGATCCGCCGCCTTGAAGCGCGGATTGATTCCGGGCGGAACGTCGATTTTGCCGAGCACTTTTTCAAAATCTTCAAACGAGCGATCCGTTCCCGTCGCCCACGTTTTTTCCGCGATGACGGCGGAGCTTTTCTGAATGCGGTCGAAAAGATCGTAGTCCGTGAGCCCGGTGTCGCGGCGCCAGCTGTTGTCGTTCCAGATCGCAAATTGAGCGCCGAGGAGTTTCGGATGTCCGGGAACGACTTGTTGTGCGCCCATCACGTGCGGTGCCCACGTTGAGCCGTAAAGTTTTTGCAGGTTGAGAAGGTCGCCGTAGCCGCCGACGCTCCCGGAGCCGCTCGGCACCATGTAGGTGTCGCCGTCGAGAATGTTGATGATGTCGTAGCCGAGATCGATTGCTTCCTGCGGTTTTTGCCAATGAAGCGACCAAATATCCATCTGCACGCCGTCGGCGATTACGGGCGTGTTCCCGCGCTTGTAGCTGAGAGAGCCCCAGAGCCGCGGCGTGTAGCCGCGAGATTTTACGTATTTGAGCATCGCATCGGCGAATGCGCGGTAATCTTCGGCGGAACCGTAATATTCGTCCGTGCCGATGTGGACGACGTTCCCGCGAAAAATTTTGCCTTCTTTGCCGACGGGTTTGAGATATTCGTCCATGACGCCTTGCACGAATTTCAGCGTTTCGTCGCGGAACGTGCGTTTCTTTTTCTTGTCGAACCAATCTCCGGAAGCATCGAGCATTGCGGCGCGTTCGACATCGTGTTCCTTGTGAACGCCGCCGCGATACATCAAGTCCGGGCGCACCTTGACGAAGCTCATCGCGTGTCCGGGAATGTCGATTTCGGGAACGATGCGCACGCCGTAGCTTTCAGCGGTTTCCTGCAATTCGACGAAATCTTTTTTCGTGTAAAAATAATCTTCGCTCGTAAGTCCGGGCACCTTGGATTCGAGCCGGAATGCGGTCGGCGCGGCAGCCATGACTTCTGCGAGCGCGCGTTTTTTGTCGTCTGCCGAGGCGTCTTTCCCGCAGGGAATTTTCGTGTAATCGTGCAGCCAAATAAAGTTGTCGTTCAGGTGCAGTTGCAGGTCGTTGAGTTTGTAAAACGCCATTGTGCGCACGACGTTGCCGACGGCTTGCAGCGTTGCCGGTTTGCGTCCGACATCGTAGGAAAATCCGCGCAACGGATATTGCGGGTAATCCACGGCGTTCCCGCACGGGAACGAGGGTTTTGCGCCCGGCGCGCCCAAGGAATTTTTGAAACCTTGCAACAGCGTTTGCGCCGCCCAGTTTGCGCCGACGGGCGCGACGGCGGAAACGACGATCCCGCCGCGCGAGACGGCGAGTTCGTAGCCTTCTTCGCCGAGCCGCTCATCAGCGCCGAGTTCGAACACGATCGCGCGCCCGCTTCCGCTCGGCTTTTGCTTGGCGGTTTTAAGTTTTATTCCCGTGAGCGCGAAAAGATCTTTGCGAAAATTGTTCACGTGCGCGGCGAGGAGCGGATTTTTTTTCTTCAACGCGGGATCGCACCAGAGCGAGACGCCGGAATCGAGCTGAAAATCGCCCGATTTCGACACCCACTCCTGAATCGCGGGAACGATTGCCGGCTTGCCGGCGCCCGTGTTTCCCGTTGAAAAAAGCACCGTGAGCGTGCGCATGTTCCCGCCGTTTTTGTCGGTGACGGTCACGAGGCAAGTTTTGTCCGAAATCGGAAAGCGCATTGAGCCGTTGGGCGCGACGAGCTGTTCGAAATCCGTTGCGAAAATTTTTGCGCCTTTGGCGTTTTTCGGCAAAAACGCCGAGAACGACGAGTTGCGTTTGAAATCCGAGGCGGAAATGACGACGTCCGGTTTTTCGTTCGCTCCTGCGCGCGCGGGAACGGATTTGGCGAATGCGGGAACGCAGACGCCCGTCGGGAACGCCGCGCAAGCGAGCGCGAACACGGAAAATGCGAGAAGATTTTTCATCGGGAACGGAGTAATGATTTTTTTTGCAAAAACGAGCTTTGAATGCGTGAGACTATGTTGCGCCCCGAAAGCGTCAAACATTTTTTTGTTTTCGAAAAAAAATGTTTTGACCCTCTTCCCGCTTTGAAGGATTCTCGAAGCGCCCGTGAAAATTCTTCATCGCCACATGTTTTTTCAGTTCGCCTCGGCAGTGCTGTTGTCTTTGGCGCTTTTTATATTCGTCCTTGTCACGGGCAACGTTCTGCGTCAGGTCGTGGGCGAGCTTGCGAACGGGCGGTTGTCGATGCCGACGGTTTTTGAGTTGGTCGGGCTGATTTCGGTGAGCGTCATTCCGTATGCGATGCCGTTGGGCATGCTGACGGGCGTGCTGATCGTGCTCGGGCGAATGTCGTCGAGCAACGAAATCGTTGCGATGAAATCGGCGGGCATGAATCTTTGGAGTATCGTTTCGCCGATTTTTTTCGTCGCCGTGCTCGGCGTATGCGTCAGCGGCTACATCAATTGTTTTTGGGCGCCGCGCGCCGCGAATCAGTATAAAACGATGCTGAAAAGCACGTTCCGCGAATCGCCGACTCGGCTGATCGTGCCGAAGGTGCTTTTCGGCGAGTTCCCGGGATTTGCGATTTATGCGGATTCCCGCGACGGCGATGCGTTGAAGGATTTTTGGCTTTGGGAAATCGGAAAATCGGGCGTTCCCGTGCGCTTTACGCATGCGGAAGAAGCGGAAATCCGTTTTGTCGAATCGAACGAGCTCGGCGGCGACGATTCGTTGCAGATTACGTTGAAAAATGCGGCGACGGAAGAGCGCCCGCGCAAAAATCCCGCCGATGTTTCCACGGGAACGGTGCGTTTTTCCAGCATCGGAAGCGCGCCGATTTCGGTGTCGCTGGGAAGTCTCGTCGGCGACGGAACGCTCCCGAAAGAGCGCCGCAAGCTCCGCTGGTTCACGCTTACGGAGCTGATGCAGTTGCGCGAGGACGGCTGGCGCGCCGATCCCGCGAAAGATCCTCCGGAAAAAGTGGCGGAAGACAAAAGTCGCGTTCAGCTTCAGATTCAGAATTATCTGACGTCCGCCGTTTCCGTGTTTTCGCTGACGATTTTGGGCGTTCCTCTCGGCATTCGCGTTTCTCGTTCGGAAACGTTCGTGAACATCGGCATCGCGCTCGCGCTTGCGCTGATTTTTTATCTGCTGATGACTTTCGTTTCGTGGATTGAAGATCCGGCGTGGCGTCCCGACATTCTGATCTGGTTGCCGAACGTCATTTATCAGATTGTAGGATTTGCGCTGCTTTATCGTGCGGCGAAAAACTGACGCCGCGCGCACGCCTTTCCGCTTTTTTTTCGCAAAAAAATCTTCGCATCGTGCCGCTGATTTCAAAAAAATCCATCGACGAAATCCGTTCCCGCGCCGACATCGTGGCGTTCATCGGGGACTACACGAGTTTGCGCCGCGCCGGTTCGAAGTGGAAAGGCTTAAGCCCGTTCGCGAACGAAAACACGCCGTCGTTTTTCGTCGATCCCGAAAAAGGATTTTATTACTGCTTCAGCACCGGGCAGGGCGGCGATATTTTCAAATTCCTGATGGCGCGGGAAAACCTGACGTTCACGGAGTCGGTCGAGCGCGTCGCCAAGCGTTTCGGCATTACGATCGAATACGAACACGGCGGGAACGCCGAGCGCTCGCTGCGCGGAGAGCTTTTCGAAATTCATGAATTTTGCGCGGCGTATTTTTCGGAAAAATTCAAAAATGCTCCGAAAGTGCGGGAATACTGGACGCGGGAACGCGGGTTCGACGACGAGACGGCGCGCGAGTTCCGCATCGGATTTCTGCCGCCGAACGGCACGCGCGATCTCGCCGAAGCGCTTGCGAAAAAAAGATTTTCGCCGCGCGCACTCGCCGCTTCCGGAATGTTTGTCGGCACGGACCGCAACGCCGATCCGAGAATGTGGCGTTCCCGCTTTGAAGCGCGACTCGTCATTCCCATCGCGGACATTCAGCGGCGCGTAATCGCGTTCACCGCGAGAAAAATTCCCGGAATTACGCCGGACGACGGGCGCGGGATGAACGAGGCGAAATACATCAACTCTTCGGAAACGGAAATTTTTCACAAAGGCTCGACGCTGTTCAATATCGACAAGGCGAAAGACGTTTTTTCCGGGCGGCGAACGGGAGGAGAACCCGGCGCGGACGTCGCGGGAACGCGAGCGACGCCGTTCGTGCTCGTCGAAGGGCAATTGGACGCGATTCGTTGCTGGAAATGCGGAATCCGCACGGCGGTCGCCGGGCAAGGCACGGGAATTACCGAGGAACAGCTGCAACTTTTGCGACGTTATTCCGACCGGCTCGATTGTTTCTTGGACGCCGATGCCGCCGGGCAGAAAGCGGCGCTGAGGCTCGCGCCGCTCGCGTTCCGCACCGGGCTCGACTTGCGTTTTTTGAGCGTTCCCGGCGGAAAGGATCCGGACGAATTTTTTGCCCGCAACGGCGCCGGCGCCGTCGATGTGATTCGCGAGAGCGGCGTTCCCGCGATGAGCTTCATCGCGCGAAAGTTTTTCCCAGAGGGAGAGCGATTGACTCCGGCGCAGACACAGCACGCGCTTGAAGAAATTTACGAAATCGTTGCCGCCTCCGCTTCGGAAGTTTTTCGCACCGACTGCATGGTCGTTTTGGCGCGGGCGGCGGGACTGGATCGGTTGTCGGTGGAGCGGGATTTCGCGCGTTTCCTCGCGGCGAAAAAATCGGAGGAGCGTTCCCGCGCCGGATTCGCTTCTGCAAACGTTCCCGCGGCGCCCGCCACGGGCAGTTTCCCCTTGACGACAGCCGAGGAAGACGTCTTAATTCTCGTTCTCAATTACGATGCCTTCACGCCCTTGTTCGCCAATCTCATTCCGACTGAATGGTTGGATAAAAGTTCCTGCGCCGGACGCCTGCTCGACCGAATTTTCGCGGAAGCTCAGGAAGGTGAATGGCACGGGGCGGAATCGCTTCACGACCTTCTTGAAACAGACGAAGAGCGAAATTTCGCGGCACGAATCCGCAACGGTTTTGACCGGGAAAACTTGGAGACTGGCGAGCTTGAACGGATCGCCGACGAATGTCTCGCCCGCCTTTGTTCCAAACATTGCGAGCGGGAACGCCGCGAAATCGACCGCAAAATGGAGGAGCTCGACCCGAATTCTCCCGAAGTGTTCGAGTTGCAGAAAAAGCGAATCGCGTTAAGGCAAATTTCGCGAAACCCTCCGCGTATCCGTCAGGGAAAAAACGCACGATAAATTTTTAGAAATTCTCAAATTATGGCAGACAAGAAAAAATCCAAGGCGATGCCCGCGAAAAAAGTCGCGCAAAAAAAGCCGGCGGCAACGAAGAAAATCGTTCCCGCAAAAAAAGCCGCACAAAAGAAACCGGCGACGAAAAAGCCGCTTCCCGCAAAGAAGAAGCCCGCGCCCGTTCCCGCGTCCAAGAAAAAGACGTCTGCCGCGTCTGCAAAAAAGACGAAGCCCGTAGCGAAAAAAGTCGTTCCCGCGAAGTCCTCGGCGAAAAAGCCGACGGCGACGAAGAAGGTCGTTCCCGCGAAGAAAAAATCGCTTCCGGTGAAAAAATCTTCCGCGCCTGCCGCGAAAAAGCCCGCGATTTCCCGCAAGCCGGTCGCGAAAAAGCCGCTTCCCGCGAAAAAGAAGCCGGCGCCCGTTCCCGCGAAGTCTTCGGCAAAAAAACCGACGGCGACAAAAAAACCGACGCCGCCGAAGAAAGTCGTTCCCGCGAAGAAAAAATCGCTTCCGGTGAAAAAATCTTCCGCGCCTGCCG
>CAVFCB010000098.1:0-6330 GCA_963620895.1 Bacteroidaceae bacterium | reverse complement strand
GTTGATGCATTGCGCCGCGTGCGCATCCGTCAGCGATTTTATCGCCTTTAACTCGAGAATCAGCGTATTTTCGACGACGATGTCCGCCTGAAATTCTCCGATGAGCGTTCCCGCGTAAAAAACGTTGAGCGGCTTTTGGCGTTCAAATTTCAGCCCGGTTTTTTCGAATTCGATGCAAAGCGCGTTTTCATAAACTTTTTCCAGAAAACCGTTTCCGAGCTCGGAATGCACTGCGAATGCGCACGCGATGACGCGTTGCGAAAGCGCATTCAATTCATCTGTGGAAATCTGTGTCATCTGCGGCTGAAAAATTTGAGCATCGGTTTCTTTTGCCGCAGATTTCACAGATGCGCACAGATGCGTTCCCGCGGAGGGAACTTCTGCGGGCGACTGCGGCGCAATCTGCGGCTGAAAATTTTCGGGATTCATTTTGCGGTTTCTTTCGGGAGGCGGGAAATTACGGCGAAGCCGCGAAGCAGATATTTTTTCAAAACGGCATTTGCCCAAATTCGGAATTGCACGCCGCGCGGGCTTTTTACGCGATAGCCGACGGACGTCACGACTTCGAGATTGTAGTGCTCCGTGAGGTAGTTTTTTCCCATCGGCGGCAGTTGTCGCAAATTTTGCGACAGTTGGAATGTCGCGCAATTCCTCACGCAATGCGTTGCCGATATGCTTGCCGATTGTCTTGACATCGCGACCGAAAAGCTCCGCGAGTTGGCGGCGATTCAGCCACACGTTCCCGTCGTCCACGCGCACCTCGAGCCGCACGTTTTCGTCCGGACGATAAAGCACGATTTCGTTCCCGTCGCCCGAAGTTTCTTCTTTTGCCGCAGATGCGTGCAGATGGCTTTTGTCGCTCATTTGTCAAAAAAACGTATTCCTATGAACGAAGAGTTCCAGCAGCGGATTCGCGGAGAAAGTCTCGGTAGGCGGAGGCGATGCCGATGCGAAGCGGGATTTTCGGAGTCCACCCGAGCGATCGCAGAAGTGTCGTGTCGCAAAGCTTGCGTGGCGTGCCATCGGGCTTGGATGTATCGAACACAATCTCTCCACGATAGCCAACGGTCTCTGCGACGATTTTTCCAAGCTCCCGAATCGAAACTTCCTCGCCACTGCCGAGATTCACAAGATCCGGCGGATTTTCCAACGAGAGCAAAAATGCGCACGCATCGGCGAGATCGTCTGCGTGCAGGAATTCTCGTCGCGGCGTTCCCGTGCCCCACATTTCGACCCGAGGCAGGCGTTTCCGCGCGGCCTCGTGAAAGCGCCGAATGAGCGCGGGAAGCACATGCGAATTTTCCGGATGATAGTTGTCTCCGGGCCCGTAAAGGTTCGTGGGCATCCCGCAGTGAAAAAGCGCTCCGTATTCGCGCCGATAGTATTCACAAAGCTTGATCCCGCTGATTTTCGCGAGTGCGTAGCCTTCGTTCGTTTTTTCGAGCTCTGAGGATAGAAGCGAGCCTTCTCGAATCGGTTGCGGCGCGTTTCGCGGGTAAATGCAGGTGCTTCCGAGATAGAGTAGGCGTTGCACGCCGGCCTCGTATGCGTTGCAAATCGCGTTGAGCGCGATTTGAAGATTGATACGCAGGAACTCAACCGGATACCGACTGTTCGCCAAAATTCCGCCGACTTTCGCTGCCGCAACGATAACGATTTCCGGCTTCTCCTCGGCGTAAAATTTCCGCACGGCGGTGGAATCCGCGAGGTCGAGTTCCGAGTGCGTTTTCAAAACGAAATTCGTGTGACCACGGGAACGTAACGCACGCAGGATTGCGCTCCCGACCATTCCGGTGTGTCCGGCAATGAAAATTTTCGCGTCTTTGTCCATGGGAAAAATCAGAGTGTCGTCTTGCTCACGAGATTCCAGTCGTGGTCGACCATGATTCGGACGAGCTCGTCGAGATCAGTTTTTGCTCTCCAGCCAAGGACTGTCTCCGCTTTTGCGGGGTTGCCGATGAGCAACTCAACCTCGGTCGGGCGGTAAAATTCGGGCGAAACGGCGACAACGACTTCTCCGGACTCGCGGCAAATCCCACGTTCGTTTTCGGCGTTCCCGCACCATTCAATCGTCATTCCCAACCGCGCAAACGCGCGTTCTGTAAACTGACGTACGGTGTAGGTTTTCCCCGTTGCGAGCACGAAATCATCCGGTTTTTTCTGCTGCAGGATTCGCCACATGCCTTCGACATATTCGGGCGCGTATCCCCAATCGCGCTTTGCATCCATGTTCCCGAGTATGAGCGTTTTTTGAAGCCCCGCCTTGATTTTTGCGGCGGAGAGAGAAATCTTGCGGGTGACGAAATTTTCTCCACGCCGTTCGGACTCATGATTAAAAAGAATGCCGTTTGCCGCGAAAATGTCGTAGGCTTCGCGATAATTGATGACCATCCAGTATGCATATTGCTTAGCAACAGCGTAAGGCGAGCGCGGGTAGAACGGCGTTGTTTCGCACTGCGGAACTTCCTGCACCTTTCCGAAAAGCTCCGAAGTCGAGGCTTGGTAAAAGCGCGCGTTTTTCAGCCCGGCCTCCTTGATTGCGTCGAGGAATCGGATTACGCCGATGCCATCGACGTCTGCCGTATATTCGGGAACGTCAAAGCTCACTTTTACGTGGCTTTGCGCACCGAGATTATAAATTTCGTCGGGAACGGTTTTTTCGAGAATGCGGTTGAGATTGCTCGAATCCGTCAGATCGCCGTAGTGCAGGAAAAGGCGCGTTCCCGCGATGTTCGGATCAGCGAGCAAATGATCGATCCGCCCCGTGTTTTCAAGGCTCGCACGGCGCACAACGCCGTGAACCTCGTAGCCTTTCTCCAGAAGGAGCTCCGCTAAAAAAGAGCCGTCCTGCCCGGTAATTCCCGTAATGAGTGCTTTCTTCATGCCGTTTTCGTTTCGTAAAAATTTTCAATGAGTAGCAATTCCGTTTCCCCACAGGCGGAGAACGTATAATCCCCACACTGCGGGAATAGCGCCGTTTCAAATTCTCCAACGGAAAATTCGCTGTTCCCTCCGCAAAGCGAAAACCCGCCTTGGAGCACGACCGCGAGGCGCGGTTGCGCACCTGCGGGCACGCGGAAAATTTCGCCGTTGCGCAGACGGATTTTGCGGATAGAAAAACTTTCGCAACGGCAGAGCACGCCGTTCGTTCCCGCGCCGTTTTCCTGCGGAAACGCCCCGGCGTTCGCCTCGAAATCGATGCTTGACAGCGCTTCTTCTATGTGGAGTGGGCGTGTCCTTCCGGATGCATCGCGGCGATTCCAGTCGTAAAGTCGAAACGTGGAATCGGAGCTCTCTTGCACTTCCAAAATCAAATTCCCCGCGCCTGCCGCATGCACTGTTCCTGCGTTAATCAAAACGCAACTGCCGGGAACGCTCAAATGTCGCCGCAGGATCTCCGCCACCGTTCCCGAAATCGCTGCATGCCGCAGATCTTCACGAGAAATGTTCCCTTGGATCCCTGCGTAAAATTCCGCGCCCGATGACGCTTCGTGAAAATACCATGCTTCCGTTTTCTTTTCCGCGTCAAAAAGCTGCGCCGATTCCACCGTCGGATGAATCTGTACCGACGATGTCTCTGCGCAGTCAAGCCACTTGATAATCAGCGGGAAACGATGTTCCGGCGTCCAGCCCGCACCCATGATTTCCGTGCCGTGCGCACGCAGAACTTCGCGGAAAGTTTCTCCGCGAAATTCGCCTGCCGCGACGATGGAAACAGACTCGTCACGATCGGAAATTTCGCGACATTCTCCGATTTTCGCGCTACTCGGCAACGACCGGTGCAAGCGGCTTTTCAATGCGCGCCCGCCCCAGACGCGCTCAAAATAAACCGGGATGAATTTCAGCGGTAGCATCTCAGCGCAAAGCCTCCGGGAGTTTTTTCACGAGCGTTTTCAGTTTTTCTACGTTTTCTCGGGAACAAATTAGCGTTGCATCGTTTTCGTGAACGACAATTAGATCACGGGTGCCCAAAAGTACTGTCGTGCGTCCGGTGCCATCGTCGAATACGGAACAGTCGTTGGTCGCCTCGCAAAAAACATTCCCGCGAAAAATGTTGCCGTTCCCGTCTTTCGGGAAATGCCGCTCTGCCGCCGCCCACGTTCCTGCATCGTCCCAATCGAACATTGCGGGAACGACTTTCACGTTGTCCGCTTTTTCCATAATTCCGAAATCGACACTGCGTTTTTCGATTTTCGGATAGTTCTCCGTCAACGCTTGCTCGAGCGAAACGCCTGCGTTCAACAACTCGGAAACATCGCGGAAAGCCTGTGCACAGTCTGGTGCAAATCGTTCCAGCGCCGTGCGTAAAGACGAACTTTTCCAGAAAAACATTCCGGCGTTCCAGTAGAAATTTCCTTGCGCGAGATACTCCCGCGCTTTGGTTTCATTTGGTTTTTCGTGAAATTTTTCTGCATTCATGCACGGAGGATTGCCGGTGCGAAAAAGCGCACCGGACTGAATGTAGCCATAGCCCGTTGCGGGGAACGTCGGAACGATGCCGATCGTCACGAGCACATTCCCTCCCTCCGCCGCAGCGAACGCGGTCTCCGCCGTGCGTACGAAATTCGCCTCGTCCGTAATGAGGTGGTCTGCCGGGAACGTTGCAACAAGAACATCGCGTTCCCCGGAAAAACGTTCTGCGCAGAACGCCCCGAGCGCAACCGCCGCCAATGTGTCACGACCTTCCGGTTCGCAGACAATACGGTCTGTAGGAATGAACGGACACGCAGTCCGCGTTTCCGCAAGTTGGGCACGATTCGTGACGACAAGAATGTTTTCCTCAGGAACAAGACGTGAAAGTCGGCGGAAACATTGTTCCAAAAGGCACATTCCCGCACCTGTGATATCGCACAAGTGCTTCGGACGTGTTGCGCGACTCGCCGGCCAAAATCGTTCGCCCGATCCGCCCGCGATAATTACGCCAAAACGTTTTCGCGAGTGCATTGCAGATTCAGAAAACTCCGTGTGAAAATTGTTTTTCATCTCCGAATCCTTACTTGAAGCGCGTTTTCTATCGGCGTTTCCGAAATCAGAATCAGATAGCCGCCGCCGCCCGCGCCGGAGATTTTGTGTCCGAGCGAAACGGGTGCGTATTTTGCGATGATTTCGTGCACGTCCGGCGGCGCCATGTTCGGGAACATGGCAAGTTGCGCGTCGAACGATGCGGTCGTCGCCGCTCCCCACGCAGAAGCGTTTCGCGCCAAAATCGCTTCCCACACTGCATCCGTTGCCGTTGCGAGCGCTCGCGCGTTTTCCGCCGTAACATGCGTTCCCGCGAATACATCGTATTCCGCGCGTCGCGGATACAGCGGCACAAGCCAGATTCGCGCCTCAATCCACGCGAGCAACTCTGCGTCCGTGCGCGTCGTGATTTTTTTCGGCCAATAGCCGCTGTCGTAGTCGAGCCGATTCAGACCCGGCATTACGATTCCGAGTGCGTCCTGCGAGCCGCTCACGTAGCGATCGCCCATCATCGGAGGATTTTCGTAGCAGAAAAGAATTTTCGCGAGCTTCTCGCGGTCGCTCGTCTCGGGAATGTCCGTTTGCCAAAGCTCCACCGCTTTTTTGCGGGAACTCGTGCTCATGCCGCTACGGTCGTTGAACTCGTAATCCGGCTCAATCGAAACCGTCAGCACTGCACCCGGCGCGAGCGCGTTCACGAACGGTTGGTCGAGCCATCCTCCTGCGAGGTCGATGCGGTAGGGGATCTTGCATTCCTTGCGCAACGCGGTCGTCGAGCGCGCGGGCAAGTTCCCGTGCGGGACTCGCTTGGCGACGACGTATTCGATTCCGTGTTTTTTGCAGAAATCCTCTTTCGCGGGCGAATGCCCGTCCGTATTCACGAAGAAAATGTCGGGCTTGAGCCGCAACACGTCTTCCTCAAAATCCATGATGCCGTTCCCGCGATTGATCCATGCGTCCTTGACGCAACGGAGCGCCTTGACCATGTAAAGCCGCTCGGCTTCGGGATTGATGGTTCTCCGCGCTTTCAGCCCGAAAATCGTGGTATCGCTCCCGATCCCGACATACAAATCGCCGAGCTTGGCCGCTTCTTCAAAAAACGCTACGTGCCCGCTGTGGAGCATGTCATAGCATCCGGAAACAAAGACTTTTTTGATATGCTTATTCATGTGCCACCTTCAAAATATCGACGAGCATAGTTCTCCCTGCCTACCGATTCTCTTGTGAAATGCGCACAGATGCGTTCCCGCGGAGAGAGTCTCTGCGGGCGGCTGCGGCGCAACTTGCGACTGAAATTTTTCGGGTTTCATTTGGTTTCGAATGAATCCGTGATGACGCGGCAGGCGATTTTTTCGGTCATGTGGGTTT